>JAICJG010000064.1 GCA_025928585.1 Rhodanobacteraceae bacterium
GGCCGGACCATCGCCTTCGATTTGAAGCCGAAGGCGTCGCCCGTCACCAACGTGGCCCTGCTAGACCGCAAGAGCCGCGCGATCCGCCAACTGACGCACGAGGCGAGCAAGGATCACCTGTGGCAGGTGGTGGCGTGGAGCCGCGACGGCAAAAGCGTGTACGCCAATCGCCTCAATGCCGGCTTTACTGACGCCAGCGTGTGGCGTATCGACGTGGCGACCGGCAAAACGATCGAACTGACGCCGCACCAGGGGCAGGTATTGATCACGGCCAGCGCGGTGTCACCGAACGGACGCTGGTTGGCGGTCGCCTCGAACGCCAACGGCGGCACGAACCGCGCCGCGCTGTATGACATCGCGAAACACAGCTACCACTGGCTCACGCAAGGCGCCTGGGAATCCAGCGCAGGCAATTTCTCGCCGGACGGAAAGCAGGTGCTCTACACAATCAACGCCGACGGGCGCAGCGACGTCTATCTCTACGACATTGCGGCCGAAAAACCGAGCAAACTCGCGCTCGCCGATGGGCTGAATTTGCCGGCCGGCAATCCCGCGGCCTTTTCCGACGACGGTTCACGCCTGCTGGTTTCGCATCAAAGCTCCAGTGAGCCCGAAGATTACTGGGTCTACCCGGTCAGCGGCGGATCGCCGCGACAGTTGACGCATTCCGCGCTGCCCAGCATCAATCCGGACGCGCTGCCGCACTCGCAACTGGTGCATTACCGGAGTTACGACGGCACCGTGATCAGCGCGTTCCTGTGGATGCCCGCGAACCTGAAGCGCGATGGCTCCACGCCCGGCGTGGTGCTGCCGCACGGCGGTCCGACCGGCCAGACCACGGACTACTTCAACCGCACGGCGCTGGCGCTGGCTTCGCGCGGGTACGCCGTCATCGCACCGAACGTGCGCGGCTCGACCGGTTACGGCATGGCCTTCCAGAAGGCCAATATCAAGGATCTCGGTGGCGGTGATCTCAAAGACGAGGTGTACGCCGCGAAATTCCTGGACGCGACAGGCTACGTGAACGCGAAGAAAATCGGTATCACCGGCGGTTCCTACGGCGGCTACATGACGTTGATGGCGATCGGCAAGACGCCCGACGTGTGGGCTGCGGCGGTCGAGGAGTACGGCATCATCAATTGGTTCACGATGCTCAAGCACGAGGACCCGTTCCTGCAGCAATACGAAAGATCGCTGCTCGGCAATCCGGTGAAGGACCGGAACATCTACGAGGCCGACTCGCCGATCACCTACATCAAGAATGCGAAAGCACCGCTGCTGGTCTTGCAGGGCGACAACGACATCCGCGTGCCGAAAGAGGAAGCCGAGCAGGTCGTATCGATCCTGAAGAAGGCAGGCCGCACGGTCGAGGCGCACTTCTACCCCAGCGAGGGCCACGGCTTCACCAAGCGCGAGAACCAGATCGACGCGTTGCAGCGCACGGTGGCGTGGTTCGACCGGTACCTGAAGGCGACGCCGGAAGCCAGCGCTACTTCACACTGAAGGACAGGCTGGAGCGGCGTCGAGCGCCAGCAAGCGTTTGTGCAGATCGTCAAGCCGGAGATCGGCATGCGCGCCGGGTGAAGTACGCGCAGCAAGGCTTTGTTCGGGTGTGCGTCCCTGCCCTGCCGCGTCCGCCGCTTTGGCGGCAGCGCGATAGGCGTCCCGGAACGGAACGCCTTGCGCCGCCTGCTCGATCGCGACGTCGGTGGCATGCATCGAAGGCTCGATCGCTGCACGCATCACGGATGCATTCCACTTCATCCGGGCCAGCAAATCCGGTACCAGCTCCAGGGCCAGCAGCCCGCGATGCACGCCGTGGCAGATCCCGCCCTTGCTGAATTGGAGATCCCGCTGATATCCGGATGGCAGCGACAGCAATTGCTCGACCTCAGTGCGGGCGGCAGCGACGCTCGCATAGCTCGCGCGCAAGAGTTCGATCACGTCGGGGTTGCGCTTGTTGGGCATGATCGACGACCCGGTCGTGTATTCGTCCGGCACCTGCACGAAATTGAATTCGGCAGTCGTGAACAGCGACAGGTCCCAAGCCATGCGGCGAACATCCAGCAAGGCGCTGCCGATCGCTTCCAGCGCCGCCATCTCGAACTTGCCGCGCGAGAGTTGCGCATAGTTCGCCGCAACCTGCATGCGCGCGAAACCGAGCACCCGCGTGGTGTGATCGCGATCCAGCGCCAGGTTCACCCCGTACCCCGCCGCCGTGCCGAGCGGATTGGCATCGATCCACCCGCGGGTCTGGCGGGCGCGCCAGGCGTCGTCGATGAAGGCCTCTGCAAAGCCGGCCCACCACATGCTGGTGGACGACACCACCGCGCGCTGCAGGTGCGTGTAGCCCGGCAGCGGCAGCGATTCACTTGCTGCACGGTCCAGACAAACGCGGGCAGCCGACTTGCAGTGCGCCTGCAGCTCCGAAAGCTTTTCCTTGAGCCATAGCCGCGTCGCCACCAGGACCTGGTCGTTGCGGCTGCGACCGGTGTGTACCTTGCGCCCGGTGTCGCCGAGGCGCTCCGTCAGGCGCGCTTCGATCGCGGAATGGCCGTCCTCGAAACGCTCGTCCAGCACGAAGGCGCCGCTGCCAAAATCGTCAGCGAGCAGGTCGAGTTCGCGCTTCAGCGCCGCCGCTTCGCCGGCGTCGAGCATGCTGATGTTCGCCAGGCCTTCGACATGCGCCTTGCTGGCCGTGATGTCGTGAAAGAAGAACTCGCGATCCAACAACACGTCGTCGCCCGCGAGGAAGCGCATGATTCTCGCGTCAATCTTGCTGTCGGATTTTTGCCAGACGGGTTCGGTCATGATGTCCTGCACCGGGATTCGGGAGTGGGGATGGTGCGGGCGCACCGCCGGGGTCTTCAGTGAGGGCGCGGGCTCGCAGTCCCCTACCCATCACCCGCCCGCGTTTCCTGCGGAATCGCGCTGAACTCGTCGAAGCCGAGCGCGATATTCATATTCTGCATCGCCTGGGTCGCCGCGCCCTTGAGGAGATTGTCCAGCGTCGCCACGACCACCACGCGTCGATGGTCGGCGGACACTGCGAAGCCCCCGATTTCGGCATGGTGTTTCCCGGCGATGCGGCTGACCCAGGGCGGATCGTCCGTGATGCGAACGAGCGACTCGGAGCCATATCGGCCGCGAAAGCGCGCAAGGATTTCCTCACGTGGAAGGGCGCGCGACAGGTATAGATTGGTGGTGACGGTGAGTCCGCGGAAATGTGGGGCGACGTGCGGCATGAATTCGACCGGTACACCCAGGTGAAATGAGGCTTCCCTTTCGTGGATGTGTCCCGTCAGCGCATACGGCATCAGGTTGTCGCGCAGCTTTTCGGGGTCGTTCCTGTCCGAAGGTCCGGTGCCGGCACCCGAGTAGCCCGAGACACCGAAACACACCGGCGGCGCCGCCAGCACGTCCTCGAGCGGCGTCACGGCCAGCTCGATGGCGGTGGCGTAGCAACCCGGGTTGCTGATGCGTTTCTCCCCGCGCCAGCGGTCGCGGGTCAGTTCGGGCAGGCCGTAATACCAGCTTCCGTCGAAGCGATGGTCTGCGGAAAGGTCGACGATCACCGTTTCGGGTGCGGCCGCGTCGATGGCTTCGACGTAGTGCGCCGCCTTGCCGTTGGGCAGCGCGAGGACCACGATATCCGCGTGTTTCGCGGCAACGGCGTGCGGGTCGAGATTTTCATAACACAATTCACCCGCATACGCATCGTTGTGGGCGTCGACGCGCTGTCCGTCCAACCCGCGCGAGGATACGAACGCGAGTTTCAGCCAGGGGTGCGCCGCAACCAGGCGGATCAGCTCCGCGCCGGTATGCCCACGCGCCCCCACGATCCCCAGGGTTTTTCCGGAAGTGGCCATGTCACTCGATCAGCGTAGGTTTCCGTTGTGCGCAGTGCGCGACACAGCCGGCAATGGTGGGGAAGTCGGCGCCGAGGCCGTACCAGAAGACCTTGAACCACGGTTCCTTGAAGCAACCGTCCGATTGTTCGTGATAGAAGGCGTTGATGCGGTTGCGGTGGCGGGAACGCCAGAACAGCTTCGGGTTCTCGTCGCGCATCACCTGCCAGACTGCGCGACCGAGGCCCTCGCCCTGCGCGTCCTCGAGCACCGCGAACTTGTCGAGGTACGGCAAGCCCTGCTCTTTATCGACGTGCTCCAGAGTCAGGATCATCGCCGTGCGGTAGTTCTCGCTCACGTACACACGGTACGGCCGCGTGCGCTCGAAGTAGTCGGCAACCAGCCGGCGCGGCCCGAAACTCGAATCGATCAGCGCACGCAGTCGCGCGCGATCCACCCCCTCCCACGAGTCGAACCGCAGCACCGTTTCGCCGCGGCGAACCAACGTGCCGGACCCCTTGTGGGTGAAGAGTTCCTTCGCCAGCTCGGCAGGCCGCGTGATCGAAACCGAAGACGCCAGCGGCAGGTCGCGCAACAGGTCGGCGATCTGCTCCAGCTTCAGGCGCATGCCGCCGCTGACCCAGGGCTGCGCCATCAGGTGCTCGTACTCGGTCGACAGATTGATCGAATCGATGACCTTGCCGGAATCGTCCAGCAAGCCACCGGTGCCGGTGAGGAACACGATCTTGTAGGGCTGCAGCACGCGCACCAGTTCGTTGGCCGCGAAATCGGCGTTGATGTTGAGGATCTGGCCCTCGTCGGTTTCGCCGAGGCTGGCGATGATCGGGATCGAGCCCATGCGCAGGCTGGCATCGATCGGCGCCAGCTCGATGCGCTTGACCTTGCCGACCAGGCCGCAGCGCTCGCGATCCAGCCAGTCCGCCGCGAACACCCCCGAGACCACCGAGGTCGCGCGGGTGTCCATCGAGTGCAGCGCATCGACCAGCGCGAGGTTCTGCTGGTGGAACACCCGGCGCACGATCCCGAGCGCCCGCGGCGGCGTCACCCGCAGGCCATTGACGGTGCGCTTCTCGATGCCGGCCTTGACCAGTTCTTCATCGAGCTGCGGCCCGGCGCCGTGCACCACGATCGGCGTCAACCCGACGCGCTGCAGGAACGTGAGCGACGAAGCCAATTCGGCCAATTCGTCGCGCAGCACCGCGCCCCCGACCTTGACCACGGCAAAGCGGCTCGCGTCCAACCGCGAAAAGCGCTTGAGGTACTGCTGGATTTCCCTTGCGCTCCCCATCGCCGACAGCAGGCGGACAATGGTGTTGCGGACTTCGCTCATGCCGGTCTTTCCGTGATGCGCAGGTAGGTCCGTGCCGCGTGTTCAAGATCATCGAGCGCGACCCATTCGTCGGCGCTGTGGGCCTGCGCGATGTCGCCCGGTCCGTACACCAAGGCCTTGCAGCCGGCCTTCGAGAACAACGCGGCTTCGGTCCAGAAATCAACGGCCTCACCGACAGGAATGCCGAGGCTTTCCGCGAGCGCGTACGACTCCTGCAGGCGCGATCCCGCGGTGGCGCAATCCGCGGGCAACGGCGGTCCGCGGAAGGTTTCCGCAAACTCCGCGGGGCCTGGATGGGTGAGTTCCCGCAACTGGGCCAACAGCCCGTCCATGTCGGCCGCAGGCAAGGGCCGCATGCCGAACCGCAACTCGGCCTCCGGCGCGATCATGTTGGCCTTGATGCCGCCCTCGATGCGGCCGAGATTGAAGCGCATGCCGCGCAGGCCGCCGAAATTCTCGGCCGAACGCGCTTCGGCAAAATCCAGGGCTGCGGCGCTCCAACGCACGGCCTGGTGCAGCGCGCTGTCGTCCGCTTCCTGCTTCCTCGACGCATGTCCTGCGCGTCCTTCGAAGCGCGCGCGCACCGACTGGATGCCACGGTGTGCGAGCACCGCCTTGCAATCCGTGGGCTCGGCGACGATCACGGTTGCAAAAGCCGGGACCGGGGGGCGGGGACCGTCGACGCGGTTTTCCGCCGCGTCGAGGAATGTCCGGACGCAGCGGGGATCGGCGCCCTCCTCGTCGGTCGTGAACAACAATGCCATGTCACCAGCCGATGCACCCGCCGCCGCAAGCACTGCGGCGGCCGCGCCCTTGATGTCGCACGCGCCGAGCCCGATTGCGCGGTCGCCGGAGACCCGCAATTCGAACGGGCTGGCGCTCCACTGCTTCGAATCGGGCACCGTGTCGAGGTGCACGTTGAACAGGAGCCCGGGCTTGCCGCGCGCCGCCAACAGGCTGACGGAGCCTGCGCCGTGGTCGGTCACCTCGACATGGAATCCCGCCAATTGCGCGCGCAGGTAATCAAAAATTCCGCCGGTTCCGATCGCGCGCGGCGGATTGCGCGTGTCGAATGCAACCAGCGCACGGAGGTGCGCCAAGGTCGCATTCAACAGCGCCGAGTCCTGAATCATTGGCGATTCACCTCGGCCCACAGCCCGGAGCTCATGCCGTACAGCTTGATGAAGCCCTCCGCCTCGGCCACGCCCCAGTCCGCCGCTTGCGCGTAGGTCGCGCCCTTGGCGTTGAGGATGCGCCTGGACTCGATCGCCACCGCATCGACGGTGCCGCCACAAGTCTCAAGCGTCACCTCGCCCTCGACGCAGCGCTGGCTGGATCGCAGGAACGCTTCGAGATCGGCCTTCAGCGGGTCGTGGAAGAACCCTTCGTACACCAGCTCGACCCACTTGCGGGAAACGTCCGGCTTGAAGCGGTTCTGGTGCTTGGTCGACACCGCCTCCTCGAGCGCGCGGTGGGCGACGAGCAGCGCCGCGAGGCCCGGCGCCTCGTACACGATCCGCCCTTTGAGGCCGATCGTGGTGTCGCCCGTGTAAAGGCCGCGCCCGACCCCGTACTGCGCGAACAGGTGGTTCAACTTCGCCAGCAGGATGTGGCCCGCGATCGGCTCGCCATCCAGCGTGCGCGCTTCACCATTGGCGAACCCGATTTGCACCCGCATGGAATCGGACGGCCATTCGCTGCGCGGCTTGCACCATCCGCGCGCGCCCTCGCCGGGCGCCTGCCAGCGGTCGACCTCGCCGCCCGAAAGCGTCACGCCCAGCAGGTTCTCGTTGATCGTGTAGGCCTGCTGCCTCGCGCGCACCTCGAAACCGCGTTGCCGCAGAAAGTCCTGCTCGTAGGCCCGCACCGCGGTGTGCTGCTTCTGGATTTCGCGGATCGGCGCGATGATTTCAAAATCGCCGAGCGCCTGCGCCGTGAGGTCGAAGCGGACCTGGTCGTTGCCCATGCCCGTGCACCCGTGCGCGATTGCGCGGGTCCCGAGTTCGGCGGCGCGCTTGATCGCAGCTTCGACGATCAGGTAACGGTCGGAGACGAGCAGCGGGTACTGCCCCTGGTAGCCCTCGCCCGCCCACACGAACGGCTTGACGAAGTGTTCCCACAACGCGGGACCGCCATCGACGGTGACGTGCGAGGCAACGCCCAGCTCCTTCGCGCGCGCTTCGATGTATGCGCGTTCGTCGGCGCCCACGCCGCCGGTGTCGGCGAACACGGTATGCACGGACCAGCCGCGTTCCTTCAGGTACGGCACGCAGAAGCTGGTGTCGAGGCCGCCGGAGAAGGCGAGAACGATGTTTTTTCCCCCGGGAGCCGGGACTCGGGAACCGGGATCCGCGGAAGCGGCTTGCGATGACATGTTTGTTTCCTGGGCAATTGATGATCAAGAGAACGGCGGCTGCGCGGCTTGGCCTCAACCGGGTCGCGGGTCCCGGGTCCCCGGCCCCGGCTTTTCAACCACGATCCGCGGCTCGCAGCGCACCGGGAAATTGACGGATGCAGCGATGAAGCACGCGTGGTGCGCGTCCGCGTGCGCCGCTTCGGCAGTTGCGGGGTCGCTGGTGGCCGTGATCGCAACCACCGGCCGCAACACCACTTCGGTGAAGCGGCCGGCGCTGCCCTCGGTGACCATCGTGCCTTCCGCGGCATCGGCATACGCCGTCACCACCACCCCCGCCGCCCCGGCCAGGTGCAGGTATGCCAGCATGTGGCAGGAGGAAAGCGCCGCGACCAGCATGTCCTCGGGATTGTGCCTGGCGGCATCGCCACGGAACATCGGGTCGGATGAGCCCGCGATGTCCGGCTTGCCTTCGATGCGGATCAGGTGCTCGCGGCCGTAGTTGCGGTAGCCATCGGTGCCGCTGCCGCGATTGCCGGTCCATTCGACCTCGACGCGATAGCTGTGTGCACGGTTCACGGGCTCAAATCCTCTGTCGGGCTGACGCGACGAATCCCGGATTCCTGTTCCCGCATCGCGACTGGCGCAGCAAGCCGGGCCATCACCGCCTTCTGCACGTGCAGGCGGTTTTCGGCTTCGTCGATGGCGATGCAGTACGGCGCATCCATCACCGCATCGGTGGCCTTGACGTTGCGGCGCAACGGCAGGCAATGGCTGAACACGGCGCGATTGGTCAAGGCCATCTTGGCTTCGTCCACGATGAAGTGCTGGTGTGCGTCGCGGATCGGTTTCTCCGCTTCCCAGCGCCCGAAATACGGCAGCGCGCCCCAGCTCTTGGCGTACACCGCATCAGCGCCGCGATAGGCGTCCTCGATGTCATGCGTCACCCGCAGCGAGCCGCCGTTCTCGCGCGCGTTCGCCGCGCCGAACGCCATGTAGCGCTCGTCCAGCACGTAATCCGGCGTCGGGCACAACAGCGTCACGTCCATGCCCATCCGGGTCGCGATCAGGAGCGCGGAATTGGCGACCGCCGTGTTCAGCGGTTTCGGATGGTAGGTCCAGGTCAGCACGTACTTCCTGCCGCGCAAATCGCCGAGGTGCTCCTTCAGCGCCAGTGCGTGGGCGAGTTCCTGGCACGGATGCGTGATGGTTTCCATGTTCACCACGGGGACCGTCGCGAAGCTCGCGAAGGCCTTGATCACGCGATCCTCGCGGTCGACGGACCAGTCCTTGAACTTCGGGAAGGCACGAACGCAGATCAAGTCGACGTAGCGTGACAACACCCGTGCAACCTCGGCGACGTGTTCCTCGGCGTCGCCCTCCATCACCACGCCCGCCTCGAACTCGATCGGCCACGCGTCTTTCCCGGGCGAGAGCACCACCGCATGGCCACCCAGTTGGAAGGCGCCCAGCTCGAAGCTGGTGCGCGTGCGCATTGACGGGTTGAAGAACAACAACGCAACCGACTTGCCGGCGAGCTGATCGCCGATGGGCGAGCGCTTGAATGCGGCGGCGTCCTCGAGCAGCGCGTCGATCTCGGCGCGGCTCCAGTCCTGGGTGGTGATGAAATGACGAAGGGTCATGCATGGTCCTCGTGCAACCAGGGTTCCGGCACCGGGAGGCGCCGGCGGCATGAAGCCAGGATTTGCGGAGTCGAAAAGAAGAAACCCGGCGCGGGGCCGGGTTCTTTGTCGTTCGGTATTACACCGATGCGCGCGACTGCCTACCCGGCCGGATGTCGAGGTTCGGGTCGGCGCGCGCGCGAAGTCATCCCCGCGGCCGCGCGGGCGCTGGTGAGGATGACCGGCTGGATGAAGGGAGAAAACGTCATGGCGCGTCACTGGGTGAGCGGCGCATCGTCGCACACTCCTCCGGTCGATGCAACGGCAGGCGGGTGGCGGCGGCGGGGAAAAGCGACGTCGGCCTTCGCTGCGCTCGGCACCAACCTACGAAGGCGAGGCGGCAGGTTGGGCTGATACTCCGACCCGTTCCGGGAGAAGCCCAACAGCCGTGGGATCGGCTCGAATGGAACAAAGGAATGATCGCGCTAGTCCGCCGGCGCAACGGTCATCCGGACCCGCAGCCGCTCACCCGGATCGTACGGTACCCGCGACATGTACACCTCGCCGCGGAAACGGTACTCGACGTCGTAGGCGACGATCTGCTGCTGCGGCGCGTAATCGTCGACCGGCTGGCAAACGGTTTGCTGGGTGCTGTAGGTGCGATCGTGCGCCGCGGACACGCGGTTGCCGATCGCGCCACCCGCCACGGCACCCGCCACCGTCGCCGCCTTGCGCCCGTCGCCCTTGCCCACCGTGCTGCCGAGGACGCCGCCGACGATCGCCCCGAGCACGGTACCCCCGGTGTGGTTATCGTCCCGCTGCGTCACCGTCTCCGGATAGCACTGTTGTTGCGGTGCGGCCGCGACCGGCGCATACACGGGATCCACCCGCAGCACTTCAGCCCAGCCGTAGCGGACGTTCGCGGCCTGCGCCCCCGGCGGGGGCGGCGGCGGGTAATCTTGCGCGTTCGCCGCGGCCGCCGTGCCGAACAGAAGCGCTGCAATCAGGATCTTCGACATACGATGCATTTCCCCCCAGGGCACGAACTCCAACGGGTCCACAGGGAACCGTGCCCATTGGAGCACCCGCATCCTGAATCGACGCTCAAGCAGTGACTGCAACCTGATAAAATTGCTTGCTTATTTTCTACCCAAGCGACGTGTACCCGGCCGATGACCCTGCGCCTCTACAACTCGCTATCCCGCCGCGTCGAGGAATTCAAACCGCTCGACGAAGGCCGCGTGACCATGTACCTGTGCGGGCCCACGGTCTACAGCTACGTGCACATCGGCAATGCCCGCGGCCCGGTGGTGTTCGACGTCCTGGCCCGCCTGCTGCGCCGGCGGTATCCACGGCTCGTCTATGCGCGCAACATCACCGACGTGGACGACAAGATCAACGCGGCAGCGGCCGAAGCCCGCTTGCCGATCGCCGCCATCGCCGACCGCTACGCCGCGATCTACCGCGAGGACATCGCCAGGCTCGGGGTCGCGCCGCCCGACGTCGAACCCTTGGCGACCCGGCACATCGAGCCGATCATCGCGATGTGCGAGGCGCTGGTCGGGTCCGGGAATGCCTACGCGGCCGACGGACACGTATTGTTCGACGTCGCGAGCTTTCCCGATTATGGCCGGCTGTCCGGCCGCTCGACCGACGAACTCGTGGCCGGCGCACGCATCGAAGTCGCCCCGTACAAGAGAAATCCCGCCGACTTCGTGCTGTGGAAACCCTCGACGCCCGAGTTGCCCGGCTGGGACAGCCCGTGGGGCCGCGGGCGGCCGGGCTGGCACATCGAATGTTCGGCGATGGCCGCCGCGCACCTCGGCGAGACCATCGACATCCACGCCGGCGGCGTCGATCTCGTGTTCCCGCACCACGAGAACGAAATCGCGCAATCGACCTGCGCGCACGGCGGCCGGACCTTCGCGCGCTTCTGGCTGCACAACGGCATGCTGACCTTCGACGGCGCCAAGATGAGCAAGTCGGTCGGCAACGTCAAGCAATTGCACGCCCTGCTGGAGCAGCACCCGCCCGAAGCGATTCGCTACGCCTTGCTGTCCGCGCACTACCGCCAGCCGCTCGACTGGTCGGACGCGTTGATCGAGCAGAGCATCGCGACGCTGGACCGGCTGTATGGAACGTTGCGTGATCTCGCCGACTTTACCGTCAAAGCGCAAATCGGCCGGGCCGACTTCATGCCCGCGCTCGAAGATGACCTCAACACACCCAGGGCACTCGCCGTGTTGAATCACGAGGCAGCCTTGGCGCGGCATATCCTCGATAAGTCGGCGAAGCCGTTCGGCGGAGCAGAACACGCGGAACTCGCCAATGCCAAGGCCAACCTGCTCGGCTGCGGGGCGATGCTGGGACTCCTCCAGCAGGATCCCGAAGCCTGGTTCAAGCGCGGGGCGGAACGCGTGGACGCGCCCCGGGTCGAATTGCTGATCGAGGCGCGCCGCGCTGCACGTGCTGCGCGCGACTTCGCCCGCGCCGATGCCATTCGCGAGGAACTCGCAGGCATGGGCGTCGCGATCGAGGACGGCCCGCAGGGAACCCGCTGGAAAATCGCCAACCCATGAACGCAACCGACATCGGCAACGCGCAGCAGGAAATCATCGAGGAATTTGCGTTCTTCGACGACTGGACAGGACGTTACCAGTACCTGATCGACCTCGGCCGCAAGCTGCCGCCGCTCCCGCCCGCGGACATGACGGACGCCAACAAGGTCGACGGCTGCCAGTCGCAGGTATGGATCGTGGTGTCGGGCGATGCCGGGCGGCTCGAGCTGCGCGCCACCAGCGATTCCGCCATCGTTTCGGGCCTCGTGGCGCTGCTGCTGCGGGTCTATTCCGGGCACAGCGCGCGCGAAATCCTCGATACCGATCCCGGCTTCATCAATGCGATCGGGCTCGGCAAGCATCTCTCGCCCACCCGTTCCAATGGTCTTGCCTCGATGGTGAAGACCATCAAGGCGCACGCCGAGCACGCGCTGGCGCAATCCTGACGCCGGCACGCAAGCTCGCTTGCCGGCCGAACCGCATCGGGGCCGCCTGGCTCTGCGTTGCGCCGCCAACGCCGGCGTGTGGATCTCAGCGGGTCCACGTCGCGCTGTAACAGCGCCATGCGCCCTCTTCGCGTCGCCAGGCGGTCGTCAGCGTACGGATCGACGAGTCAGCGGGCAGCAGGTCACCAGGTTTGCCGCCGGTCAATACCAGCTTGAAGCGCGCGACGAGCCGCTCGCCCTTGTGTTCGAAACTGATGGGTCCGAGCAGGATGCCCGTCCGGTCCTGGCGCAGCGCGCGCAACGCGAGCAGGCGATGCAGACCGCGCCGGTCGAGAGTGCCGGCATTGCCCGTGAAGTCGTCACTGACGACCGCCAGCACGCCCGATGGATCATTGGCGCGCGCCGCCACAGCGGCCGAATCGATCGCCTGGCGGACCTGCTGTTCGGCCGGCGCGTGGTGGCAGGCCGCCAGCGCCACGACCGTGAGCAGCAAGAGCAGGGCGCCCACTCGTTCGAGTGGGGCGACGCGTTTTCGGCGCCACGGGGCCGGCGAATCCATCGTGCAGTTCCCCTTTTACAAGCTGCGAGGTGCAGCTTGCCGCTTTCGCGCCTATCGTGCTCCAATGCCGGCACCGGGTGCAACACACGCATCCACGAGGGAATTGAGCGATGGCCGACCCGCGCCCCTGGCTTGCACATTACCCTGAAGGCGTCCCGGCCGAGATCGACCTCCAGCGGTACGCGTCGATCGTCGGGATGTTCGACGATGCCTGTGCCCGGCATCCGCAGCGGCCGGCCTATTCGAGCTTCGGCAAGACGCTGACCTATGCGGAACTCGATCGGCTGAGCGGCCGGTTCGCCGCGTTCCTCGCAACCGAGTGGAAGCTCGGCAAGGGCGTTCGTTTTGCGATCATGCTGCCGAACACGCTGCAGTACCCGATCGCGCTGTTCGGTGCACTGCGTGCGGGTCTCGCGGTGGTGAACGTCAATCCGCTGTACACGGCGCGCGAACTCGAACACCAACTCGCCGACTCCGGGGCCGTCGCGATCCTGGTGCTCGAGAACTTCGCGGCGACGCTGAGTGAGGCATTGCCGCGCACCGCGGTCAAGCGCGTGATCGTCACTTCGCTCGGCGACCAGCTCGGATTCCCGAAGGGACCACTGGTCAGCTTCGCGGTGAAGCACGTCAAGAAGATGGTGCCGCGGTGGTCGCTGCCGGGGCACCTTCGCTTCAACCACCTGCTCGCGAGGGCCGCCGGGCGGCCGCAGCCGGAAATCGGCCTCGGTCACGACGACATCGCCTTCCTGCAATACACCGGCGGAACCACGGGCGTCGCCAAGGGCGCAGTGCTGAGCCATGGCAACATGATCGCCAACACGCTGCAACTGGCAGCGTGGGTCGGCGGGCTGTTCACGCCCGGCCAGGAGCAGATCATCACCGCGCTGCCCCTGTACCACATTTTTTCGCTGACGGTGAACGCGCTCTTCATGACGTATTTCGGTGGCGAAAACATCCTGATCACCAACCCGCGCGACACTCCGGCGTTCATCAAGACGCTCGGCAGGACCCGCTGGACCGCGATCACCGGTGTGAACACGCTTTTCAACGCCCTGCTCAACCACCCGGATTTTGCGTCGCTGGATTTTTCGCGCGTCAAGTTCGCGCTGGCCGGCGGCATGGCGGTCCAACGCGCGGTCGCCGAGCGCTGGAAGAAGGCGACCGGCATCCCGCTGATCGAAGGCTACGGGCTCACCGAAACCTCGCCGGTGGTCACCGCCAATCCGCTGGACATCGAGGATTACACGGGTTCCATCGGCATGCCGCTGCCATCCACCGGCGTGACGCTGCGCGACGACGGCGGCCATGACGTCCCGGTGGGCCAAGCGGGCGAACTGTGCGTGCGCGGCCCGCAGGTGATGCGGGGCTACTGGGAGCGTCCGGAGGAGACCGACCGGGTGCTGGACAGGAATGGCTGGCTGCGCACCGGGGACATGGCGCGGATGGACGAGAAGGGCCTCTTCTACATCGTCGACCGCAAGAAGGACATGATCCTCGTCTCGGGTTTCAACGTGTATCCGAACGAGATCGAAGACGTGGTCGTGCACCACCCTGGCGTGCTAGAAGTCGCCGCGATCGGCGTGCCGGACGAGCACTCCGGCGAAGTGGTGAAGCTGTTCGTGGTGAAGAAGGATCCGTCGCTCACCGAAGCGGATCTGAAAAAGTATTGCCACGACCAGTTGACCGGCTACAAGCGCCCGAAGTACATCGAGTTCCGCGACGAACTGCCCAAGAGCAACGTCGGCAAGATCCTGCGGCGCGAGTTGCGGCAAGAGGGCAAGGCGCCAGAACCGCCGGCGGCGACCGGGCAGCCGGAGCACGCTCGATAGCCCCCAGGCAGGTCACGCCCAGGATCGGCCCTCATCCGGCGCCGTCGCAACGGTTGCGGCTCGCCGGCCGCCAGCCCCCGGTTGCTGAACGGCCGCAAAATCCTTCGTGAACGCAGGGCGACCGGGCTGGCCGCGGGTATCAGCACCCCCCCTCCCGTTGCGCTCCAATTGGCACGGGCCGCTCCGGCTCCGTTCGGAGGAGGATTCACCGTGAATCGCATCGCGACAACCCTGCTCGCCGCAGGTCTCTTCGCCACGCCGATGTTGGCCGCCTTGCCGCTCGTCGCCACCGCCCAGGTAAGCATCGGCGTATCCATCGGAATCGCGCCTCCGCCACTGCCCGTGTACGAGCAACCGGTCGTCCCCGCTCCCGGCTACATCTGGACGCCCGGCTACTGGGACTGGGATGGAAGCGACTACTACTGGGTTCCGGGCACGTGGGTGACGCCACCCGAAGTTGGCCTGCTGTGGACGCCGGGATGGTGGGGCTGGTCGGATGGCTACTACCACTGGCATGCCGGCTACTGGGCGCCCCAGGTCGGCTTCTACGGCGGCATCGACTACGGATACGGATACACCGGAGTCGGCTACCAGGGCGGGTACTGGCGCGGGCGCGAGTTCTATTA
>JAICJG010000001.1 GCA_025928585.1 Rhodanobacteraceae bacterium
CCCTCGCGTGGGTTCCAACGTTGAGCTTCCGCATGAAGCCGGCGTCACCCCAACCTGCGCGAGCCGTTCGCGTGGTCCGGCTGAAGGAGCGCGGCGACGGAGCCGGCAACAGGGGCCAGGAAGAATGCGCAGGCGGGGTCAAGCCGCGCGAGCGGCGGATCTGGAGCTGCGCGCCTGGATCCGCCCTATGGGTTCATGCTCGCTTCGCGAGCGGTACGGCTTTCCCGTCACCAGCCCATGTAATGCCCGCCGTTGACCGCCAGGTTTGCGCCGGTGACCCAAGCGGCCTTCTCGTCCAGGAAGAACGCGACGGCGTAGGCGATTTCGTCCGGCTCGCCGAGGCGTCCCAGCGGGATCTGCGCGACGATCTTGGCGCGGACGTCCTCGGGAACGGCCATCACCATGTCGGTGCCGATGTAGCCGGGGGACACGGTGTTGACGGTGATGCCGAGCCTTGCATTTTCCTGCGCCAGCGAAATGGTGAAACCGTGCATGCCCGCCTTGGCGGCGGCGTAGTTGGCCTGGCCGTACTGGCCCTTTTGGCCGTTGATGGAGCTGATCTGCACGATCCGGCCCCACTTCCGCGCGCGCATGCCCTCGATGATCGGCCGGGTGACGTTGAAACAGGCGTTCAAGTTGGTGTTCACCACGTCCACCCACTGCTGGTAGGTCATCTTGTGAAAGGTGGCGTCGCGGGTGATGCCGGCATTGTTGATCAGGATTTCGACGGGACCGAGTCGCGCCTCGATCTCGCGGACCATTTGCTCACAGGACTGCGGATCCGACACGTCGCCACCGACGGTGAGCACCTCGATGCCTTCGCCGGCAAGTTGCTCCCGCCACGCCCGCGTCTTTTCCTCGTTGCGATAGTTGGTGGCGAGCTTGTGTCCCATCCTGGCCAGCCGCCGGACGATCGCGGTACCGATGCCGCCGGTACCCCCCGTAACCAGTGCCACGCGTGCGCTCATGTCGGCCCCCGGCCCTGTGGTGTGGCCCCATCCTACCCGCTTCGCAAGCGGATGGGCGCGGCTTTGCAGGATGATTGCGCGCGCGCGACCGGGATCAGCTCGGTGCCTGCGGGTCGGCTTTGCGCGATACGATCCCGCGCAGCGGCGCCGGGTCGAAGGCGTCCGCCGCCGCGCACAGCATCGCTCCCGGATCGCGCACTTGGGGGACCGCCTGGCCGAGGAACCGCAGGGCGCCAGCAATCGCAGCCCGCGGATCGCGCGCCTCGACCGGCGGCGCGTCGGTCGCTTTGGAAAGTTTGCAGCCGCACGCATCGACCGCGACCGGCAGGTGCAGGTACGCGGGCGTCGGAAGTCCCAGCATTCGCTGCAGGAGGATCTGCCGCGGAGTGGAATCGAGCAGGTCCGCGCCGCGCACGACCTCCGTGATCCCCTGGAAGCCGTCGTCCACGACGCAGGCGAGCTGGTAGCTCCACAATCCGTCAGCGCGCTTCAGCACGAAATCGCCGACCGCATCGCGCACGTTCTGGCGTTGCGGGCCCTGCAACACGTCCTCGAACTCGATGTCGGCGCGGGGTACGCGCAGCCTCCACGCGGGTTCCTGGCCATCACGCGCCGGGGCAATGCAACGCCCGTCGCGATGCGCGGCGCCGGCGGCCCCGAGCTCGGCGCGGCTGCACCAGCATGGAAATGCGGAGCCGTCGTCGCGCAGCCGTTGCAGGGCGGCGGCATAGGCGGCGCCGCGCCGCGACTGAAAGAGCGCTGGCGCGTCGGCCCCGACTCCCAGCCGTTCCAGCGTGGCGAGGATCGCCGCGGCGGACCCGGGCACCTCGCGCGGTGGATCGATGTCCTCGACCCGCAGCAGCCACGCGCCACCCGCGTGGCGCGCCCGCAGCCAGCTCGCGAGGGCCGCCACCAGCGACCCGAAGTGCAGCTTGCCGGTGGGGGAGGGTGCGAAGCGGCCGCGGTAAGCCAAGCGGACTCCCTTGCGTGATGGTGCGAGGCGGCTAGTATGCGGCGGATGCGGTTCGGCGGGAGCGCCGGCCGTGTCATGCCGCGCGCCGCCGGGCCGCGGTCCCTTCGATCCAGGGGAGCACAGCATGAACGCCGTTTCCGGTTTGCCCAGGCAACGTGAACTCACCATCCGCGGCGTGATCATCGGCATCGTGATCACGATCGTGTTCACCGCCGCCAACGTGTACTTCGGGTTGAAGGCGGGGTTGACGTTCTCGACCTCGATCCCGGCCGCGGTGATTTCGATGGCGATCCTGAAGGCGATGAAGGACGCGACCATCCAGGAAAACAACATCGTGCAGACGGTGGCCTCGGCGGCGGGCACGTTGTCGTCGATCATCTTCGTGCTGCCGGGTCTCGTGATCGTCGGCTACTGGACGGGATTTCCCTTCTGGACCTCGGTCGGGATCTGCGCGACCGGCGGCATCCTTGGCGTGATGTACACGATCCCGTTGCGGCGCGCGCTGGTCACCGATTCCGATTTGCCCTATCCGGAAGGCGTGGCGTGCGCCGAGGTGCTGAAGGTCGGCAGCGCAGGATCCGAGGACATCGGCCGGATGGGCGAGGCGGAGACGGTGCCGGTCGCCGCCGACCGCAGCGGGCCCCAGGCTCCCGATCCGGCTGCGGCCGCCCAGGCCGGCAGCGCGGGCCTCAAGGCCGTGCTGTGGGGCGCGATCATCTCGGCCGCCTTCTACGTGATCGTGCAGACGCGGGTGTTCGCCGCTGCGGTGACCGACTATTTCCGGGTGGGCGGCGCGCGTGGCGGCGCCACCGGCTTCGACTTCGGCCTGTCGTTCGCGTTGTTCGCGATCGGGCACCTGGTCGGGCTCTGGGTGGGCGTCGCGATGCTGGTCGGGGCGGCGATTGGCTGGGTCTGGGCGGTGCCGTACTTCACGCACGTGCACTGGGCCGCGGGCGCGGCGGCGACGGTGGCGCAGGACGGCTGGAGCCACTACGTGCGTTTCATCGGCGCCGGCGCAATCGGCGTGGCGGCCATCTGGACGCTCGCCAAGCTGGTGAAGCCGCTGGCGAGCGGACTTGCAGGCGCGATGCGGGCTTCGCGCGCGCGCAAGGCCGGCACGCTGCACGAACTGCCGCGCACCGAGCACGACATGCCGATCGGACTCGTGGGGCTGATTTCCGTGATCTGCTTCGTTCCCATCGCCTTCCTGCTGTGGCATTTTGCGATCACCAACGGCCTCGGCGCCGCGATCGCAACGCTGGTGATCGGCGGCGTGGTGTTCGTGGTGCTGCTGAGCTTCCTGGTGTCGGCGGTTTGCGGCTACATGGCGGGCCTGATCGGATCCTCGAACAGCCCGCTCTCGGGCGTCGGCATCCTGGTCGTGGTGGTCGCGGCGCTGTTGCTGGTGGTCGGCGTGAAGCCGTTCCTGCCGGCGGGCGCCGACAAGGCGCTGGTCGGGTTTGCCCTCTTCATCACCGCGATCGTGTTCGCGGTGGCCTCGATCGCCAACAACAACCTGCAGGATTTGAAGACCGGCCAATTGGTCGATGCGACGCCCGCGCTGCAGCAGTGGGCGCTGGTGATCGGCGTACTCGTCGGTGCGGTGGTGATTCCGCCGGTGCTGGACCTCCTGCAGCACAGCTATGGTTTCCTCGGTGCGCCCGGCGCGAATCCCGCGACCGCGCTTCCGGCGCCGCAGGCCGGCCTGATCTCGGCGCTGGCCAAGGGCGTGATCACCGGCGCGGTGCCGTGGGACATGATCGGCCTCGGCGCCGCAATCGGTGTCGGGGTGATCATCCTCGACGAGGTGCTGGGCCTGACAAGGAAGGGACCGCGGCTGCCGCCGCTGGCGGTGGGGCTCGGCATCTACCTTCCGACTTCGACCACGCTGATGGTGGTCGTGGGTGCGCTGGTCGGCGCCTGGTTCGACCGCCGCGCCGAGCGCAAGCCGAACGGCGATGCGACCAAGCAGCTCGGTATTCTCCTGGCCTCCGGGCTGATCGTCGGCGAGAGCCTGCTGGCGGTGATCTTCGCCGGCATCGTCGGGTTCAGCGGCAGGCAGGCTCCGATCGCGCTGGTGGGCAGTTCGTTCGCGACCCCTTCGATCATTCTCGGCGGCGTGGTGTTCGCCGTGCTGGTGATCGTCCTCTACCGCTGGATCATCCGGATGGGCCGCGCGGCGGCTTGAGAAATCGCGGCCGCATCACCAATTTGGCCGAGATCGGCCCCGCGTCTCATTTTTTCGTCGTCATCCCGGGACCGACCGCGCCGTTTGCGGACGGAACCCGGGATCCAGCGCCTTGTTCTCGATTCGAGAAAACACTGGATACCGCCTTCGATCAGCGATCAAGCCGGCGATGGCCCCGGGATGACGAGAATTTTCTGTGCTGTGGCCCGTACCATCGCCAAGTCCGTACATCCTTTCTCATGGAAACGCCGTCATGAACACCGCTACCGAAACCCGACCCTTCGAAGCCGAGGTCACGCAGGTCCTGCGCCTGGTGACCCACTCGCTGTATTCGCACAAGGAGATCTTCCTGCGCGAACTGGTTTCCAACGCCTCCGATGCCTGCGACAAGCTGCGTTTCGAGGCAATCGGCAAGCCCGAGCTCCTGGGTGATGATGCCGAGCTGCACATCGACGTCGAATTCGACAAGGAGGCCGGCACCGTCACGGTGCGCGACAACGGCATCGGCATGAGCCGCGAGGAAATCGTCGCCAACCTCGGCTCGATCGCGAGTTCCGGCACCCGGCGCTTCCTCGAATCGCTCTCCGGCGAGCAGCAGGCCGACGCGCGCCTGATCGGTCAATTCGGCGTCGGCTTCTATTCCGCCTTCGTGGTGGCCGACAAGGTGACGGTACTGTCGCGCCGGGCGGGGGCCGTCGACAACGAGGGCGTACGCTGGGAGAGCGATGGCCAGGGCGAGTATTCGCTGGCTGCGGAGGAAATCGCCGCGCGCGGTACCAGCGTGATCCTGCACCTCAAGGAGGACGAGAAGGAGTTCCTCGACAACTGGAAGCTGCGTGACCTGATCCGCAAGTACTCCGACCACGTCGCCTTCCCGATCCGGATGAAGAAGCAGCAGGATGGCAAGCCGACCGGGGAATGGGAGACGGTCAACGACGCCTCGGCATTGTGGGCCAAGCCGAAGTCCGAGATCAGCGACGACGATTACAAGGCCTTCTACAAATCGCTCGGCCACGACTTCAACGATCCGCTGGCGTGGAGCCACAACCGCGTCGAAGGCAGCCAGCGCTTCACTACGCTCCTGTATCTCCCGGCGCAGCCGCCGTTCGATTTGCTGATGGGCGCGCGCGACGAGCGCAAGGGTGTGAAGCTCTACATCAAGCGCGTCTTCATCATGGATGCGGCCGAGGAATTGCTGCCGAACTACCTGCGGTTCGTGCGCGGCGTGGTGGACGCGGATGATCTCCCGCTCAACGTCAGCCGCGAAATCCTGCAGCACAACCGCCAGATCGAGCGGATCAAGGCGTCCTGCGTCAAGCGCGTGCTGGACCTGATCGAGAAGCTCGCGGCCAGCGAACCGGAGAAGTTCGAGACGTTCCGCAAGTTCTTCGGCAATACGCTGAAGGAGGGCATCGTCGAGGATCCGTCGAACCGCGAGCGCATCGCGAAACTGCTGCGCTTCGCGTCCACCAGGGACGAAGGTGGCGAGCAGAAGGTGTCGCTGGACGACTACGTCGCGCGGATGCAGCCGGGCCAGGAGGCGATCTGGTACGTCACCGCCGACAGCTACAAGGCCGCGGCCGGCAGCCCGCAGCTCGAAGCCTTCAAGGCCAAGGGCATCGAGGTACTGCTGATGTTCGACCGGGTGGACGAGTGGATCATGGGCCAGTTCGGCGAATACGAGGGCAAGACGTTCCGCAACGTCGCCAAGGGCGAGTTGCCGCTTGACGAGGCCGACAAGAAGAAGCAGGAGGAAGTCGCGAAGGAAGCCGAGCCGCTGGTCGCAAAACTGAAGGAACTGTTGGGCGACCGCGTGTCGGAAGTCAAGGTGTCGGCGCGCCTGACCGATTCACCTTCGTGTCTTGCGCTGGGAGACTACGACCTCGCGCCGCATCTTGCACGTCTGCTGCGTGAGGCGGGCCAGGAAGTTCCAGAGTCGAAGGCAACGCTGGAAATCAATCCTGCGCATCCTTTGGTCAAGCGTGTCGAAAGCGAGGCCGACGACGCCAGGGCGAAGGATCTTGCGCTGCTGCTGCTCGAACAGGCCGAAATCACCGCCGGCGCGGCATTGCCCGACCCCGCGGCGTTCGTGCAACGGATGAACCGTCTGCTGGGCGGTTCATGAAGGCCCAGAGCTTGTCTCCTTCCCCTTCAGGGGGAAGGTCGGGGTGGGGTTGAACGTGGCCTCGAAAACCCATCCCCACCCCAGGTTGCTACTCTCGGCGTCCCTGCCTCGAGGAGCCACCCGGCCCTCTGCTCCTGCTTCGGGCGTTCATCCGCGCGCGGACCTGCGGTCCGCAAACCCGCCGATTCGCCCCCTTGAAGGGGAGGGAGCCGGGGGCACCCGCATCGACGCATGGCTCTGGGCCGCGCGCTTCTTCAAGACGCGCTCGCTCGCAAAACAGGCCGTCGAGCGTGGCCGGGTGGCGGTCGCGGGCGCATCCTGCAAGCCGGCGCACCTCGTCCGGGTCGGCGATTCGCTGCGGATCACGCGTGGCGAGGAGACGTTCGAAGTCCGGGTGCTGGCACTCTCCGTCAAGCGCGGCTCGGCCGCGCTCGCGCAAACGCTCTACGGCGAATCGGAAGCTTCCGTCCGTGCACGCGAGGATGCGCGGGCGCAGCGCCGAGCCGAGCGCGGCGGCTACCAGCCGCCGCCGAAACGTCCGGACAAGCGCGCGCGCCGGCTGATCCGGGCGCTCGGCGACCTCGACAGCCGCTAGTCGGCAACCCTGCTGCCGCCGGCGCGTACCTGCCACACGTACAACGGGATCCCGAGCGCCAGCAGCACGAAATTCCAGTACACGGCGTCCTTGCCGGCTCCGATCACCGCCCACAGCGAAAAGGCGAAGGCGGCGCAGGCCAGCGCCGCCTCGCGCGCGGGCAGCGCGCGGCCCGCCCGGCGCGCCAGCACGATTTCCGCCATCGTCGAAAAGAGGTACGCCACCACGATGCTCAAGGTGCTGAGCAGCACGATGAAGGTGAACATCGCGATCATCCCGTGGGTGTAGTTGGCCAGCACCACGAGGCTGGTCAGGGCGGCGGCAACGAGCAGCCCGAGCGTCGGCGTCGCGCGTGACGACTCGCGCGCGAACAACTGCGGAAACAAGCCGTCCTTTGCCACCGCCTGCGGGAATTGGCCGGCGATCAGGATCCAGCCGTTCAACGCTCCGAAGCAGGAGACGGTCGCGGCGCCCGCGATCAGCAGGCCCGCCCAGCCGCCCCAGAGCAGGCGGCCCGCATCCGCAAAGGGAGCGTGGGAATGTTCCAGCTCGCCGGCGGGCACGACACCCAGCACCGCGGTGGTGCACGCGATGTAGAACACGGCAGCGATCGCGGTGCCCAGCAAGGTGGCGCGCGGGATCGTGCGCCCGGGGTCGCGCACGTGGCCGGCGGGGATCGTGGCGGACTCGACGCCTATGAAGGCGAACAGGGTTGCCGCGACGCAGACGTTGATTGCGTTCATCGCCGAGCCGGCACGCGGGCCCGGCGCCAGCAGGTGCGGATCGAAATGCACGAAGCCGAACAGCGCGAGCGCCAGCAGCGGCGAGATTTTCAGGATCGTGGTCACGACCTGGACCGCGCCCGCGCTGCGGACCCCGGCGACGTTGACCGCGGTGAGCACCCAGATGGCCGCCAGCGCCGCGAGCGCGCCGAACAGGGGCGTCGTCCCGATCACGGGAACGAGCGCCGACAGGTAGCTGGCGAAAGCCACCGCGATCGCGGTGTTGCCGCCGACCAGACCGACCCAGTAGATCCACGCCACCAGGAAGCCGACGCAATCGCCGAAGGCTTCGCGGCTGTAGGCGTAGGGACCGCCCGCGCGGGGCGCGCGCTTCGCGAGCCGGTAGAACACGCCGGCCAGCAGCAGCGCGCCGATGGCGCTGACCGCCCAGCCGATCAGGCTGTAGCCGCCGTACGGCGCGAGCGAAGCGGGCAGCAGGAATACGCCGGACCCGATCATGTTCCCGAGCACCAGCGCAGTCGCGGTCACCAGGCCGACCTTGCGTTTCGAGACGTCCATGGGCCCCCGTTTGGCACCGCCGGCTGGAACTGCCGCGCGATTGTACGCGCCCACGCGAAGCGGTGCGCTGCGGGCGGCAGCGGCTGCGGGCGGCGACAGCCAGCGCGGGTTGCAGCATCACCGCGGCGCTGCGTGCCGGACGGCTCCGGATCCGCGCATGCGCGGTCGTGCAGGAGAACGCGCGGCGGCGACCCTGTAAGATGCGCGGTTGCTGCTCCGGGTCACGCTGTGCCGATCCGCGAGACGGCCGTCTGCATTTTCCTATCGGTTTCGGATCCGCATGCCCCATCCCTTTTTCGTCGACATCGACCCCGTCGCCTTCCACATCGGCTCGTTCGGGGTGCGCTGGTACGGCTTGATGTACCTCGGTGGTTTCGTCGGGGGGCTGTTGCTCGGTGAATACCGGCGGCGGCGCGGCAGGCTCGCGGTGGACCGCGAGGCGTTCCTCGACCTCGCGTTCTACGCGATGCTCGGCATCATCGTCGGCGGCCGTGTGTGGTACATGCTGACCTACCAGCCGATCGACTGGATCTGGACCGATCCGCTGCAACTGTTCCGGGTGTGGGACGGCGGGATGTCGTTCCACGGCGGCCTGCTCGGCGTGCTGGTCGCGAGCCTCTGGTGGTGGTGGCGGCATCGCGCGACGGTGACCCACTATTTCGACGTCGTCGATTTCGTGGCCCCGCTGGTGCCGATCGGACTCGGGCTCGGGCGGATCGGGAACTTCATCAACGGCGAGCTGTGGGGCAAGCTCAGCGACCTGCCGTGGGCGATGATCTTTCCGCACGCGCTGCAGGAAAACCCTCGTTTCGCGGGCATGGACGTCGCGCAATTGCACGCGCTGTATCCGTCCGGCGTGCTCGATGCGTACGCGCGCCAACCGTCGGAGTTGTACGAGTTCTTCCTGGAAGGCGTGGTGATGTTCACCGTGCTGTTCGTGTTCTCGATCAAGCCGCGCCACCGCTATGCGGTTTCGGGGCTGTTCGCGCTGCTGTATGGCTGCTTCCGCTTCGCGATCGAGTTCATCCGCGAACCCGACCCGCAACTCGGCTACCTGTTCCACACCGGCTGGCTGACCATGGGCCAGGTGCAGTCGCTGCCGCTGATCGTGGTCGGCCTGGTGCTGCTTTGGATGTCACGCAACGCGCCGGTTGCGGCGCAGCGTCCGGAGGTTGTCGGCGAACGACGGCAGGCAAAGGTCGCTTGACCGCTACAGCCACTTCGCGCGTTTCAGTACCACGTACAGCGTCACGCAGATGACGATGGTCGCGATGATGATCGCGGGGTAGGCGTAGCGGTTGGCGAGCTCCGGCATGTTGTGGAAGTTCATGCCGTACCAACTCGCCAGCAGGGTCGGCGCGGCGAGCAGTGCGGCCCAGCCCGCGAGGCGCTTGACGACCTCGTTCTGGCGCACGGTGATCAGCGACAGGTTCACGTTCATCGCCGCACCGAGCATTTCGCGCATCGAATTGATGGCGTCGCTGACCCGCATCACGTGGTCCTGCACGTCGCGAAAGTACGGCCGCACGGCGTCGCGGATCACCTCCGGGTGCAGCCGCACCAGTTGGCCCATGATGTCCTGCAGCGGCGCGGCAGCGAGCTTCAGCGTCAGCAGCTCGCGCTGCATGTCGTAGAGCCGGCGCGACACGTCGCGGTTGGCAATCTCGCCGAAGATGTCCTGCTCCAGTTCCTGCAGTTCCTGCTTGAAGTCCTGCACGATCGGCAGGTAGTTGTCGACGATGAAGTCGAGCACGGAGTAGAGCGCGTAACTCGGGCCGAGGGCGAGGTGCGCGGGCGCCTGTTCGCAGGCCCGGCGTGCCGGCACGTAGGAGAGCGAGGCGCCGTGGCGCACGGTCAGCAGGTAGCGCTTGCCGATGAAGAGGTGGGTTTCCCCGAACGCGATGGTGCCGTTGGTCATCTGCGCCGTCTGCGCGACGACGAACAGCGAGTCGCCGTAGGCCTCCAGCTTGGGGCGCTGGTGTGCGTTGTGCGCGTCCTCGACTGCGAGCTCGTGCAGCCCGAATTCGCCCTGGAGCTTTTCCAGCAGCGGCTCGTCGGGCTCGACCAGACCGACCCAGACGAAACCATCCGGCCGCGCGAGGAAGTCGCTGATCTCGTCGAGGGTGATGTCGCGGATCTTGCGGCCATCCGCGCCGTACGCGGCGCAGTTGGCGACGGAGTGCACGCCGGCGGCTTTGTCCATGCGCCGGATTATGCGGGAACCGGCGCCTGGTTGCGCGATGTCACCGGGTGCGTCAGCCACAAGCCGGTCACGAGCCCGAGCCACGCGGGCAAGCCGAACAGGATCCATGGCAGGTTGTGCTGTGGAAACCAGGGCATGAGTTTCGAAACCAGCGCAAACGCGGACAGCAACGCGAGGATCAGCGCGATCCCGAGCGTCGCCCGCGACGCACGGCGCCCAGGCTTGCGCAGGCGCAGCAGCCCCGGGACGAGCAGCCAGGCGCCGGGGTTGAACAACCACAGGTTTTCGTTGGCCCAGGCCGCGCGATGGGCCGTCGCGAACCACAGCACCAACAGCAGCACGCCGACCAGGCCTGCGAGTACGGCGTAGGCCGCGCCGACCAGGGCGAACCACCAGCGATCGACCGGGTAGCGGTCGCGCAACCACGCCGACGCCGCGAATGCCAGGCCGAGGACGACGCCGGCGATCAGCAGCGGCCAGCGCAGGTCGGGCGGTTCGGCGGGCGGCGAGGGCAGGCGCTGCGGCGACACCAGGGTTTGCGAGATGACCAGCGGTTTGCCGTCGGGGGCGTGCGCATGCGCGACGTCGCGCATCAGGAGCGCCGGCAGGAACGCGCCGGTCCATTCCGTCAACGGCTGGTCGGCGTACGGGCCGAGCCCGAGATCGAGCAGGTACATGAGCCAGGACTGCCCCGACATCAGCCGGTCCGTTTCGCTGCGGTAGGTTTCCCCGCCGGAAGCCGGGCCGGTGAGCTGCCGGCGCAGCGCGCCGCCCAGCGCGGCGTCCAGCGCGTCGCGCACCCGGGTCGTGCAGTTGTCGGCGAAGTAGCGGTAGCGGTAGCGCGAGTTCTGCGGCTGCACGTTCCAGACCAGGAAGTCGCGCAAGGCCGCGCGCTGCGCCGGCGCGAGGTTCAGGCGCTGGTCGGTGATCGAGCGGCCTTCGCTGGTGAATTGCTGGATGTCGTCGGCAGCCGGCCACGCGGCCGCGCGGTAGATCATGACGCCGCGCGCAAAGTTGAAGTAGAAATCCTTCTGGTTGAAGTCGAACAATCCGTAGTTGAAGGCGTAGGCTTCCCCGCTCGCGGTGTCGGTGACGACCAGCGCATCGTGGCCGAAGCGCTCCCAATAGATCGTGCCGGGCCCGTAGGTGTAGAGGTCCACGCGCAGGTCGGCGCCGGGAGCGTCGATGACACCGGCCCGGGCGAGGGGCGCCAGCAGGAAGCACAGCAGCAAGGCGACATTCGTCCCCCATGCGCGGACGAGGGTCGAGCGGGGTGAATCGCGCATGGGTGAAGGCTGCCGTGGCAAAAGGACGTCACATGATAAAGGCATGCCGCGAGACGGCATCCCCGACCCTGCGCGCTGCGCGTCGCGCCCGCACCTCGTGCGACCTTCCTGCGGAAGGGATGAGCGTTTTGTGCCCTGTCGGGTCTCGAGCCGCGCTATGCAGCGCTCCCCCTGCGAACGCGGAGCTGCTGCACGCGCCGGTCGTCGGCGCGGATCACGTCGAACGACCATTCGCCGAGCGAGGCCGATTCGCCGGGATCGGGCAGATGGCCGATCTCGGCGGTGACGAGGCCGCCGATGGTGTCGTATTCCTCGTCGGAGAACGCGGTCCGGAAGTGTTCGTTGAAATCCTCGATCGAGGTCAGTGCATCCACCAGCGCGCTGCCATCCGGCTGCGCGACGATCAGCTTCGGCGGCACTGCTTCGTCGTGCTCGTCGTCGATCTCGCCGACGATCTCCTCGAGCACGTCCTCGATGGTCACGAGACCCGCGACGCCACCGTATTCGTCCACCACCACCGCCATGTGGTTGCGCGAGCGGCGGAACTCGGCCAGCAGCACGTTGAGGCGCATCGATTCGGGGATCATCACCGCGCGCCGCAGCAGCGCACGCACATCCAGCGCGCCGCCCTGGTCGCGGCGAAGCAGGTCCTTGGCGAGCAGGATCCCGAGGATCTCGTCCTTGTCCTCGCCGTGCACGGGGAAACGCGAGTGGCCGGATTCGACCACCGTGTCGAGGATCTTCGGGAGATCGTCGTCGACGTCCAGCATCACCATTTGCGCGCGCGGCACCATCACGTCGGCGACCACCATCTCGGTGACGCGCATCGCGCCTTCGATCATCGCGAAGGTTTCGCTGGTCAGCAGGCCGTTGGTCTGCGACTCGCGCAGTTCTTCGAGCAGTTCCCCGGCGTTGCGGGGTTCACCGGTGAGGAGATGGCCCAGGCGGTCCCACAGTGACCGGTGGGCGGGGCCGATGGTACTTGGCGGTTCGGACATAGAAGGCAACACGTCCCCGCAGGGGCGGGTCGTCCATTGTAGCGGATGCGCGTGGCCGTCGCAGGAGCGCGCCATTGTCGACGGTAGCCCCGAGGCGGGGCGGCGACTGCGTTGGCAGGATTGCAAATGTCAACGTCGAAGGCGGGCCGCAGGGTGAGCGACATGGATGTCGCGAATCAATCCGCAAACGGTATGCCCCGGATTCCACTGGCGCGGTCCATCCGGGTTACCCGGCAGGGCGTGTGGCTGGGGTAGGGACAGCTCTCTCATTCGGCATCAGTACGGGTTGGCGATGTCGAGTGAAGCGAGAATGCGCGCCTCGAGCGCTTCCATCCGCGTGGCGTCGCGTTCGCGCTGGTGATCGTGGCCGAGCAGGTGCAGCACGCCGTGCACGGCGAGGTGCGCGTAGTGGTCGCGCAGGGGCTTGGCCTGCTCGCGTGCCTCGCGCTCCACCACCGGCGCAGAAATCACGATGTCGCCCAGCAGGGGTGCCGCGACGCCCGAAGGCAGTTCGGCGGGGAACGACAGCACGTTCGTGGCGTAATCCCGGCCGCGGTAGCGGCGATTCAGCGAGCGGCCTTCGCGTGCACCCACGATGCGGATCGACAGTTCAGCCGGGCCTCGATGTCCGGCACCCGCCAATGCCGCCGCGACCCAGCGGCGAAAGCTCACGGCCGCCGGACTGCCGCGACGGGGAAGGGCGTAGCCGACATGCACGACGGGAACCGGGACCCGCGACCCGGGACCCGAGGTTGCGTTCCGCAGCGGTGCCGATGCTGGTTGGCCACCATCCGCGCGGCGGTGAGGCGAATGGGTTCTGGAGGATGGGCTCACGATGCGCGGCTTCAGCTTTCCCGGGTCCCGGGCCCCGGGCCCCGCGTCCCGTTTTCACTCTCTTCCGCCTTCTCGTATGCCCGCACGATCTTCGCGACCAGTGGATGGCGCACCACGTCGCGCGCGGTGAAGAAGGTGAAGCTGATGCCCTCGACGCCACGCAGTACCTCGATCACGTTGCGGAGGCCCGAACGCGTGCTGCGCGGCAGGTCGACCTGCGTGACGTCGCCGGTGACGACGGTGGTGGTGCCGAAACCGATGCGGGTCAGGAACATCTTCATCTGCTCGGCGGTGCTGTTTTGCGCCTCGTCGAGGATCACGAACGAATCATTGAGCGTGCGTCCGCGCATGTACGCGAGCGGTGCGATTTCGATCACGCTGCGTTCGATCAGCCGCGCGACGCGGTCGAAGCCGAGCATTTCGTACAGGGCGTCGTACAACGGGCGCAGATAGGGATCGACCTTCTGGGCTAGGTCGCCCGGCAGGAAACCGAGCTTCTCGCCGGCCTCGACGGCGGGCCGCACCAGGATCAGGCGTTGCACCCGGCCGGTTTCGAGGGCCTCGACCGCGCTCGCTACCGCGAGGTAGGTCTTGCCGGTGCCGGCCGGCCCGATTCCGAAATTGAGGTCGTTGCCGGCGATCGCGTGCAGGTAGCGCACCTGGTTCGGGCCGCGGCCGCGGATGGTCCCGCGCTTCACCTTGATCATGACTTCCGGCGCGCCTTCGACCTGCTGGTCCGCCAGCGCGTCGACACCCGCTTCGGACAGCCGCAGGTTCAGCACGCGGCCGTTCAAGGTCTCGCGTTCGGTGGCCTCGTACAGCGAACGCAGCACGCGCTCGCCGGATTTCACCGCGGGTTCTTCGCCGATCACCCGGAACACGTTGCCGCGATTGTTGATCTCGACGCCGAGGCGCAATTCGATCTGGCGCAGGTGCTCGTCGAACGGACCGCACAGGTTCGCGAGCCGTTGCGTGTCGTCGGGTTCGAGCGTGAAGTCGTGCTGGACGATGCCGTCGGTCATAGGCGCGCGAGGACCACCTGTCTAACCCTTCTCCCCTCCGGGAGAAGGTGGCGCGAAGCGCCGGTTGAGCGTTCGGGTTGTAGATGACGCCGGGTCTGTGATCGGACCCTCATCCCAACCCCTCTTCCGAGGGGACAGGGGCCAGTACGCGGGCACGTAGCGAGTTCGTCAGCGCGGCGGTGATCACGACATCGACAAATTGTCCGATCAAACGCCCGTCGCCGGCGAAATTCACCTGGCGCATGTTCTCGGTCTTGCCGGTGAGTTCTTTCGGGTTCTTCTTCGAGGGCCCTGTGACGAGGATGCGCTGGGTGGTGCCGACCATCGCCTCGCCGATCCTCGCCGCGTGGAAATTCAGCAGTTCCTGCAATCGCGACAGCCGCTGGTGCTTCACCGCGTCCGGCGTCGGATCGAACAGGTTGGCCGCGGGCGTCCCGGGCCGCTTGGAGTAGATGAACGAGAACGACTGGTCGAAGTCCACGTCCTCGATCAGTTGCAGCGTCTGCGCGAAATCGGCGTCGGTCTCGCCGGGAAAGCCCACGATGAAATCACTGGAGACCGAGATGCCCGGCCGCACCACGCGAAGTTTCGCGATCTTCTCCCGGAACATCGCCGCGGTGTAGTTGCGCTTCATCATCGTCAGGATGCGGTCGGAACCCGACTGCACCGGCAGGTGCAGGAAGTTCGCGAGCTTCGGCACGTCGCGATACGCGGCGATCAGCGAATCGGAAAACTCCAGCGGGTGCGAGGTGGTGAAGCGGATCCGGCCGACGCCGTCGATCTCGGCAATGGCGCGGATCAGCAAGGCCAGATCCGCGGTGCCGCCCCCGAACATCGGGCCGCGATAGGCGTTGACGTTCTGGCCGAGGAGGTTGATTTCCTTGACGCCTTGCTCCGCGAGTGAGGCGACTTCCGCCAGCACGTCGTCGAACGGGCGCGAAATTTCCTCGCCGCGGGTGTAGGGCACCACGCAGAACGAGCAGTATTTCGAGCAGCCTTCCATGATCGACACGAACGCGGCCGGGCCCTCCGCACGCGGCTCCGGCAGCCGATCGAACTTCTCGATGTCGGGGAAGGAAACATCGACCTGCGGCTTGCCGGTCTTGCGGCGCGCATCGATCAGGTCGGGCAGGCGGTGCAGGGTCTGCGGGCCGAACACGAGGTCGACGTAGGGCGCGCGCTCGACAATGGCTTCGCCTTCCTGCGAGGCCACGCAGCCGCCGACGCCGATCAGCACACCGGGCCTTGCCTGCTTGAATTCCTTCCAGCGCCCGAGTTGCGAGAACACCTTCTCCTGCGCCTTCTCGCGGATCGAGCAGGTGTTCACGAGGATGACGTCGGCTTCGGCCACATCGTGGGTGCGCAGCATGCCGCGCTCGGCGCCGAGCACCTCCTCCATCTTGCGGGAGTCGTACTCGTTCATCTGGCAGCCATGGGTCTGGATGAAGAGCTTCCCCGGCGCGGCTTGCCGGAGAGCGGTCTGGTCCGATGCCGCCGCCGGAGTGGCGTTGGCGGGGATGGGGGTGTCGGCCATCGCAGTGGGTCGAGCGGTGAAATGCCTATTGTAGGGGTGGTAGCGGGTAGCGGCCCGGACGGGCAGCGCTTCGCACACGCACCCACGGATGTGAGCGTCCGCCCGTTCCGGGAACGCGCCGCTTGGCATTCGGCGGGCGCAGGGGCACACTGCGGGCCCATGAACGCCACACTTCGCCCGGGGGCGCGCGGCGGCAGGCGAGGGTTGCCCCGACCGGAACCGATCGGCGCCGCAGCGATCGCGGTGGCGTGCGCGGTGTTGCTGGTCTTCGGCTGGGCCGGTCCGGTCTCGGCCAGCGTCCTGTATCGCTGCGTCGGCAAGGGCGGCGTGATCGCCTTCGTCAGTCACACGGCGGGCTACCGGGATTGCCGCAAGGTCGGTGCCTGGCACACCGCCACCGCGCGTTTGGTCGCGGCAAGCGTCCGCGTCGCGGCGCCGCCGGCATCGCGGCAGTCCAGCGGTGCGGTGCTGCCCGGCAAGCCGCCCCGCCCGGTCAAGGCCAATCCCGCGGTGCTGAAGGTGACGCCGCTCGGCCAGCCGGCGACCATCGAGGTGCAGCCGTTGATTCGCCAGCATGCGTGGCAGCCGCTGCCGGTGGCGATCCTGGATTCGCTGGCCAAGCGGTTGCTGCCGCGCCTGCTCGGTCTTGAGACGTCTCCGCCACCGCGACCGCCAGCGAGCAGCGGGCCGACGCCTGCATCCGGTGCGACCGCGGCGATTCCGCTGAAGCTCCAGGCCGACGTGCCGCAGCCGCCGCGACGCGGGGCGGTGTACCGGGTGCGGGAGAAGAACGGCACGGTGCTCTACACCAATATCGCGTCACTCGCCAAGCGCGGCGACGCGACCCGGTTGTTCACCTATATCGTCGAGTGCTACGCATGCAACCTGCATTCGAAGATCAACTGGAACACCGTGCCGCTGCACCTCGCGGCCTACCGTGACGACATTCGCAGCGCGGCGGCGCTGACCGGCGTCGATGCGGCATTGCTGCGCGCGGTGATCCACGCCGAGTCCGGATTCAACGCCGGTGCCCTGTCGTACAAGGGCGCACAGGGCCTGATGCAGTTGATGCCGGGCACCGCGTCCGAGCTGGGGGTGGCGGATGCCTTCGACCCGGCACAGAACATCTCGGGTGGCGCCCGCTACCTGGCGGCCTTGCTGCACGATTACCACGGCGACGTGAAGCTCGCCGCGGCGGCCTACAACGCGGGGGCGGGCGCGGTCACGAAGTACGGTGGAGTGCCGCCGTACGCGGAAACACGGGTCTACGTGAAACGGGTGGCGTTGCTGTACCAGCGCTACCGCAAGGCCCTGGCCGGAGCGGGTGCGGCCCTGGCTGCCGCCGACGGCGCAGGATGACGGTTGATGGGGCTGATCACCGGATATCCCGCACGCAGGTTCCCACCAGCGCGGCTTCGGTAGGTTGGGCTGATCCCGGACTCGTTCCGGGAGAAGCCCAACGGCCGCCGATCCTTCGCGGATGCATGGCCACCAGCCTCGTTGGGCTTCGCTGCGCTCGGCACCAACGTACAAGAGCGCTCTGACATTGCTTCCCCAACAGCCGCCGATCGGCCGCGGATGGAATGGGTCGCGACCGTCGTTGGGCTTCGCTGTGCTCGGCACCAACCTACAGGGCGTTCACCCGTTCGGCGATTCTCAGCGCTTCAGCGCGGACGTCAGCGCGGGCGCGATCGCCTCGACGATTTGTTCCGCGAGCATGTGGTTGGCGGCGACGATGTTGCCGGATCCGGGCAAGCCGTCGCGGCCGACGAGGTCGCAGTAGCGGCCACCGGCCTCGCGCACCAGCAGGCACCCCGCAGCCATGTCCCAGACCTCGAGGCCCGTCTCGAAATAGCCGTCCAGACGTCCGTTGGCCGTCCATGCCAGGTCGAGCGCGGCGGAGCCGGCGCGGCGGATGTCCTCGGCCCGCTTCAGCACCTCGCGGGTCATCGCGAGCTGGGCGTCCAGATGCTGGCGCTGGCGGTATGGGAAACCGGTGGCAAGCATCGCGCCGTCCAGCGATTCGCGCCGGCCGACGCGGATGCGACGGTCGTTCAGGAACGCGCCATCGCCTTTGCTGGCGGTAAAGATCTCATTGCGCAGCGGATCGAGGATCACCGCGTGCACGGGTTCGCCGCGGTCGAGCTGTGCGATCGAAACCGCGAACTGCGGGATCCCGCGCAGGTAGTTGTGGGTGCCGTCCAGCGGGTCGACGGCCCAGGTGAAGCGGGCGCCGGCCTTGCCCGATGCGCCGCTTTCTTCGCCGAGGATCGCGTGGTCCGGGTAGGCGCGGCGCAGCTCGCGCACGATCTCGGCTTCCGCCTGGCGGTCGACTTCGGACACGAAATCGAGGTGGCGCTTCTCGGAAACGACCACGCTGTCGAGCCGATTCATGTAGCGGAGGATCACGCTGCCCGCGGCGCGCGCGGCACGGATCGCAACGGTGACGGCAGGACGGGCCATGGATGAATCCGGATGATGGGGGGACTGAAAAAGAACGCGCCGCTCGGCGCGGCGCGGGTTCGAGTTTAACAGCGCCCGCGCTGCGCCGTTACTCTGGCTGGATGAACCAGTCGACCGGCAACTTGCCGCCACCACCGCAGTCCATCCGCTTCGTGCTGGCGCGCACGTCGCATCCCGGCAACATCGGCGCCGCCGCGCGCGCGATCCGCACGATGGGCTTCTGGCGCATGTTGCTGGTGGCGCCCCGGCGATACCCCGACCCGCAGGCGACCGCAATGGCCGCGGGTGCCGACGACGTGCTCGCGAACCTGAGGCTTGCGGACAGCGTGCGGGGCGCCGTCGCCGATTGCGAGCGCGTGTACGGCCTGTCCGCCCGCCGTCGCGGCGTGAACCTTCCGGAACTCGATCCACGTTCGGCGGTCGCGGAAATCGCGCCGATGCTGCAGCAGGAGAGGCAAGTGGCGCTGCTGTTCGGCAACGAACGCTCGGGTCTCGACAACGACGAGCTGTCGGTGTGCCATGCCATGGTGCGGATCCCGAGCGTCGAGGAGTTTGCATCCCTCAACCTGGCGCAGGCGGTGCAACTGATGGCGTGGGAGCTGCGGATGGCCGTGCTCGGTGAGGTTCCCGCGCCGCCGGCGGCGTGCGACGAGCCGGCCAGTGCCGAGCAGATGGAACGCTTTTTCGAGCATCTGTTCGCAACCCTGCACGCGATCGATTTCCACAAGGGCCGCTCGGCGATCACCATCGAGCAGCGCCTGCGCCGGTTGTTCCATCGCGCGATGCCGGACGCGCGCGAGCTGCGGATCCTGCACGGCGTGCTCGCCGACGCGGAACGGATGGCGCGATTGGCGGAAGAGGCGGGCAAACCGTAGATCGCATCGGCGACGGCACCCCGCCGCTGCGCGGCGGCGCTTCGCGCGCGTCGCCGGACCGGCCGGTCCGCAAGCGTAGCGGGTGCGCAGCAGCGCGCTGCTGCGCCGTTCGTCTGCAAAACCGGACCAGGGTTGTTTTCTTTGCGCTCCGCTAGCCGCCGCCGGGTTCGGCGTCGTCCCCGCTATCGGGCCCCGCCAGCGGCGTGATTGCCACCTTGTCGATCCGCACGCCGTCCAGATCCACCACCTCGAATTTCCATTGGCGCCAGATGGTGCTCTCGGCGACGTCGGGAATGCGGCCGAACATCTCGATCAGCATTCCGGCGAGGGTGTAGTAGTCACCGTCCTTCTCATTCGGCAACTCGTCCAGTTGCAGCAGTTCGCGAAGGTCGTCGGCCGACAGCGCGCCATCGACCAGCCAGCTTCCATCGTCGCGCCGGACCGCCGAGCTGCCGTGCGAGACAGCACCGTCCGCGTGGGTCGTCCGGCCGACGACGGCATTCAGCACGTCGTTCAAGGTCACCAGCCCCTCGATGTCGCCGTATTCGTCCACGACCAGCGCGAACGGCATCCCGGCGTCGCGAAATTCATCGAGGATGCCGAGCGCGCGCGCGGTGGCCGGTACGAACAACGGCTTCGCGAGCTTGCGGAACAGGTCCGGCTTCGCCGGCGCCATGCCCTTGCGCGGGTCCTGCGACAGCGCCTGGAGCAGGCTCTTGACCTCCAATACGCCGAGCACCTCGTCCTCGTCCGCGCGGTATACCGGATACCGCGAATAGGGGGTCGCGTGCATCACGGCGAGGTTCTCCTCGAGCGGGGCGGCGGCATCCAGCCACGCGATGCGCGGACGCGGCGTCATCAGGCTGTCGACGGAGCGGTCGCCCAGCCTGAGCACCCGGTTGACCATGTTGCGTTCATCCGTGTCCAGCACGCCCTGCTCGGCGCCTTCGGCCACCAGCATGCGGATCTCTTCCTCGCTGACCTGCTCGCGGCGGACGCGGTGCACCCTGAGCAATCGCAACACCAGGTCCGACAGGAAGCTCAGCAACCATACGAACGGCGCCATCAGCCACGACAGCACCTGCATCGGGAACGCGACCACCTGCGCGATCCGCTCGGGTGCTATGAGTGCCACTCGCTTGGGCACCAGTTCGCCGACCGTGATGTTGATCGTGGTGACCAGGATGAAACCCAGCAGCAGCCCGATCACCAGCGAGGCGTTCGCGGAGGCGGCCAGGCCGAGGCCGGCGAGCCATCGCCGGATCGTGTCGCTGATTGCCGTGCCGGTGGCAGCGCCGGTGATCAGGGTGATCACGGTGATCCCGACCTGCACCGTGGACAGGAAGCGGTCCGGGTGCATCGCCAGCCGCAGGGCGATCTGCGCCCGCGCGCTGCGCCGGGCCATGTAGCGCAGCCGGCTCTTGCGCGAGGCAATCAGTGCGATTTCGGCGAGCGCGAAGAACGCGTTGCCCAGCGCCAGCAGCAGCACCAGGCCGAGGTCGGTCAGCATTCAGCCCAAAGCCGGGCGGGAGGATCCATCCCGGAAGTTTAGCAAGCGATGGCGGGGTTCGCGCCTGCGCGTCGCTCGTGTACCATTTCCGGGGTTTTGCACGGATGAGCGGCCATGTTTTCCCTACAGACGATGTTCGGCAAGGGCGACCGCTTCTATGACCTCCTGGAAGCAAGCGCCGGCGCCGCACGCGACGGCGCGAAGGCATTGCAGGGCCTGCTGGAGGCGCACGGCGAGCCAATGCTGCTGGACGGCTTCCGGGCCGCGCGCCGGCGCGAGAAGGATCTCGCCGCGCAAATCAGCGAGGCGCTGGTCAACACCTTCGTCACCGCGCTCGATCGCGAGGACATCGAGGCGATGTCGTCCGCGCTGTACCGCATCCCCAAGACCGTTGAAAAGTTCGCGGAACGCTACGCCATCGTGGCCAAGCGAGTGGAGGGCATCGACTTCGCCTCGCGTGCCAGCCTGCTGATGAGTGCTACCGATGGCGTCGCGGAGATGGTGCGCGAGCTGCGTAACGGCATGAACATCGGACGCATGCGCAAGCTGCAGGATCGCCTGCAGGCGGTCGAATCGGAAGCCGACCGGTTGCTACTGGAGCCCTATCGCGCCCTTTACCTCGGCAGCGACGATCCGATCCGCATGATGCTGGCCAAGGACCTGTTCGAATTGCTGGAAAAAGCCGTCGATCGTTGCCGGGATGTCGGCAACGTGATTTATTCAATTGTGCTGAAGAATTCGTGAGCGGCTTCGGTTTCGTGCGATCCTGGCATGCTTCCAGAACCCCCGCGCAGGCTTGCTGCGCAAGCCCGCGTCGCCCCCTTGACTCAAGGGGGCAGAAAGAAGGTGCTGAAGAATTCGTGAGCGCAGGGAGCAGGGGAGAGGGAGCAGGGAGCAGGGAAATGCGCGGTGAAACGTTCTCGCGTCAGGTCGCTGCCGAAGCGCCCCCTGCTTTTTGCTGCTCTCTGCTCCCTGCTTCCTGCGCGGAACGCGCCGCATGAGCCTCAGCCTGCTCGTCGCCGTCATCGGGATCGCGTTGGTGTTCACCTACATCAACGGATTCCACGACACCGCCAATTCCATCGCGACGGTGGTTGCGACCAAGGTGCTGTCGCCGGGACAGGCGGTGCTGCTGGCGGCGGCGACGAATCTGGGCGGGGCACTGGTCGGTTCGGCGGTGGCCGTGACCATCGCCACGGGCCTGATCGATGCAGGCGTGCTGCAGGTGGGCGGAGAGGTGCTGATCTGCGCGCTGGTCGGCGCGATCGTGTGGAACCTGATGACGTGGTGGTGGGGTCTGCCGTCGTCGTCGTCGCATGCCCTGATTGGCGGCCTGTGCGGCGCCGCGTTTGCCGCTTCCGACGGCAACTTCCACGCGATCATCTGGGCCACCGATCCCGACCAATGGTGGCACGGCGGCGGCATGATCCCGAAGGTGATCGTGCCAATGATCGCCTCGCCGATTGCGGGGTTCGCGCTGGGTATCGTCGTGATGGGAGCGTTGCTCGCGCTGTTCGCATGGTTCGGCAATCGTACCGGGTACCTGCGCCGGTTCGGCCGCACCCCTTTCGTGAACTTCTTGTTCGGCAAGGCGCAGTTGTTGTCGGCCACGGCGATGGGCGTGTCGCACGGCATGAACGACGCGCAGAAGACCATGGGCATCATCGCGCTGGCCCTCGCCAGCGCCACCGCGGCGCACAATTTCGATCACCTGCCGGCGTGGCTGCACTTCCTGCGGGTGTCCGACGCCGGTGGCCATTTCCCGATCCCGGTGTGGGTGAAGGTGCTGTGTGCGCTGGTGATGGCGGCAGGCACCGCTGGCGGCGGCTGGCGCATCATCAAGACGCTGGGGCACAAGATGGTCAAGTTGCACCCGATCAACGGGTTTGCCGCGGAAACCAGCTCCGCGGCGGTGATCATCGTGGCATCGATGTTCGGGCTTCCTGTGTCCACCACCCACGTGGTCTCTTCCTCGATCATGGGTGTCGGCGCTTCCAAACGTGCCAACGCAGTGCGCTGGACCGTGGTCGAGCGCATGGTGTGGTCGTGGATCCTCACGTTGCCGATCAGCGCGTTTATCGCCTGGGTGCTGGTGGAGCTTACCCGCCCGCTGTGGGCATAGGTTTGCGAAGGGCCGGCCGCGCTAGACTGCGCGCGTGAACGTTCCCTCTGTGCACGACGACAAGGCGGCGCGCGACGACAAGCTGGTCGTCGCGATTTCCTCGCGCGCGCTGTTCGACCTCACCGAATCGCACGCCCTGTTCGAACGGGAAGGGCTGGAGGCGTACCGGGCCTACCAGATCGCCCACGAGAACGACGTCCTCGGGCCGGGCGTGGCGTTCCCGGTGGTCAGGAAGCTGCTGGCGCTGAACCGGCCCGAACCCGACGTCCCGTACGTGGAGGTGATCCTGCTGTCGCGGAATTCCGGCGACACAGGCCTCCGCATCTTCAATTCGATCCAGCATTACGGTCTCGCGATCACCCGCGCGGCTTTCACGTCGGGCGAGGCGACCAGCGAATACATCGCGCCGTTCGCCGTGGACCTGTTCCTGTCCGCGAACGCGGAGAACGTCGCGCGCGCGCTGCGTTCGGGCGTCGCGGCCGCGACGATCCTGCCTTCGCAGATGCACGACGCCCACTCCCAGCAGTTGCGGATCGCCTTCGATGGCGACGCGGTGATCTTCAGCGACGACTCCGAGCGCCTGTCGCAGGAGCAGGGCATCGAGGCGTTCCACCGCAACGAATCCGAGCGCTGGGACGAGCCGCTTCCCGGCGGCCCGTTTCGCGGGTTCCTCGCGGCCCTGCATCGCCTGCAGGCGGCGTTTCCGCCCGAGAACGCGCCGATCCGCACGGCCCTCGTCACTGCCCGTTCGGCACCCGCGCACAAGCGCGTGATCCTGACCCTGCGCCAGTGGGGTGTGCGCATCGACGAGGCGCTGTTCCTCGGCGGCCGCGACAAAGGTCCGTTCCTCGAAGCGTTCGGCGCGGACCTCTTCTTCGACGACTCGCCGGTCAACGTCGAGTCGGCGCGCCGCCACGTCGCGACCGGGCATGTGCCGCACGGGGTTTCGAACCCGCGGGACCCGGGACCGGGGACCCCGGACCGCTAGGGCCCCGCATTCGAGCCGCAGGCGTGCGGGTGGGACCGGGTCTTGCGGGTTTCTCCGATGCGCGGGCGCTTCGAACCTCCGGGTGCGGATTCGGGCGCGGGTCTCCTGTCCCGGGTCCCGAGTCCCGATACAATCGCAGGCTTGCTCGCATCTAACGGAAGTCAGCATGCCCGCCGCTCGTTCGAACCCCCTCGATCTGTACGATGTCCGCGCCGCGCTTTCCGAGGAGGAGCGGATGGTGCAGGATTCGGTGGCGCGCTTCGTCGACGACCGGGTGTTGCCGATCATCGGCGACTGCTTCGACCAGGCGCGCTTCCCGGCCGAGCTGATTCCCGAAATCGCGTCGCTCGGCCTGCTCGGTGCGACGATTCCGGAGGAGTACGGCGGCGCGGGCATGAACCAGGTGAGCTACGGCCTGATCTGCCAGGAACTCGAGCGCGGCGATTCGGGCCTGCGCAGTTTCGCTTCGGTGCAATCGTCGCTCGTGATGTATCCCATCTTTGCCTTCGGCAGCGAGGAACAAAAACGCGAATACCTGCCGAAGATGGCGGCGGGCGAGGTAATCGGCTGCTTCGGCCTGACCGAGCCGCACGGCGGCTCCGACCCGGCCAACATGAAGACGGTTGCCAGAAAAGATGGCGACGACTGGGTGATCAATGGTTCGAAGATGTGGATCACCAACGGAAATCTTGCGCACGTCGCACTGGTGTGGGCGAAGACCGAAGACGGCATCCGGGGTTTTCTGGTTCCCACGCAGGCCAAAGGTTTCGCCGCGCAGGAAGTCCACAAAAAGATGAGCCTGCGCGCCTCGGTCACCAGCGCGCTGTTCCTGGACGACGTGCGCGTGCCGGCGAGCGCGATGCTGCCGAACGTGAAGGGGCTCCGGGGTCCGTTGAGCTGCCTCGACTCGGCGCGTTTCGGCATCAGTTGGGGCCCGATCGGCGCGGCGCAGGCGTGCCTCGAGGAAGTGCTGGACTACACCCGGGAGCGCGTGCTGTTCGGTCGCCCGCTGGCCGCCAACCAGGCGGTGCAGTTGCGCCTGGCCGACGTTGCCCGCCGCATCACCACCGCGCAACTGCTGGCGCTGCAACTGGGCCGGCTCAAAGACGCCGGCAAGTTGCATCCCACCCAGATTTCACTGGCGAAGTGGAACAACGTGCGGATGGCGCTGGATGTCGCGCGGGAATGCCGCGACATTTTGGGCGGTGCCGGGATCACGACCGAGCACGTGGCGATCCGCCACGCGCTGAACCTCGAGTCGGTGGTGACCTACGAAGGCACGCAGACGGTGCACCAGCTCGTGGTCGGCCGCGAGCTCACCGGGATCAATGCGTTTTAGGGGTGGTCGTCCGCGATCACGAGCGGAGGACGGGGTCTGGGTGCGTTCGCAAAAGTGCACTCTGGCCCCGATTCTGATGGGTCGGCAGGGCAGGAGATTGAGATGAAACTTCGCACGAAGATTTTCGCCTGTGTGGCAGCGGGTGCAATGCTGGTTTGCGGAAGCGCCGCGGCCGCGATCGACGCCAACGAGGTGCACCTCGCGCTGACTTCGCTGCGGCTCGCGCTCGTCAAGATCGGCGTCGCCAACGCCATGTTGTCCAACGCGACACCACCCTCGAGCAATGCCGAGGCGCACGTGGCCCCGGCCAACCAGCTCGACAGCGACGAGATCCGCTCGATCCTCGTGAGCAAGGGCGGCGTGATCAACGTATATCTCAAGCCGGAGGCGGGCGTCGAGGGCGGCATCCTCCAGCTGGTACCGGCGATCGCCACTGGCACGGACGGGAAAAGGGGCGTGCGCTACACCTGCTACAGCCCGAACATCCCGGATATCGCGCAGGCGGCGCCGGAGTGCAGCTACCGTCCGCCGTCGAAGTAGCGCAGCGATGACGACAGCCATGCCGTGCCCCGAACCCGTGCTGGAAACGGAGCGGTTGCTTTTGCGGCCGCCCCAGCGGGAGGATTACGCGGGGTGGGCTGCATTGGGCAGGGACGAGGAGGCCATGCGCCACCTCGGCGGTACCAAAACGGCGTTCGATTCGTGGCGGCATTTCCTGGCGAACGTCGGTTCCTGGCACGTCCTCGGCTTCGGTCCGTTCTCGGTGATCCGCAAGGCGGACGGCCACTGGATCGGCCGGATCGGTCCGTTGCGCCCGGAAGGCTGGCCCGGCAACGAGATTGGCTGGACGCTCGCGCGCGAAGCGTGGGGGCAAGGTTATGCGACGGAAGCCGCGAGCGCGGCGGCCGACTGGGCATTCGCGGTGCTGGGTTGGGACGAAATGATCCACTGCATCGCGCCGGACAATCACGCTTCGCAGGCTGTCGCGAAAAGGCTCGGATCGAGCCGACGCGGCCCCGGCCGAATGCCCGCGCCGCACGACCAGGAAGCGATCGACATCTGGGGCCAGACACGCGGGGAATGGTTCGCGCGCCGCGCCCCCCGCACCGCTTGAATCCATCGGACATGAATGCAATCAAGACCCCGGTCCCGGCGCGCCACAAGGGCTTCAACCGCGCGGAAATCGTCGACGCAAACTTCTCGGAGTTCGTGCAGGCATGGCAAGGCCGTGCGTTGCCGGCGCCGCGCGGCGGCGATCCGGTGCTGCCGGGCAGTGCCTGCACCGCGCGCGATTTCCGCGAGTTGTTCGAGTCGCAACTGATCTCTCGCCATCTGGATTTGATGGCGCGCGTGCTGCGCGTGCAGAACAAGGTCTTCTACACCATCGGGTCCTCTGGGCACGAAGGCAACGCGATGGTCGCGCGGCTGACGCGGCATACGGATCCCGCGTTCCTGCACTACCGCTCCGGCGCCTTCATGGCCGAGCGCTCCCGCAAGCTTCCGGGCATCGACCCGGTGGCCGACTCCGCCCTGAGTTTCGCTGCTAGCAAGGAGGACCCGGCCTCCGGCGGGCGCCACAAGGTGTGGGGATCGAAGCCGTTGTGGGTGCTGCCCCAGACGTCCACGATCGCCTCGCACCTGCCGAAAGCGTTCGGCACCGCGGTCGCGATCGAGCAGGCGCCACGGATCGGACACCCGCTGCCGGTGCCGAAGGACTCGATCGTGATCTGCTCGTTCGGCGATGCCTCGAGCAACCACGCGACCGCGCAGGTGGCGTTCAATGCCGCGGCCTACACCGCCTACCAGCGGCTGCCGGCGCCGGTGCTGTTCGTGTGCGAGGACAACGGCATCGGCATTTCGGTGAAAACGCCGTCCGGCTGGATCGCGAACAATTTCCGCGATCGCAAGGACCTCGACTACTTCTTCGCCGACGGACTCGATCTCGCGGAGGGCTACGCGCAGGTGCAGCGCGCGGTCGAGCATTGCCGCGGCACGCGCCGGCCGACCTTCCTGCACCTGAAGACGACGCGCCTCGCCGGCCACGCCGGCACCGATTTCGAGATCGAATGGCGCAGCTTCGAGGAGCTGACGGCGCTCGAAGCCACCGATCCCCTGCTGCGCTCGGCCTCGATCGCACTCGAGTCCGGGTTGTACACGTCGGAAGCGTTGCTCGACGAATACGAGGCGATCCGCAAGCGCTGTTTCGCCGCGGCGGAAGCGGCCTACGATCGCCCGAAGCTCGCGACGCTCGAGGAAGTGATGCAACCGCTGGCGCCGTATTCGCCGGAGGCCGTCGCCGACGAGGCCGTGCGCGCGGATTACGCGGAGCGGCGGATCGCCGTGTTCGGTGGCAAGGACAAGCTGCCGGAAACGCAGCCGCCGCGGCACCTCGCGCTGCAGATCAATGCCGCCCTGCACGAGCTGCTCGCCAAGTATCCGGAGTCGCTGGTGTTCGGCGAGGATGTGGCGCAGAAGGGCGGCGTGTACACCTTGACGCGCGGGCTCTACAAGGCGTTCAAGGGCGCGCGGGTGTTCAACACCCTGCTGGACGAAACGACGATCCTCGGCCTCGCGCAGGGCTACGCCAACATGGGCATGCTGCCGATCCCCGAGATCCAGTACCTCGCGTATTTCCACAACGCCTGCGACCAGATCCGCGGCGAGGCGGCCTCGCTGCAATTCTTCTCGAACGACCAGTTCCGCAACCCGTTGCTGGTGCGGATCGCCTCGCTCGGTTACCAGAAGGGATTCGGCGGGCATTTCCACAACGACAACTCGATCGCCGGGCTGCGCGACATCCCGGGGCTCGTGGTGGGCTGTCCCTCGCGCGGCGACGATGCCGCGACGATGCTCCGGACTCTTGCGGCCTTGTGCAAGGTCGACGGCCGGGTGTGCGTGTTCCTCGAACCGATCGCGCTGTACATGACCAAGGACCGTTACGAAGCCGGGGACGGCCAGTGGCAGTTCGAATACCCCGCGCCCGGTGAAGCCATGCCCCTGGGCGAGGGCCGCGTGTACAACGAAGCAGCCGAAGACCTCGTGATCTTCACCTTCGGCAACGGTGTGCCGATGAGCCTGCGCGCCGCCCGCGAAATCGAGAGGCAGCGCAAGTGGCAGGTGCGGGTGGTCGACCTGCGCTGGCTGCTGCCGTTGAACGAAGCCTTCATCGCCGCGCAGGCGAAGACCGCGAAGCGAATCCTCGTCGTGGACGAGGGTCGCAGGAGCGCAGGGGTGGGCGAGGGCATCCTTACCGCGCTGGTCGAGGCCGGACTCGGCGACAAGCCGATCGCGCGGGTGGTGGGCGCCGATACCTACACGCCGCTCGCCGGGGCGGCCTTGCTGGTACTGCCTGGGGAGCCCGACATCGTGGCGGCGGCGGGCAAGCTGGCGCGGGCCCACGGGCGCCGCAAACGCCCATGACCATCGTCGCCAACGTTTGTGGTCCCGGCGCGACCGCCGCGCCGGCGACGCGATGACCCGGGCCGTCGCCCCCGTGCTGCGCTTCGATCCCTGCGCATGGACTTGAATCCGGCCAGCGGCAACGGCGCCGTCGGGCCGGTGGCGCCGGTCCGTGCGGCCGCGGCGCGCGGGCCGACCCGCTATGGCCCGTTGGTCGCCGTCAGCTTCGTGCACGTCCTGAACGACATGATGCAGTCGGTGATCGTCGCGATCTATCCGCTGCTGAAGGGCGAGTTCGACCTCGGATTCTTCCAGATCGGCGCGATCACGCTGACCTTCCAGTTGACCGCGTCGCTGCTGCAGCCGGTGGTCGGCATGGTTACCGACCGGAAGCCGTTGCCGTACTCGTTGCCGATCGGGATGTGTTTCACGCTGGGCGGCTTGTTGCTGCTCTCGGTGGCGCCGTCGTATCCGGTGCTGCTGGCGGCGGTGGCGCTGATTGGCTGCGGGTCCTCGGTATTCCATCCCGAGTCCTCGCGCGTCGCGCGGATGGCGTCGGGCGGGCGCTACGGTTTCGCGCAATCGGTCTTCCAGATCGGCGGCAACATCGGCCAGGCGCTGGGGCCGCTGCTCGCGGCCGCGATCGTGCTGAAGCTCGGGCGCTCGCACGTGGGCTGGTTCGGACTCGCGGCACTGCTCGCGATCGTGATCCTCCTGCAGGTCAGCCGCTGGTACAGCCGGCACGTGGATGAGCGGGTCCGTAAGCGCCACCCGGACGAGAGGCCGCTGTTCCCGGCGCCAGTGGTGCGGCGGACAATCGGGGTACTGCTGATCCTGATGTTCTCGAAGTTCTTCTATCTCGCGAGCATCAGCAGCTATTACGAGTTTTACCTTATGCACCGCTTCGGCCTGTCGGCGCATGCATCCGCGAACTTGCTCGGAGTGTTCCTGTTTGCCGTCGCGGCCGGCACGCTGATCGGCGGCCCGTTGGGCGATCGCATCGGGCGCCGGCGGGTGATCTGGTTCTCGATTCTCGGCTGCGCGCCTTTCACGCTGCTGCTGCCGCACGTGGGTCTCGGCTGGACGGTGGGCCTGAGCGTCGTGATCGGGCTGGTCCTCTCCTCGGCGTTTCCGGCGATCATCGTGTATGCGCAGGACATGCTCAGCCACCGGATCGGCATGATCTCCGGGATGTTCTACGGATTCAGCTTCGGCCTCGGCGGGATCGGCGCCGCCGTACTCGGCGCGGTCGCCGACCATTACGGGATCGTGTTCGTGTACCAGGTCTGCGCGTTTCTGCCGCTGCTCGGCTTGCTGGCCGTTTTCCTGCCCGACGTGCGGCCGCCGGACGCTGCCGGCACGTAAGCCGGACCCGCTGCGTGCCGGAACTCACAAGCCGCGCTGTGGTCTCAGGGGATTGCATTGCGCGTGGCAGCGCATCCGCGTGTCCGTTACCCTTGCGGCAAAGCCGGCCGTCGGCACGATTGAACGAGTGAGGAAATCCATGGCCCTGCGTTCCCGTAATCCCGTCCTGCGCGAGAAGTTCTTCCAGAGCCTGCCGGCCACCGCCGAGCCGATGACCTTGAACGGCACGCTGGTTCGCACCGGCCTGCTGCTGGTGCTGATGCTGATCACCGGCGGCTGGACCTGGAACCATTTCATGAGCACCGCCGCGGTTGGCGGGCTCGCTGCCGGTGCGGCTGCGAGCCAGCCGTTCCTGTGGGGCGGCGTGATCGTCGGCTTCATCCTCGCGATGGCTTCTGCATTCAAGCCGAACTGGACGCCGGTGACGGCGCCGCTGTACGCGATCGCCGAAGGCACCTTTCTCGGCGCGATCTCGGCGATGTTCGAGGTGCGCTACCACGGCATCGTCGTGCAGGCCGTGCTGGCCTCGATCGGCGTGCTGGTGGTGATGCTGCTGCTCTACCGCAGCGGCGTCGTCAAGGTGACCCAGAAGTTCCGGATGGGCGTGTATGCGGCGACCGGCGGGATCATGCTCCTGTACCTCGTGCAGTGGGGACTGTCCGCGTTCACCAGCTACAGCATGCCGTTCGTCTTCGGCGGCGGCACCTTCGGCATCCTGTTCAGTCTGTTCGTGGTCGGCATCGCGGCCCTGAACCTGGTGCTGGACTTTGACCTGGTGGAACGCGCGACGGCTGCGGGCGCGCCGAGGTACATGGAGTGGTATTGCGCGTTCGCGCTGATGGTCACGCTGGTCTGGCTGTACCTCGAGTTGCTGCGGCTGCTGGGCAATACCCGGCGGTGATGTGCACGGGCGGCTTCATTCGAAGCGGCTGGTTGTCGAAAGTCAGGCCATGGATGGCCGTTCTGCTGCAGGCTGACCTGCTTGCCACCAAGGCAGGACAGGACTTCAACGAAACAGCGACCAGGGAGGATCGCAAGGGAACGCACCCATGATCATCGTGACGAGTGAACATGTAGCCGGCTACAAGGTCACCGAGACCAAGGGGCAGGTGTTCGGCCTGGTGGTGCGCAGCCGCGGCATCGGCGGCAACGTGATGGCGGGATTGCGTTCGATCGTCGGCGGCGAGATCAGCGAGTACACCCAGATGCTGGAGGAGGCGCGCCGCCACGCCACCGACCGCATGGTCCAGAATGCCCAGGCGATGGGCGCGAACGCCGTGGTGACGATGCGCTTCGATTCCTCGGAAATCGGCCAGACCATGAGCGAAATCGTGGCGTACGGCACGGCGGTCGTGATCGAGAAGTCCTGAGCGATGCTGGCCATCGCGCTCTACGTGCTGGGTGCATTGCTGCTGGTGGTCGCGGCGGTCGCGCTCCTGGTCGGCGGCACGCTGATGTTGTTCCTGCCGCAACTCATCCTCGGTGGCTTGTCCCTGATCGTCGCGCTCGCGATCGAGCGCTGGCGCTACAAGCCGGTGAGCATCGCACCGCCCGATCCACGCTGGACCGACACCGGGGAACGTTTCGTGGATCCGGGAACGGGCCTCATGACGGCCGTGTATTTCGATCCCGCCAAGGGCGAGCGGCATTATGTCGGTCTGCCGGGATCGAACACGACCCCGTAGGCTGGCTTGAGGTCAAGGCTCCGGAGCCGGCGTCGTCGGAATCGTTGCGTTTCCGTTCCCGCGCGCCATGCCGGTTCCGTCGCTGCGCTCCTTGAACCGCGCGGTTGTAGGCCGGCGCCGGGGCGAAGGCCGGAGCCGGCAGCCCCGGCCAGTGCTGCTTCGGCGCCGGCGGGGGCGCGGTGCAAGCGGCCGGTCCGCGCTACAGCGGCCCTTCCTCGGGCCGGGCACCGCGTCAGGCGGAGCCGCCTCCAATGATCCGCGGTTCCGGTTCGAGCCCGATATCGAAACGCTCGCGTACGCCCTGCCGAACGCGTTGCGCGAGCGCCCAGAGCTCGGCGCCGGAGGCATGGCCGTGGTTCACCAGCACCAGTGCATGGCGGTTCGAAATGCCCGCATCACCATATCGCAAGCCCTTGAATCCGCAAGTTTCTATCAGCCACGCAGCCGACAACTTCGAACCGCCGTCGGTGCGCCAGCAGGGCAGTTGCGGGTATTCGCCGCGCAACCTGGCAACCCGCGATGCCGTGACGACCGGATTCTTGAAGAAGCTGCCGGCGTTGCCGATCATGGCGGGGTCGGGGAGCTTGCGGGTGCGCAGGTTCACCACCGCGTCGGCGACGTGAATCGGCGCCGGGTTCGTGACGCCCATCCGCTCCAGTTCCTCGCGCAGCCCGGCATACTCGACGCGGGGCGCGTCGGTACGCGGCAGGCGCAGGGTCACCGCGGTGATCAACCAGCGGTCCGGATGCCGCTTGAAGACCGAATCGCGGTAGCCGAATTCGCACTGCCCGTTGTCGAAGCGGACTTCGCGGTGCACGCGCAGGTCGAAGGCATCGACCGATTCGATGCGTTCGCCGGCCTCGACCCCGTAGGCGCCGATGTTCTGCATGGGAGCCGCGCCGACGCTGCCCGGAATCAGGATCAGGTTCTCGAGCCCCGGGAAACCGTGCGCAAGCGTCCAGCGCACCAGATCATCCCAGTGTTCACCCGCAGCGACCCGGATGCGCACAGCATCGGCTTCTTCGGAAAGGACCTCGACGCCGCGGGTTTTCATCGTCACGATCAGCCCGTCGAAATCGTCCGCGAAGAGCACATTCGAGCCTTCGCCGAGCAGCAATGGCGGTTTGCCGCGCAGGGCAGGGTCGGCAAGCAGCGCCGGGATCGCGGCGGCGCGGTGGATCTCGGCCAGCCACGCCGCGCGCGCGTCCACACGCAAGGTATTGCGATGGAGCAGCGAAGCACCTTCGGTCAACGTGAAACCGGCGGGCGCCATCGGGACAACTCCCTCCCCTTCAAGGGGAGGGTGGCGGTGGGGACGGTGTTCGTCGCCGGTCCTCACGTGGCCTCCGATTCGAGCTGCTGCCTGCGGATTTCTTCCACACACTCCGTCAGCAACCATGGGCCCCGGAAGATCAGCCCGGAATAGATTTGCACCAGCGTCGCGCCGGCCGCGATCTTGTCGGCCGCGTCACTGCCGCTCAGGATGCCACCCACCCCGACCAACGGAAGCTTGCCGCCCAGGCGCCGGGCCATGCCGCGCAACACTTCGGTGGAAGGTTCGAACAGTGGTTTTCCGGAAAGACCGCCGGCTTCGCTTGCGTGCAGCTCCCCGGCGACAGCCGCGTGGTCGATGGTGGTGTTGGTGCAGATCAGTCCGTCGATGCCGGAATCCGCCACCGCCGCGGCGATCGCGTCCATTGCCATGCCGTCGAGATCGGGTGCGATTTTCAGCAGGAGGGGCTTGCGTGCCTGATGGCGGGCGGCGAGTTGCTCGCGCGATTCCATCAACGCTCCGATCAGCCGCGGCAGCGAATCGGCCGCCTGCAATTCGCGCAGCCCGGGGGTGTTCGGCGAGGACACATTGACCGTGACGTAGCTGGCGAGGGGATACACGCGTTCGAGGCAGGCGAGGTAGTCGTCGGCGGCGCGCTCGTTCGGCGTGTCCTTGTTCTTGCCGATGTTGATGCCGAGCACCCCGCGCCATTGCGCCCGCTCGACGTTCCGTGCCAGCGCATCGACGCCGTCGTTGTTGAAGCCCATCCGGTTGATGAGGGCTTCCTGTCGGGGCAGCCGGAACAGGCGCGGTTTGGGGTTGCCCGGTTGCGGCCGTGGCGTCACCGTGCCGATCTCGATGAACCCGAAGCCGAGCGCGCCGAGCGCGTCGAGGTGCGCGCCGTTCTTGTCCAGCCCGGCCGCAAGCCCCACCGGGTTGGGGAAATCGATTCCGAAAGCCCGCACCGGCAGGTCCGCGGGCGGCGGGTGCGCGACGAACCGCATCAGGTTGCTGCGCTGCGCGACGCCGAGCGCGTACAGGGTCAGGCCGTGCGCGGCCTCCGCCTCCAGCGTGAACAGCAACGGGCGCAGCGTCGCGTACATCGGTCAATGCAGTCCGTGGAACGCGATGGCGCCGGCGATGAAAAGGGCAGCGAATGCGACCGCGACGACCACGCAGGCGATCTGAATCCACCCGAGGATCAGTCCGGCGAGAGCCATGCCATCGCCCTCGATGCTGCCCGGCGGCGAGCGGCGGATTTCCGAGCGCGCCGAGTGCCCGCAGATCACCGCCACCAGCGCTCCGACGCCAGGCAGGAAGACGTATGCGAGGACCCCGAAAATCAGGCTGACCACCGCCAGCGAACTCGTGCGCGGGTACACCGTATTCATGGATGGGCTGCTTCCGTTGGTACCGCGCTATGGTCGCATACCCGCGGCAGCCGCGCCGCGGGTTTCAGAACCGCAGCGACTGCCCGCCGTCGACAACCATGATCTGCCCAGTGATCCAGCCGGCGAGTGGCGAAGCAAGGAACAGCGCGAGTTGCGCGACTTCCCTGGCGGTCCCGAAGCGTCCGAACGGAATCGTCGCCAGCACCTGCGCGTACTGCTCGGGCTTCTCGTGCTTGACCCGGTCCCACACGCCGCCTTCGAATTCGATCGAGCCGGGCGCGATCGCGTTGACGCGGATGCGGTCGCCCGCCAGCGCGAGCGCTTGGGTGCGGGTGTAGTGGTTCAGCGCGGCCTTCATCGCCGCGTACGGCGGGCCCATGGTGCGCGGCCGCAGCGAGCCGATCGAACTCGTGTGCAGGATGCACGGATGGGGCGAGCGTCGCAGGTGCGGGAGGGCATGGCGCGAAGCGCGCACCGCGGCCATCAGATCGACGTTGAAATCGACCAGCCACGACTCGTCGTCTTCACGAAAGCCATAGCCGGTGGCGTTGTTGACGAGCACGTCCAGCCCGTCCATCGCCCGCGCCGCGTCCTCGATCCAGCGCTCGATCTGGTCCGCATCGGCCAGGTCGCAACGCTGTGTGTGCAGGCGTTCCGGAGGGGCACCGGCATCCCGGCGCAACGCATCGAGACCTTCCTGTCCGCGCGCGCACGCCGCCACCGAGGCGCCCGCTTCGAGAAAACCAAGTGCCATGGCGCGGCCGATGCCGCGGCTGCCGCCGGCGATGGCGACCCGGTAGCTCGTGAAATCGAAGGCTGGTGCCGTCACTGCATTGCCTCGCACTGCCTTTGGCGCCCCGATGCCGCGAGCTGTTTCGCTTCCCCTAGAAGGAGAGGGCGCTTGCTCAGGATGCTCGACGCGCTCACAGATCGAACTTGATTCCCTGCGCCAACGGCAGCGCATCCGACCAGTTGATGGTGTTGGTCTGCCGGCGCATGTAGGCCTTCCACGCGTCGGAACCCGATTCGCGGCCTCCGCCCGTTTCCTTCTCTCCACCGAACGCGCCGCCGATTTCGGCACCGGACGTTCCGATGTTGACGTTGGCGATGCCGCAGTCGGACCCTTTTGCCGAAAGGTACTGCTCCGCGACCTTCAAGTTCTGGGTGAAGATCGCGCTCGACAATCCCTGCGGCACGTCGTTCTGCATCGCGATCGCGTCGTCCAGCGTCTCGAACGGCATCACGTACAGGATCGGCGCGAAGGTTTCGGTCTGCACGATCTCGTCGGAATTCTTGACGCCGGTGATGATGGTCGGTTCGACGAAGTTGCCCTTGCGCTCGAGCACCGAACCGCCACTGACGATCCGTGCCCCGCCGGCCTTGGCGGTCTTCACGGCTGCCGCAAACTGCTCGACCGCGGCCTCGCTGTTCAGCGGCCCCATCAGGGTATGCGGATCGGTGGGGTCGCCGATCTTTTTCTCGACCTGCTGGTAGGCATGGCGCAGCTTGTCCAGCACGTCGTCGATGATCGATTCGTGCACGAACAGCCGACGGGTGCTGGTGCAGCGCTGGCCTGCGGTGCCGACCGCACCGAACACGATCGCCGGGATCGCGAGCTTCAGGTCGGCGGAGGCATCCAGGATGATCGCATTGTTGCCGCCGAGTTCCAGCAGCGAGCGACCCATCCGCGCGGCCACGCGCTCGCCGACGATGCGGCCGACCTTCGTCGAACCGGTGAAGCTGATCAGCGCGATCCGCTTGTCGTCCACGAACTTCTTCGCGAGCTCGGTGCCGGCATCGTTGATGAGGTAGAAGATCTCCGGAAAGCCGCCGGCTTTCAGGGCCTCGTTGCAGATCCGGATGGTGGCGATTGCCGACAGCGGCGTTTTCGGCGAGGGCTTCCATATGCACACGTCGCCGCAGGCGGCGGCGATGAAGGCATTCCAGCTCCACACCGCGACCGGGAAGTTGAAGGCGCTGATGATGCCGACCAGGCCGAGCGGATGCCACTGCTCGTACATCCGGTGGCCGGGGCGCTCGGAATGCATCGCGTTGCCGTACAGCATTCGCGACTGGCCGAGCGCGAAATCGGCGATGTCGATCATTTCCTGCACTTCGCCGTCGCCCTCCGGCTTGATCTTGCCCATCTCCAGCGCGACCAGCGATCCCAGCGCGTTCTTGTGCTCGCGCAGCGCCTGCGCACAGAGGCGAATGGCCTCGCCCCGCCGTGGCGCGGGCGTCTTGCACCATTCGCCGAAGGCCTTGCTCGCGTTCGCGATGACCGTCTCATAGTCGGCGTCGCTGGAGGCATACACTTTGGCCAACGGCTCGTTCGTGGCAGGATTCACCGGTTCCAGCACGCCGCCATCGGTCGTTTTCGACCACTCCCCGTTGCCGACGAAGGTGCCGGAATTGGTGTCGGCGAGGCCGAGCGCGGAAAGAATCGCGTGGGACATGGATGCTCCTGGAGCCGCAACGGGCAATTGCTTCGAATGAGCCGCGCATTGTAGCAGCGACCGTTTCGCAACTTCGGCGCGGCTTGGTCAACCACTCCAGCGACAGTGCGTTATCGGAGGCATGGGAACACTCGCGCGGATTTTGGTCGCCGCGGTATCGGTCGCGAGCAGCGTGACCTGCACGGCGCAGGCACGCTGGCAACCGTGGCATGCGGCGCAGGTTCCGGGCACCAGTCGCAAGGTGGATCCTGCGCAACTGCCGCCCGGCATCGCGATCCTGCGTGACGTGCGCTATGGCGACGGCGCCGGTGAAACGTTCGACGTCTACGCGCCGCGGGACGCACACGGCGCGCCGGTGATCTTCATGGTGCACGGCGGCGGATGGCAGCGCGGCGACAAGGCTGCGCGTGGCGTCGTACAGAACAAGGTCGCGCACTGGGTGCCGCGCGGCTTTGCCGTAGTGTCAGTGGATTATCCGATGCTGCCGGACACGCTGCCGCTGCAGCAGGCGCGCGACGTGGCGTTGGCGCTTGCGGCCGCGCAGCGCGATGCGCCGCGGTGGGGCGGCGATCCCGACCGCTTCGTGCTGATGGGTCATTCGGCGGGCGCACACCTGGTGTCGTTGATCAGCGTCGAGCCAGTTGTCGCGACATCGCAGGGCGCGCTGCCGTGGCTCGGCACGGTCGCCCTCGACAGCGCCGCCTACAACATCGCCACGATCATGCAAGCGCCGCACCTTCGCTTGTACGACGAAGCCTTCGGCGACGATCCGGCCGCATGGGTCGCACTTTCGCCCATCGCGCAATTGCACGCGAAAATCGCGCCGTTCCTGGCCGTGTGCTCGTCGCGGCGAGCGGACTCATGCAGCCAGGCCGAAGCGTTCACGACGAAGGCGGGCGGGTTCGGTGCGCGGGTAGAAGTGCTCCCCGAGGACATGCGGCACGGTGAAATCAATGAAGTGCTGGGCGAGCCGTCTGCGTACACCACCGCGGTGGACCAGTTTCTCGCAAGCCTCGACCCCTCGCTGGCGGTGCGTTTGCGCTGAGCGCCAGGTCCGGGACGATTGCTGTCGTATGAACAGGGCGCCTCGGTTTGGATTTGACCGAGGCCCAAGTATCCTTGTGCGGCAAAAACCGACTGGAAGTACGGCCCCGTAGCTCAGTTGGATAGAGCGTCCCCCTCCTAAGGGGAAGGTCGCCCGTTCGAATCGGGCCGGGGTCGCCAGTCCTGCGTTTCCCCCGCAAGGGAGCCGGCATTCGCGTGGCCTACACGTTTCGCCTGCGAGCATGCGCCATCGCGATTGCGCCGGGGCGGCAAAGGTAGTCTGGATGGGGCGACGAATCCTGTTTGGCGTCTATCACTGGGGTCTTGGCCATGCCACCCGGAGCCTCGGGCTGATCCGCGCGTTGCTGGATCGCGGCGACGAGGTGACGATCCTGATGCAGCCCGGCGGAGGCATGCAGCTGCTGAAGTCGGAACTCGGTGACGCCTGCGAGTACCTGCCCTTTCAGGACACGCCCGCCCCCTTCAGCCGCTATCCGGTGGTTTTCTACGTGCGCATGACCGCGGCGATGCCGTGGATCCTGGCGGGTTTCCGGCGCGAGCATCGCTTCACCGAAAAACTGGTTGCGGAGCGACACTTCGACCGCGTGGTGTCCGACAGCCGCTTCGGCGTGTGGTCGCGCGAAGTGCCGAGCTTTTGCATCCTGCATTCCATCCACCAGCGCGTGCCGTTCTTCAGCCGCTTCACCGAGTGGTGCGCGGAGCGCGGGCAGCGCGATCTTCTGAAGGGATTCACGAAAATCCTGATCCCGGACGTCGAGGAAAACGGGGGCCTGTCCGGCTGGCTGGGCCACGAGCCGAATTTCGACTGGGGCGACGGACGATTGGCCTACATCGGGCCCTTGTCGAGCGTGCCGCGCCTCGACATCGAGCAGGATATCGACGTGTTCTTCTCGGTTTCCGGCATCGAGCCGCAACGCGGATTGCTGGAGGACCTCGTGCTCGATGCGCTGCCGCGGCTGTCCGGCAAGGTCGTCGTGACGCTCGGCCGGCCACGGGACGCCGGCGAATGCCGCGAAGTCGCGGGTGCGACCGTATACGACTATCTCGATCGCGAACGCCAGGCCGAAATGCTCAACCGCGCCAAGCTGGTGATGACCCGATCGGGCTATACCACCCTGATGGAACTCGCAGGTTTGGGCAGGCGGGCGCTGTTCGTCGCGACACCTGGCCAGAGCGAACAGGAATACCTCGCGCGGTTCCATCGCGAGCGCGGGCACGTGTGGTCGGTGGAGCAGAAGCACATGGACATCCCGCGCGACCTGGAGCGAGCCAAGGCCATGCGCGGCATACCGCAAATGGACGCGGGCGCCTCAGTCGGACGATTTCTTGCCGCCATCGCCTGAGTCGTGCTTGCCCCCGGACGGCATTTCGCGCCAGGTCGCGCCGACGATAGGCAGCGAAAACATCCAGATGGCGCCGGTCCACACGATCCGGAAGCCGAGCATCATCGCGAGGCCGTCGGTGTAGCCGATGCCGTACGCCTGCGCGATCACCATGCCGAGCAGGTCGATGGTGCCGATCTGGCTGACGAGACCCGCGCCGATCAGGATCACCGCGAGCGAGAACGCGTAGATCGTGGCGGCACTCCAGTAGTCGAGATGCTGCACGTGCATGCCGCGCCCGACCTGCCAGAACGCGATGGTCAGTGCGCCCAGGTATATGGCGGCCAGCACCAGGCTGACGCCGATCGTGTGCGGCGTGCACAGCTTGCGCAGGCCATCGAGCAATTCGACGCCGCCCTTGGCGATCTTCTTCAGCCATTCCCGGCGCACCCCGCCCGCGAGCTTGCGGGCCTTGTCCTCGAACACGACCGCGCCCGCCACGAACGCGACGAACAGTACCAGCAGCGCCACCGCCACCCAGCGGACCTCGCCCCAGCCCGGCAGCCCCATGACCGCCAGGAACAGGAAGACGACCGCGATCTCGACGAGCAGCATCATCACCGTGGCGGCGGCGCTGCGACCGACGTGCACTCGGCGCGAGGCCGACATCACCCAGTTCTGCGAAAACAGCCCGAGCGGCAACGTCACCGTCAGTTCGCCCACCGCGAATGCCAGCCAGAACGGGCGCGGCGAGATGCACACGCCGATCCGGTTCAGCATCAGCCTGAGTTGCACCGCCTTGCAGCCGAGGTACACCGCGGCGGCGCCGACCGAAATGCCGATGACGTGGAGCGGCAGGCCGCGCAGCCGCGCCATCACCTTGCCGAGGTCGCCGAGGTTGAACGCGAACACCAGCAGTGCGGCCGCCAGCAGCACGGGCAGCACCACTCCGGGTTTGAGGACGTGCCGGATCCTGGACAGGAGTTTCAGCATGGCGCCAGACGGTCGATGTCGGGCAGGAAGTCCGATAGCGCATTGTCCAGGTAGCGGACGACATTTTCTGGACGCCGCCACCCTGGCGGCACGTCGCACGGGCAGGTGTTCCGGAACGAGGTGCCTTCGCGGGCCACCAGCCCCTTGCGGTGCAGCCACTGCAATCTGCGGGCGGTGAGCCGGTCGACCGGTACCCGTTCAAACAGCGGGTCCACGGCCGCGCCGTGCCTGACCAGGCTGGCGTGCGCGTCCGCGAGCCACCGGGTAAGTTCGCCGGCCGCGAACACGGGCGACCCGTGCAGGAGAAAACGTGCGAGCAGGTAGCTCGGCGTGATCGTTACCAGATCGAGCACCGCTTGCCGCAGCTTCGCATCGAAATCGCGGCGCTCCACACGGGTGTCGGCGCGAAATGCCTGGCCCGCCCGGATCACCACCCGCGATTTTCCGGGTGCGAGCGTGTCGTAGCCGAGCCCGATCGGCTGGATCCAAGGGGGCGACTCGGCCATGCGGGCGACGCGGAAGAACCCGCCGCGAACGCGACCAAAAGGTCCGGTTTCCGAAATCGTGCCTTCCGGCGAGAAGTAGATGCAGCACCCCCGGTCGAGGCGTCGCGCGAAGTGGGCGATTTGCCGTTCGACCGTGGCGCGAAAGCCCGGCGCGATGGCGGCGCGTGCCTCGTGGCCAAGCCTGCGCAGCCCCCACCAGCGCTCCAGCGCATCGTCGGAACGTTCGAGCAGCGCATTCACGGAACACGCGCCAGGATGGACGCCGGTTTCCCGCCGCCCGCGCGGGTTCAGCAGCGAACCCGCGTCCGCAGCGCCGAACCCCTCGGCCGCCAGCATGCACAGCGCTTCGCCGAGGGTGAATTCGCGGACCCGCCGCATCGGTTCGGTACGCCCCAGCGGGAAGAACCACGCCAGCGAAATCCGGCGGAGCAGTCCCGAAACGGGGCGCGGCCAGTGCCCCGTGAGCCGCGCGAGTATTCCCGGGCGAAACAGGTCTTCGCGCGTCGCGTAGAAAGGCAAAGCGCCGAGGAAGCGCAGCCCGCGGCGATCCAGCAGCATGGTCCCCAATATCGGGCCGTCGATGTCCCGCTGGTGGTTGGATGCGACCATCGAGCCCGGCCGCATGCGGAAATCTTGCGGCAGCAGAACCTCACGGCGGTATACCGCGCTGATGTACAGATCGCCCGCGAACCGGAACAGCCAACTCGCAACCGGGTGGGGGTCGGCATCTTGGGTCGGCCATGTCTCGCGCGTGCGGATGGAGAACGCTGGCTCTGCGCGACGTTGCATTCAACCGGCCCCGCGCTGGTAATGGCGGTCCTTCCACACCGAACGCGTGCCGCCGAGTGCGCGCCACGCGGAGTACCAGGCCGTGACGAGGAAGAAGGTCGCCGTCGCTGGCAGCAGCACCGCCGCCAGCGGATTGCGCCGGTAGTACACGAGGGTCGGCAGGTAACAGCAGCCCAGCACGAGCCACGCGCCTGCGCCGAGCCAGCGGGCCGCGCCGTGACCCGCGGCCACCGCGAGCACCGGAATCCAGAACGCCAGCACCAGCAACGCCGTTGCCGCGATCAGCAACGCGAGCGATTCGCGCAACTGCACGAATGCCGTGCGCGCGATCATGTGGGCGATCCCACCGGCGTCTGCACGGCGCAGGCTCGTCGCGCCGCGGGTGAGCCCGATCCAGCAGCGATGGCCGGCCCGCTTGACGTGCGCGGCCAGCGTGCAATCATCGATGATGGCGTCTCGCCACGCGCCAAAGCCGCCGGCGTCCGCAAGTGCCTGCCGGTCCACCAGGACGACGCCGCCGGCCGCGGCCGCAACCCGCGAACGCATCCGGTTCGCGAGCCGGAACGGATACAGCAGCTTGAAGAAGTACACGAACGCGGGCATCAGCCAGCGCGCAGCCGCACCCGCCCAGCACGGTTCGGCGCACACCGACACCAGCGCATAACCCTCGTCGGCCTTGCGTTGCAGGGAGGCGGGCATGCCCCGCGTCAGCCGGATGTCCGCATCGAGCAGCAGCACGCGCGGCGTCGTGACATTCCGAATGCCTTGTTCCAGCGCCCAGAGCTTGCCGGTCCATCCGGCCGCCGGCGGTGTGCCCCGGATGAGCGTGAGATCGTCGAGGCCGCTGCCGCGGGCAACGGCCGCGGTCTCATCATCGGATTGGTCGTCGATCACGATCACCGGTGCGCCTCGCGCGCAGACACGCAGCGCCGCGAGCGTGTCGCCCAGTACCGCCGCTTCGTTGCGCGCGGGGATCAAGACCGTGAAGCCGGCTGGCTGCGCATCTTCGGCATCGTCGGCTTCCAGCCTCTCCGTGCAGCGCCATGCCTGCCACGGGAGCAACAGGACCGCCAGCCAGAGTGCGAGCGAGACGGCGGCGAGGATCAGCATGTGGTGCCCGCCCGGCAGCGTCGGCGGGTCAGTTCCTGACGCCGCCGAAGTGCGCGATGGGAACGTTGCTGTGCGGGCTTCGCTGGTTGGGCTCGGGGGTGTCGTAGAGGATCGGCGGGTCGGCCGCGAACGCGCCCGTGAGCTTCGGCCCGCGGACGCTGGCCCAGAAGGCTTTGAGCGGATGCCGGAACGAATCGTCGGCCGCGGTGCCTTCGAAGCCGCAATGCGCCATGCAGTTCGCGCATTTTGGATTGCGCCCGACCCCGTAATTTTCCCAATCGGTCTTCTCGATGAGGTCCGTGAAGGTGGGTACGTAGCCTTCGTCGACCAGCAGGTAGCACGGCTTCTGCCAGCCGAACACGTTGCGGCACGGCATGCTCCACGCGGTGCACTGGTAGCCCTGGTTGCCGCACACGAAATCGAGGAAGAGGCTGGACTGCGACAGCGCCCATTTGCTGCGCTTTTCCTTCCTGCGCCGGAAGATCTGGCGCATCAGTTCCTTGGACTGGCGACGACCCATGAACACGTCCTGGCGCGGTGCGTGCTCGTAGGCGAAGCCCGGAGAGAAGGTGATGCCGTCGACCCCGAGATCATAGGTCGCGAAATCGAAGAATTCGGCGACTTCCTCGGGCTTGGCGGTGGTGAACAGGGTGGTGTTGATGTTGACCCGGAATCCGCGGCGCTTGGCTTCGCGGATCGCGGCCACCGCCGTGTCGAACACACCCTCGCGACCGACGCTTTCATCGTGCCGTTCGCGCATCCCGTCGAGGTGTACCGAGAACGTCAGGTGGTCGGATGGCGTGAACAGGTCGAGTTTCTTCTCGAGCAGGATCGCGTTGGTGCACAGATAGATGTACTTGCCGCGCGCGAGGAAGCCGTCGACGATCTCCTTGATGTCCTTGTGGACGAGTGGCTCGCCACCGGCGAGCGACACCATTGGCGCGCCGCATTCGTCCACTGCGTGCATGCATTCCTCGACCGAAAGGCGCTCTTTCAGGATGTGCGAGTCGTAATCGATCTTGCCGCATCCGGGGCAGGCGAGATTGCACTGGAACAACGGCTCCAACATCAGCGTCAGCGGATAACGTTTCACGCCGCGCAGCTTTTGGCCGATGATGTAGCTCGCGACCTTGACTTGTTGACGGATGGGGATGGACATTCGTTGACTCCTCTGGCGCGGAGGCGCCCGGGGTGTGACCGGCGGGCGGTTGCAGTCGGTGGGGCTGGTCCCGATAGTGGACCCGCATGTGTCAAGGTGGCGTTGACGCGACCCTCCCGCATCGCGGGCGAGCGCGGAATGCAGCAAAAAAACTTGCCGCGGATCGACCCGGGCCGACACAGCTGGAGCGAAAAGCAATTTGACGCGGATAAAGCGGATGAACGCGGATCGAAGCAGAAGCATCAACGCGAATTGCGCGGATGAACATGGATGAAGCTCCCCGATTGGTTGCTTGACCCCCCCCTCTATCCGCGCTCCTCCGCTTCGGGAATTTCCTTTGCCCGATCCGTGTTGGTCGGTATATATCCGTGTCAAAAAAACTTCCTTTGCTCTTTCGCGGCCCTCCGCACGAGGTTCGTATCAGTCCGTGGCAAGGGAATGCTTTTCGGGCAGGCGGGGCGTACCCTCGGGCAACCGGTCCGCGAACTCGCCGCGCAGCCGCTGCCATTCCAGTTTCAGCCACGGGGTGAAGCGTTCGGGCGTTTCGGCGATCTCGCGGTCGAGCGCTTCCGGCATCACGTAGCGCCATGCCGCAATCTCGGTCGCGTTGACGTGCACCGGCGCGTCGGATGTGCCGACGTACACCCAGCACAGTTCCGTCTCGGAGCCGGCGTCCCCGTACTCCGCGTGGTACTGGAACTTGTAGACGAATTCGAGCGGGCAGGTGAAACCGAGCTCCTCGCGCAGGCGGCGCCGGGTGGCGGCGACCATGTCCTCGCCGCCGCGCGGATGGCTGCAGCAGCTGTTGGCCCAATAGCCGGGCCATAGCGGCTTGCCCGTCGCGCGCTGCTGGAGCAGGAGTGCGCCCGCCGAATTGAACACGAACAGAGAGAACGCGCGATGCAGGATGCCTTTGCCCGCGTGCGCGTCGGCCTTGTTGGCGTGGCCGATCTCGCGGTCGGCGGCATCCACCAGGATCAGCCGCTCGGAATCGAACGACACCACGCGATCATCGTGCTCAGCCAATGTTCGACTCCATCGCCTGGTAGCCGGCCTGCTGCAGTGCGCGCACGACCCGGCCGGGGTCGTCCGGGCACAGCGCGATCATCGCGCCGCCGCCGCCGCCGCCGGTGAGCTTCGCGCCGAGCGCGCCGTTGGCGCGCGCGACCTGGATCATCTCCTCGAGTTCCCAGCTCGACACCTGCAAGGCGTTGAGCTGTCCTTGGCAGATGTTCATCAGCTCGCCGAACTGATGCAAGTCCCACGCCTGCAGCGCCTTGATACCCTGCATCGCCAGCGCGTCGATTTCGTCGAAGATCCGCTCGTAGAGCTTGCGGTTGCGTTGCCACGCCTCGCGCACGCGGCGCACGGTCTTCGCGGTCAGGCTCTCGACGCCCGAGAGACCGATCACCACGGGCAGCGGCTTCTCGAAATGCAGCGGCTCGACCAGCGGCGGTTCGCCGCGCTGGAACAGCAGCGGCTGGCCGTAGGTCGCGACGGTGTTGTCGATGCCCGACGGCGTCCCGTGCGCCACCCGCTCGCATTCGTAGGACAGCGCGCAGACCTGCTGGTCCGTGAGGCCGAGCGCACAATGGCGATCGAGCGCGCGGATCACCGCGACCGCGAGCGCCGCGGAACCTCCGAGGCCGTTGGCCCGCGGCAGGTTCGGGTAGACCTGGATCCGCAGCGGCCGGTTCGCGAGTTCGAGTCTCGCGAGGATCAGCTCCAGCGACTGCAGCAGCGATCCCGGGTGCTTGGTTCCCGGCACCAGGCGCTGCTCGACGCCCCAGCGCGGGATGATGAGCTGGGTGCCGTCCTTCGATTCCTCGGCGCGGGCGCGGATCGCCATCGGTACCGGCACCGCGATCGCGTGGCGGCCGTACACCACCGCGTGCTCGCCCAGAAGGATCGCCTTGCCGTAACCGGTCGCGTATTCGGCTTCGTCCACCGGTTCGAAACCGTGGGCCACGGTCTTGGCTTCCGGCTGCGCCTGCTCCTTCACCTCGGCGATGATCTCCTTGGCCTTCCAGACCTTGATCTCACCGCTGTCGAGCAGTCGTTCGACCACGGTATCGAAGATTTCCGGCGTGGCGCCGGCGGTCGCCGCGACGCTGCGCGCGTGCAGCGTCATGTGGCCCTGCTGGATGCCATCGGTCACGAGCGCCCGCAATGCCGAGAAGTTCTGCGCGAGCCCGACCGCACCCATGATCTCGGCGAGTTCGCGCGCGCTTCCGGCCTTGAGCAGGCGGAGATTCAGTGCCACGGTGGCATTCGATTGCAGGTTGCCGCCGATCGTGCCGACCTTCATCGGCATCTCGATGTTGCCGACCAGGTTACCGGCGTCGTCCTTGTACCAGCGGGTCAGCGAGGTGTAGTGCTCGCCGCGCGCGGCATAGGCGTGTGCCGCGGCTTCGAGCGCGCGCCAGTCGTTGCCGGTCGCGAGCGCGACCGCGTCGACGCCGTTCATGATGCCCTTGTTGTGGGTGGCGGCGCGGTAGGGATCGCACACCGCGAGGTCGTTCGCGAGGATGATGCCGTCGCGCACCTGTTCACCGTCGTAGCCGTTGCCCGCGAGGAGCTTCGTCGGGATCACGGCCTTGGCCCATACCAGCGCCCGATCGGTGAGGTTGGAAAGGATCCGGAGGAACACCTTGCCGCCGGTGATGCCTTCGACCAGGGGCGCCACGCCTTCGCACATGGTGTTGACCATGTTGGCGCCCATCGCATCGCAGGTGTTGACCAGCAGGTGCAGCACCACCATGTCGCGGCGGCCGTCGGCCGCAGGGTGGATGCGCACCTCGATGTCGCGCGCACCGCCGCCGCGCGCGACCATCTTGGGATGGAGGCTGTTGGCGAGGTTCAGGATTTCCTGCTTGCGTTGCAGCAGGGCATTCTGGGCTGCGGCGGAGTTGTCGATGTCGACGATCTGCACCTGGCCGATCAGGATCGGTTCGGTAGAGCGGGTGGTGAATCCGCCCGCCGCCCGCACCACTTTGGCGGCGGAGGACAGCGCGGCCACGATCGAGGGCTCCTCGACCACCAGCGGCACCACGCGGTCCTTGCCGTTGACCAGGAAGTTGAGGCCGAGCCCGAGCGGCAGCCCCATCACCCCGATCACGTTCTCGATCATCTTGTCGGCGCGCGCGACCGTGAGCGTGTGGCCGCCGCTCAGGAGGGTCTGGAAATCCTCGCGCGAAAGCATGCCGCGTTCGCGCACGAGGTTGACGCGTTCGGGCACCGACAATTTGTAGAAGCCCGGCATTCTCGACTGGTCCATGCTGGTTCCTTGCAGCTTCAATCGGCGACGATGGTTTCCAGACCCCGCGGGTCCGCACCCAGGTCGATCGTGGTGAATCCGGCCTCGGTGGCGCGTTTCGTGAATTCCCGCAACCGCATATCATCCATGGCGAACGTGACGCCCACGTCACCACCGCCCGCGCCGCAGCTCTTGTAGACGGCGTCGCACTCCGCCGCCAGTGCAGCCAGGAGGCGGTGCCCGCGGCTCGCGATGTCCACTCCGCCGGCCTCGCCGAAGCGCGCCAACGCTTGCGCATAATCGTCGAGGCTGGACAGGAAGGATGCGGCATCGTGACCCACAACGGCGTCGACACCGCGTGAAGATATTGTAGCGAGTTCGCCCATGCGGGCGGCATGCCCGGACGGGTCGCGTTCATGCCATGCCGCCACCGCGCCGAGCATCTCCTCGGTCGAAGCCGGCCGGCCGCTGAACACGCAGCACCAGCGCAAGCCACGGGGGAGTTGCAGCGGCACGCATTCCGGCGTGCCTCCCGGGAGTTGGAAGCGCGACAGTCCGCCGGCCAGCGCGGCGGCGGTGTCGATGCCGCTGCCGCGCCCGTGCTGGATCGCGCGGTGCACGGAGATGCATTCCGCGAGCGTCGGCGCGGGTCGTCCCGCGCAGGCGTGCAGCGCGCCGAGCAGGGCGACCGTGAGCGCGGCGCTGGAACCCAGGCCGAGCTTTACCCGCTCGCCGGGGCGTTCGAGGAAGAACGCGTCGCTGTCGAGCTCGACGCGGCACGGGAGCAGCGCGGCCGCGAACGGCAATTGCGCGAACAGCGAGGCGAGCCATGACAGTTCGCGGGCGGGCGTGCCGCACCAGTCGACCCCGCCGGGCCCGACGCGCAGGCGCGCGTGGAGCCCAAGGGTGGGCGACGCGATCTCCCATGCGTTTCCGTGCATTGGATCCAGCGTAACCCTGGCCCGCCGGTCGACCGCGATCACCAGCGCGGGCGCACCTTCCAGTACCGCGTATTCGCCGAGCAGCACCAGCTTGCCGGGTGCGCTTGCGGTGATGCGCATCAGGCCGGGTTCCCGCTGGCGACCTCGAGTTCGGAATCCGCGACGATCCGCGCACCCTCTCCGAGCCCGCTCAGGATCACGTCTTGCACACCCGCCACGTCGCGCAGGACATCGGCAACCTGCGCTGCGGCATCGGGCAGGCACACGGCCTTCACTTGCGGGCCGGCGTCGATCGTGAAAAACACGCCGAGGCCGTCCCGTTCGCGCAGGCTGCGCACGCGCTGCATGCATTCGACAGTTGCCCCGTTCCAGTAGATCAGGCCCGGGCGGGTGGACAGCATTACCGCATGCATGGCGAGGCAACTCGCCTCCCCGACTGCGGCCAGCCGGTCGAAGTCGCGGCTGCGGACGGCGCCCCGCGCCACCTCGAGATCGCCTGCGCCGGTGGTGATCCAGTCGCGGTAGAACGGTGACGTGCGCCGCGAGAGATCCATGCCGGTGCGCGAGCTGGTGGACTTCGCGGTCCGCGTGGTGATCGCGATCACCACGCGCAGCGGCCACGCCGCGGCATCGAGCAGCGGCCTGGCAAACGCATCTTCGCCATCGGCGCGCGTGCCGGCGGCCATTTCGGCGAAGCCGCCGAAGATCGAACGTGCGGCCGAGCCCGAGCCGCGCCGCGCGAGTCGCGAGAGCGACGACGCATCCAGATCGGTTCCGAGCGCGCGGTCGGCCGCGACCGCGAGTGCCGCAAAACCGGACGCGGAGGAGGCGAGTCCGGCTCCGGTCGGAAAATCGTTCTCGCTGACGACACAGGCACGGGTGGCGACGCCCGCGTGCGCGCGCAGCAGGTCGAGAAACGCGGAAATCTTGCGTGACTCGGCTGCGTCGCGGCGCCCGTTCAGCACGATGTCGTCCGCACCGAGCGCCGGATCGAAGCGGACGGCGGTGCGCGTATGCAATCGGTCGAGGGTGATCGACAGCGAACCCGAGGCCGGCAGGTTCAACGCATCGTCGCGTTTCCCCCAGTATTTCACCAGCGCGATGTTGGGATGCGCGAGGGCGGAGGCCCGCCCAGGTGGCGATGTGATCAACGGTGGTTCCTGCACGTGGTGGTCATGGTGCCGGTGGATGGTTCGCCGGGTCCGCGCGGGCATCGACCCGCAACGGCGGTCCGAACCGCTCAAGCGGGGCGCCGCCGCGAGAAGTATCCCTGGTCGCGGAACCATTGTATTGCGTCGGCAAGCGCTTCCCGGGCGGGACGCGCGCGGTAGCCGAGTTCGGTCTCGGCGCGGCGGCTGGTGAAATACATCTTGTGGCGCGCGAGCTTGACGCCGTCCACGGTGATGGTGGGCGCACGGTCGCTGATCCGCGCCCACGCCTCGGCGGCGTGCGCGATCGGCAGGAGCGCACGATGCGGCAGGCGGATCTTGGGCCCGGCACGGCCGCTAAGTTCCGCGACGGTAGAGAGGATCTCGCGCAGGCTCATGTTCTCGCCGCCGAGAATGTAACGGCGCCCGCGCTCGCCGTGCCGGTACGCAAGCACGTGGCCCTCGGCGACGTCGTCGACGTGCACGATGTTGAGCCCGGTATCGACGTAGGCCGGCATCTTGCCGCGCGCCGCGTCGAGCACCATCTGCCCGGTGGGCGTGGGCTTGCGGTCGCGCGGGCCGACCGGTGCGGAGGGATTCACGATCACGATGTCCTGTCCCGCGCGCGCGCGCCGCCGCGCCGTTTTCTCGGACAGGTATTTCGAGCGCTTGTACTCGCCGATCATGTCGGCATAACTCGCGGGCGTTTCCTCGTCGGAAGGCGTGCCGTCCTCGTGCAGCCCGAGCGTGGCGACGCTCGAGGTGTGCACGATGCGCGCGACGCCGGCGCTTCTCGCGGCGGCCAGGATGTTGCGCGTTCCGCGCACGTTGGTCATGCGGATCTCTTCGGGATTACGCGCCCACAAGCGGTAATCCGCGGCGACGTGGAACAGCCCCTCGCACCCGTCCAGCGCAGCGCGCAGCGTGGGCGGATCGAGCAGGTCGCCGCGCACGATCTCGACGTCCGCGCCCTCGAGGGTGGTGGTGTCGCTGGTCGGGCGCGCGAGCGCGCGCACCTCGAAACCGTGGCGCAACAGCGCAAGGCACACCGCTGATCCCACGAATCCGTTGCCGCCACTGACGAGAACGCGCGTGCTCATGCAGCGACGCATGCCCGCGTGGCGAGGCGCGCGGCCGACGTCAGCGCGCGCCGCGCCTGCGAGAAGTCCTGCGCAAGCGAACGCACCGCGTTCCAGACGGGCGGGCCGCCGAACGCGATCGTGGACAGCATCCGCCAGGACGGTCCGCCACTGCCGCCGTCGAGCGCGCGCAGGACCCGCTGCGGCAGCTCGCGGCCGAGCGGGTCGCAGATCGCCTTCACCGCCACGAACGGCAGCCCGGCACGCGCCGCGACGGCCGCGATCGATGCAGCTTCCATGTCCACGGCGATGGCGCCGGAACGTTCGGCGAGCGCGCGCTTGTCGGCCTCGTTGGCGAGCGGTTCGGCTGCCGACCACAAGGCGCCTTCGCGCACCCTCAGCGAGCCGGAACACGCCGCAATGATCCGCTCCCGGGCGCTCGCATCGGTGGCGAAACCGGGGTCGTCGGGAGCGTGCCGGATGCGATCGGGCACCACGAGGTCGCCGGGCGCGAGGCTGCCGTCCAGCGCCCCCGCCACGCCCCAGTTCGCGATCCGGTCGATGCCGCACTCGAGCAGCCGTTCCGCGGCACGCAGCGCGTTGTGCGGTCCGATGCCCGACACGGCGATCCAGCCGTACTGCCAGCGCGCGCATCCGCCCGGCCGCACGCCCCGGACGCCTACGCTGCGGGCCTCCGCGGGCAGCGCGACGATCAGTCCGTTGCGGTCAGTCCGTTCGCTGGACATTGCGGTATCGCACCAGCGCCCAGTACGGGAAGTAGCGGCTGTAACCGTGGTACTTGAGGTAGAACACCCGCGGAAAACCGGGTGCGTTGAAGCGCGTGTCGTGCCATTCGCCGTCGACCTGCGTCTTCAGCAGGTACTCGATCCCGCGCGCGACCGCCGGGCTGCCCGCTTCGCCGGTTCGCATCAGCGCAAGCAAGGCCCACGCGGTCTGGGTCGGGCCACTGCGCGCGCCGCGCCCGCGCAGACTCGGGTCGAGGTAACTGTCGTTGCCTTCGCCCCAGCCGCCATCGGCCTGCTGCACCGACTTCAGCCATTCCGCAGCGCGCCGGATCGGGGGTGCATGCACTTCGAGGCCGGCGGCCCGCAGCGCCACCACCACGGACCAGGTCCCGTAGATGTAATTGGTGCCCCAGCGCCCGAACCATGCGCCTTCGGGAGACTGTTCGTCGAGCAGGAAACGCAGCACCCGTTCGCGGCTGTCGCGGTCCCGTGGCCGCCGCAGCAGCGACAACAGCAGCAACACCCGCCCGCTGACGTCGCTGGTCGGGGGATCGAGCAGGGCCCCATGGTCCGCGAACGGAATCTGGTTCAGCCACTGATGGTCGTTGTCGGCATCGAACGCGGCGAAGCCGCCGTCGCGTGACTGCATTCCGGTCAGCCAATCGCACGCCCGGCCGATCGCCTTCGAGAACGCAGCGCGGTCCGGCGACTGGTACATCGCCCGCGCCACCACCGCGGTGTCGTCGAGGTCGGGGTAGGCGTCGTTGCGGAACTGGAACGCCCAGCCGCCGCCGGGAAGCGTGCGGCGGTAGGTCCGCCAGTCGCCGGGAGCATCGAAGAGCTGGCGCGCCGCGAGCCAGTCGAGCGCACGGCGGATCGCCTGTTGCGGGGCGCCCGGGTCTTCCTGCATCGCGAGGCAGGTGAGGCCGGTATCCCACACCGGCGAGACGCACGGCTGGCACCAGGCTTCCTGGTCGTGGATCACCAGGAGGTCGTCGATGGCCTTGCGGGTTTCGCGGCGCGCGGGATGCTCGGCCGGATAGCCGAGCAGCGCCAGCGCCTCGTAGGCGTTGACCATCGCCGGGAAAATCGCGCCCAGCCCGCCGTCACCATTGCGACGCTCCAGGATCCAGGCTTCCGCGCGCCGCAGCGCGCGACGGCGCAGCCGGCGCGGGATCAGTGCTTCGCCGCTGCGGAGCGTCTTCTCGCAGGCGAACAGCAACCGGTTCAGCAGCGAACGCGGACGGAAATAGTGCTTTTCTTGCTCGGGCGGGGTGACGAACAATTCGCGGATGTCTACGCCGCGCGGGTTCGCCGCGCGCGGCTTCAGCGAAGTCAGTACCGAAAGCGGCACCATGACCGTGCGCGACCAGTACGAGACCTTCATCAGGTTGAACGGAAACCAGCGCGGCAACAGCACGATTTCGACCGGCAGGAACGGCACCCCGCGCCAGGGCAACTCGCCGAACAATGCGAGTGCGATGCGCGTGAACACGTTGCTGCAGGCGGCGCCGCCTTCGGCGAGGATCGCCGAGCGTGCGCGCAACATGTGCGGCGCGTCGGGACGGTCACCGGCGAGCTTCAGGGCAAAATAGCACTTGACGCTGCAGCTCACGTCCATCGCACCGCCGGGATAGAGCGGCCAGCCGCCGTCGCGCGACTGGTGGTCGCGCAGGTACGCGGCCAGGCGAGATTCGAGCAGCCGGTCCGATTCGCCGAGGTAGTGCAGCATCAGGATGTATTCGGCCGGGATGGTGCAGTCGGCTTCCAGTTCGTACTGCCAGTACCCGTCGGGGTGCTGCTTCGCGAGAAGGCGCGCACGGGCGGCCTCGATCCCGGCGTCCAGGCGGTCGCGCGACCGGTGGCTGCCGCGGGTTGCGGGGCGTGAATGCGGCAGGCCTGAATCCGGTGCCATGGCTATTTCGAGGTAGCGGCTTGGGCGGGGCCGCAGGCATCGCTGCGCGGCCATGCCGAGTGCGGAGCAGGCAGCAGGCCGCCCCAGTCGTCGGCCAGGGCCTGCAGCGGCAGGCCGTCCGCGAGCCGCGCGAACCAGCCCCGCAGCACGCGGCTGTAACCCGCGAACAGGTGCGTCACGATCACTACCTTCTTGACGACCTGGCGCGAGACCTTCACCTGCACGCCGGCCGTGAAATCGGGTTTGGCGAGGATCGAGCCGAGCGTGCGCATCGCGAGCCCCACCGCGATCAGGCAGAAGCGCCGGATTCCGACTTCCTTTTCCGGGATCAGCAGCGTGTAGTTCAGGGCGTTGCGCAAATGGCTGTGGGCGATGCCGATCAGTTGCGCATAGGCGTGCCCGAAGGCGGCCGGAACGCTGCCGCGCCTGATCGTCTGCAGGTCGACCCCGGCGCGGGCGAACAGGTCGCGCGGCAGCCAGCACACGCCGCGGTCGCGGTCTTCCCAGAAGTCCTTGAGGATGTTGGTCATCTGCAGGCCCTGGCCGAACGAGACGTCCAGCTCGGACATCGCTTCGCGCTGCTCCGCGATTCGGGGCGAGTATTCGCAGAACAACTCGGTGAGCGTCTGCCCGACGATGCCGGCGACGTAGTAGCAGTAGCGATCCATCTCGCGCATGTCGGCGAGGCCCGCGGTGCTGGCCTCGCGCTCGAAGCTCGGCATTCCGGTGCACATCGTGCGGATGCAGCGCGCCAGTGCTTCGCGCTGGGGCAGGTTGAAGCTGTCGGTGATCTCGATGATTTGCGGCGCGTGCTCGACCAAATCGCGTTCGGCGGGAAGGGTGCTGCCGTTCAACAGCGGTGCCAGGTCGCGCGCGAACGACGCGGGGTCCTCGGTCGAGCCGACCACCCGCGTGAAGCGGTCGTGGAACTGCTGCTTGACATCTGCCGGCAGGGATTGTTCGTCCTCGATGGTGTCCGCGATCCTGCACAACAGGTACGCGTTCGCGATCACCGTGCGCAGGCGCGCGTCGAGTTGCGGGATCGTCAATGCGAAGGTGCGCGAAACCGCGGGCAGGATCCGGTCCTGGTAGGCCCGGGCGGCGCGAGGCGGCGCGTGTGCGGCGGCGACATGGATTGTCATCCTGCGAGTCTCCTTCGGCGCGGGCCCTTCCGGTTACCTGCTGATCGTACCTATTGTCCGTGAAGATGAGGTGGAAATCGCCGCTGGTTTTGACACGTGTGCGGCGCGGTGGCTAGGCTCGCGGACTGCGCCCGAACCCGTTCCGCTGCCGGAGTCATGCCATGCCCTTTGCCGATCGTGTCCCCGGCTATCTGGAACGCGTCGAACGCGCACTGGATTCGCGCCTGCCCCCGGGCGACACCCGGCCTGCATCGCTGCACGCCGCGATGCGCTACTCGGTGCTCGGCGGCGGCAAGCGGATCCGGCCATTGCTCTGCTACGCGGCGGGCGAGCTGCTGGGCGTCGATGCGGAACGCCTCGACGATGCCGCCTGCGCGGTCGAATGCATCCACGCCTTTTCACTGGTTCACGACGATCTGCCGGCGATGGATGACGACTCGTTGCGGCGCGGCCGCCCATCCACCCACAAGGCATTCGGGGTGGCAATGGCGATCCTCGCCGGAGACGCCCTGCAGACGCGCGCGTTCGAAATTCTCGCCGGCGACGGCCGCGGCGATCCGGCGGCCCGGCTCGGGATGACGGCGGTCCTTGCGGCGGCGACCGGCTCGCTCGGCATGACCGGCGGGCAGGCGATCGACCTCGAATCGGAAGGCCGGCAACTTGCCGCGTCCGATCTGGAAGCACTCGACCGCGCCAAGACTGGCGCCTTGATCCGCGCAGCGGTAGTGATGCCGTGCTGCGCCGCTCCGGGTCTTCCCCACGGCGCGCGCGAGGCGCTGGAGCGCTATGCCAGTGGCATGGGCCTCGCGTTCCAGATCAAGGACGACGTGCTGGACATCGAAGGCGACCAGGCGCTCACCGGCAAGACGCACGGCGCCGATGCCGCCCGCGGCAAGGCCACCTATCCGTCCCTGATGGGGATGGATGCGGCCCGCGCCCGGGCGGATGCGTTGTACGCCGATGCGTTGGCCGCGCTGGACCGCTTCGGGGATGCCGCGGAACCCTTGCGCTGGATGGCACGCTACATCGTGCACCGCGACCGCTGAATCGCGGGCCGGCCCGCTTGCATCGCACGGCGCGAAGCCCGACACTGCCCGCATCTGGAGACCGGCCTGGCACCGGTGGGAGTCCCGAGGCATCGCGTGGGCATCCATGCCGAGGCACCGAACAAGCGCGGGATCGTCGCCGAACTCAGCCACCGCCATGTGCTGCGGGCGGCTGCGGTGTACGTGGGCGCCGTGTGGGCGCTCTCCCAGGGTATCGCGCAGCTCGCGCCGGTATTCAACGCACCGGGTTGGATCACGCGCTGGTTCGTGATCGCCTGCGCGGTCGGGTTTCCGTTTTGGGTCGCCTTCGCCTGGTACTACAGGTTGACGCCGGAAGGCTTCCGGCGCGAAGGCGCCATCGTTGCCGAAGACCCGGCGTTTCACCGCGCCACCGGCCGCAAGCTGGATTTCTGGATCATCGGCGTGATGGCGGTCGCGCTCGTGCTGCTGATCACCAACCAGTTCGTGCTGCATCGCGATGCGACCAGCGCCGCCGACGCCGTGGATGCCAGGGACATCGCCGCCGAATTCGCCACGATCCCCTACAAATCCGTGGCCGTGCTGCCACTGGCCAACGATAGCGGCGACCCCAAGCAGCAGTACTTTACCGATGGTTTGTCCGAGGAGCTGATCTCCGATCTCACCCAAGTCAACGGGCTCAAGGTGATCGGGAAATATTCCAGCTTCAAGTTTCGCGACAGCAAGGACAGCCTCGCGCAGATCGGTGCGGCGCTCGGGGTCGCGCACCTGATCCAGGGCTCTGTGCGCCAGCAGGACGATCGCATCCGCGTCACCGTTAGCATGATCCGGGCGAAGGACGGAACCAGCGTGTGGTCGCACAGTTACAACGAGCAGCTCAAGGATGTGTTCGCGATCCAGTCGCGGATCGGCGATGCGGTGGCCGCGGCGCTCAAGATCAAGTTGCTGGGGGAGGCGATCGTCTCGATCGACAAGCCGCCCAGTGGCAACGTCGAGTCATATCAATTGATGCTGCAGGGGCACGCGCTCGCGCGGCGCCAGACCGAAGCCGGTTTTCAACAGGGGATCGCACTTCTGCACCAGGCGCTCAAGCTCGATCCGGACTACGCCTATGCCTGGGGGGTGCTGTCCACCGCGCTTATCAACGAGGGCCAGATCTTCCTTTCCGGCGAAGCCCGCCAGGAGGCGTACGCCCAGGCCCGCATGGCGGCGAACCGGCAGCAAGCGCTGGCGCCGGATGCGGCAGCCACCCACATGAACCTCGGTTACCTGCTGGCGAATGTCGACAATGACCCCGTGGGCGCGCTCGCCGAGTTCCGGCGGGGACTGGAACTGGCGCCACGCGACGGCACCGCGATGACGTTCATGGCCTACGGTCTCGCCAACGTGGGACAAGCCAGGCAGGCGGCGGACCTGTTCCGCAAAGCCATCAATACCGATCCGCTGCAGGCCAGTTGGTACGCTCCGCTCGTCTCCGTATTGATGGCCGACGGCCAGCTCGATGACGCCGAGCGTGCCGCACACAAGGCGCTGCAACTGCAGCCTGGCTTTCCGGGGATGTATGCCAATCTGGCCTTGATCGACATCCTGCGCGGCAATGCCGCCGCGGCGCAGCGCGAGGCGGACCGGGAATCGGATCCGGTGTTTTCGCCCTGGGTGCGCGCGATGGCGCAACAGGTGGGAAGCGACCGGGTCAAGGCCGACGCGGCCCTGCACGATTACATCGGGAAATACGGCGCGACCGAGCCGTATCTGGTCGCCGACCTGTATGCCGCGCGGAAGCAACCGGACGACATGTTCAAGTGGCTCGACCGCGCCAGGGATGGCCACGACCCGTATCTTTTGAGCATGCTCTATGATCCGTTTCCGCTCGCCTACCGGGCCGACCCGCGTTTTGCGGCCTTGTGCCGGCGTGCCGGCCTGCCGGTGCCGGGCGAGGCTCCAAGCGCATCGGGCACATATTGAGACCTCCGCCGAAGCCGGGATAGCCGCCGACTGCATTCACCCGGGGGCCGTTCGGTGGCGCAGACAAGCCTGGACGGGCACGACAAGAAGCCGTCCCCGTTCCCGGAGACGGCTTCCGCCGAGACGAAAGTGGACCAGGTCAGTCGTGGAGCCGCCGGCGCCGCAGGCCCACGAACGTGCCGATCAGCAGCAGGCCCAGCCCGAACATCCCCAGTGCCGCCGGTTCCGGCACCGCGGTTGGCTTCACGCACGGGCCGGTCCCTGTGCATACGTACAGGTTGCCGTCCAACACGATCGGATCAAACGCGATGGGCGTGATCCAGATATCGGTGATGCCGGTCAGGGCCCGACTGGTGAGGCTGAGCGTGCAGGAGCCTTCCACGGTGGTGCAGCCACCCAGGAAGCTGATTGGCTCGCAGCCGACATCGCCCGGAGCGCACGTTGCGCCGAACAGATTGCCGGTGTTCGTTCCCTCGACCGAATCGACCGTGATCAGCAGCCCGGTCCAGCCGGTGAGCGCACTGATATCGAGGTCGATGATCTGCTGCGGGTCGGAGCCGATCTGGTCACCGGTGCAGGCGGGATCGAGCGGCGAGTTGCATTCGACGCCCAGGCCCGGCACGTTCGGGTTCTTGAGCATCGTGGCCGGGTTCCAGGTGCCATCGTCGTTCTCCCAACCACTCAGCGACACCGTACCGTGACCGGCGCTGGGCGCGAATGCCCGCGGCGCGAGCAAGGACGTCGCGGTGCTCCCGCCGACGGTCGGGGACGTCCAGGTGCTGCTGCCCGAGGCGGCCAAAAGGCCGACGTGGATGGGAATGGCGTTGGCGCCGAGCGAACACAGCAGTGCGCCGGAGGCAAGCGCGGCGGAAAGGAGCACGGAGTTGCGCATGGCCAGCCTCTGGGATGCAAAGGATTGGGGACTGGCCTTTTGCGTCCGCAACGTCGGTGCGCGTCAGCAGTCCGACCTCAGCCAAGCACAGGGCGTGCCGAGAACGCAAGCCTTTGAAATGTCTGGCAACGTGTGGTCTTGAATCCGTCGTGCAGATCGAAAATGTAATGTCTTCCGACACGCGTCGCCATGCACGCCATTGGCTTTGGCCCGCGCGGGCGGCGCCGCGGCTGAATTCCATTGCGATCACCGGAATGTAAGGCGTCCCGACGGAAACGTTCGCCTTTGGCTGGCACGGGTTGCCAATCGACATGGGAGCCATCTGTTCCCGAACGGCGGAGACCGAGCCGCGGGTGTTCGCGCGCGGGCGCTCGAGTTTCCTGGCGGCTGCGTTTTGCGGTAGCATCGAGCGGGTGCTTGCAAGCACGCCCGCTTCAAGGAATGAAGCCGGCCGCGGCCCCGCGGTCCAGCGCGAGGAACCGACATGGCGGAAATCCGCGATTGCACGATCGTCTTCGACGGCAAACCGCTCACCGGCGCCGCCGATCAGCCGCTGGTCGAATTCCTGCTCGAGCACCACATCGACCTTCCTCACGTTTGCTACTTGCAGCCGCTCGGACCGATCCGGACCTGCGACACCTGCTGGGTCGAAGTCGGCGGCGAACTGCAGCGTGCCTGTGCGCTTAGGAGCGCCGACGGGATGGAGGTCGTCAGTGCCAGCGAACGCGCAACGAGTGCGCGCCACGAAGGCATGGACCGCATCCTCGCCAAGCACGAACTCTATTGCACCGTCTGCGAGAACAACACCGGCGACTGCCAGTTGCACAACACGTTCGCCGGCATGGAGATGCCGATCCAGCGCTATCCGTTTACCCGCAAACCCTACCAAAAAGACACCTCGAGCCCGTTCTACACCTACGATCCGGACCAGTGCATCCTGTGCGGGCGCTGCGTCGAGGCGTGCCAGAACATCGAGGTCAACGAAACGCTCAGCATCGACTGGTCGATGGAGCATCCGCGGGTGTTGTGGGACGGCGGCAAGCCGATCGACGAATCGAGCTGCGTGCAATGCGGCCACTGCGTCACGGTGTGCCCCTGCAACGCCCTGCTCGAAAAGACCATGCAGCCGGATGCCGGGCCGCTGACGTCGATGCCGCAGGCGCTCAAGCGGCCGTTGATCGACACCATCAAGGACTGGGAAAACACGATGGGCGCGCCGCCCATCACGGGCATTTCGGAAATGGACATGCGCTGGCGCCAGCCGGAGATCAAGCGCACCAAGACTGTGTGCACCTATTGCGGCGTCGGTTGCAGTTTCGAGATGTGGACCCGTGACCGCCTCATCCTCAAGGTCCAGCCGATGCCCGAGGCTCCGGCCAATGGCATCTCGACCTGCATCAAGGGCAAGTTCGCCTGGGACTTCGTCAACAGCCCCGACCGCCTCACCACGCCGCTGATCCGGGAGAACGGCCGCTTTCGCGAGGCGTCCTGGGACGAGGCGCTGGACCTCGTCGCTCGCCGGCTGCTGGAGATCCGCGAGCGGCACGGGCCGCGCAGCATCGGCTTCATCGCCTCGAGCAAGGCGAGCAACGAGGAAGCCTACCTGACCCAGAAGATCGCGCGCCTCATCATCGGCACCAACAGTGTCGACAATTCATCGCGCTACTGCCAGAGCCCGGCGACCAAGGGCTTGCAGCGGACGGTTGGCGTCGGTGCCGATTCCGGCACCATCCGCGACATCGAGAAGGCCGACGTCGTCGTGCTGGTCGGCACCAATACGGCCGAGAACCACCCGGTGATCGCCTCGCGCATCAAGCGTGCGCACAAGCTCCATGGCCAGAAACTGATCGTCGCCGACCTCCGTCGCCACGAAATGGCGACCCGTGCGGACCTCTTTCTGCGCACCAGGCCCAGCACCGACCTCGTCTGGGCGTCGGCGTTGTCGCGCTACATGTTCGACCACGATCTGGCCGACCTGGACTTTTTGCGCCAGCGCGTCAACCAGGTGGATGAATATCGTGCGTCACTCGAACCGTTCACGCTGGATTTCGCGGAAGAAGTGACCGGGGTGCCCAAAGAGCAACTGATCGAGGCAGCCGAGATGATCGGCCATGCCGAACGCGTGTGCCTGCTGTGGGCGATGGGGATCACCCAGCACGGCCACGGCGCCGACACCAGCACCGCGCTCTCGAACCTGATGCTCGTCACCGGCAATTTCGGCCGGCCCGGCACCGGCGCCTACCCGATGCGCGGCCACAACAACGTGCAGGGCGCCAGCGACTTCGGCGGCCTCAAGAACGTCTATCCGGGCTACGAAAAAGTCACCGACGAGGAGGCGCGGGCGCGCTGGGCGAAGGGCTGGGGCGTCGCATCGGAACAGTTGTCGAACGAAGTAGGTCTGGACAACTTCGAGATGACGATGAAGGCCGGCGACGAGTTGAAGGCGATGTACATCATCGGCGAGGAAACCGCGGCTTCCGAATCCAACGCCCAGGAAACGCACGAGCATTTCGCGAAGCTCGATTTCATGGTGGTCGAGGACATGTTCGTCAGCGCCACCGCCGAATACGCGGACGTGGTCCTGCCGGCCTGTGCGAGCATCGAAAAGGAAGGCACGTACGTCAACACCGAACGGCGCATCCAGCGCTTCTACGAAGTGATGCCGCCGCTCGGCGACAGCCGGCCCGATTGGCGCATCCTCACCGACCTTGCCGCGCGCATGGGCCACGACTGGGGTTACACGCACCCATCGCAAATCATGGACGAATGCGCCGGCATTGCGAAGGTGTTTGCCGGCGTCAACTACGAGCGGTTGGAAGGGTTCAAGTCACTGGTCTGGCCGGTCAAGGAAGACGGCACCGACACACCGCTGCTGTACACCGACAAATTCCATATGCCGGGCGGAAAGGCCGTGCTGTACCCGCTCGAGTGGCAGCAGCCGGCCGAGGTGCCGGACGAGGAATTCGACCTGCACGTCAACAACGGCCGCCTGCTCGAACATTTCCAGTCGATGAACCAGACCGGCAAGGGGCCGCGGATGATGTCCGAAGTCCCCCATTGGTTCATCGAAATCGGTCGCGAGCTCGCCGCCGAGCGCGGGATCGAGGATGGCACCTGGCTGCGCGTGATCTCGCGGCGCGGCGCCGTGAAGGTGCGTGCGCTGGTCACCGATCGCGTGCACGGCAACGAGCTGTACCTGCCGATCCACCACGAGAAGCCGTCGATGAACCGCCTCACCGGCAATGCCCACGACCCGGACGTCAACACACCCGCCTACAAGGAAGTCGCCGTCCGGATCGAAAAGCTGGGCGAACGTGGCGAGCCTCCACTGCACCGGAACAATTTCCGTTTCGGAAATCCAACGCCGCGGCCCGGCCCCGAGGTCGAGCGCAAATGGCAGCGCGACGACTATGCGCCGATCACGGAACGCGCACCGCATCCGGAGCGCATGTGATGTCCCCGGCGCACGCAGGACGTGGCCGGGCCCCCGCCGTGCGACCCGATCACACGCACGGGCGGGACGGGACCACTCCCGGAGCAGGACATCATGGCTGAACCCATCCAGTACACGCCGCGGCCCGCGAAAATCGGCCCCGACGCGCACGACGAACTCGAGCGGCTGTTGCAGTCGATGCACGAGCACGGCGTGCTGCGCATGGCCAACGACCTGGTGGCCGCGAACACCCAGTGGACGCAGATCATCGTCGACGGACTCAGCAAGGCGGGTTCGCGCAAGACCGTGCAGAACCTGTCGATCCTGCTGATGGTGCTGTCGCGGATCGAGCCGGGCGATTTCTACAAGATGCTGTTCGCGCTCCGGGACAGCCTCGAATACCTGGCGCGCCCCGAGCCCGCAGCCGACAAGCCGGAGCCACCGGGCATCAGGGGCGCCTACAGGATGCTCAAGGATGATGCGCTGTGGCGCGGCCTCCGACCTTTGCTCGGCGCGCTGAAGGCATTCGGCGAAGGTCTCGACCGCAAGGTCGACACGCCCATTTCGGCGTTCACCGGCAAACCCACCGAACATTGATGGCGCGTTGCCCCGGCGGCGTCGGGCGCGAATCGGGATTGGTGGAGCTGAGGGGGATCGAACCCCTGACCTCTGCATTGCGAACGCAGCGCTCTCCCAGCTGAGCTACAGCCCCACACGTTTGGTTGTCCCGGCAAGCGTCCGATCGGACGCTGCGGTGCGTCGACGCGTTGCGCGCCAGCGAGCCGTGTATGGTAACCGGTCTGCCGGCGGCGGCCAAGCCTTGCGAAGGAAAACCGGGGTCAGAGTGCCTTTTCGCAAGCCAACCGAAAACCGGGGTCAGAGTGCCTTTTCGCAAGCAAGGCCAGGGATCATTTGAGAGCGGTACCCGAAAAGCCACTCTGACCCCGGTTTTCGACGGTCTTCATCAGCCTGGCAGCAGGGGCGTCAGCTCCGCTTCCAGCAAGCCGCGGCGCCAGCCTTCCAGCCCGGCGGGCCAGGTCCTGGCGACCGCGAGTTCCTCGATCAGGCGGCGTGGACAGAGCAACCCGGCAGGCAGGTCGAGCTTCGCCGCGATCGCGTGGACCTTTTCGCGCATCGCGTCGGCCGAGCGTTTGTATTGGCCCCGCGGCGCGGCCACGATCGGTTCGAGTGCGTCAAGTTCCCCCGGAGTCGCCTCCGCGTGCAACAGAGGGAGCAGTTCCGATCTTTGCGGTCCGCGCAGCGCGCGCAGACCCTTGACCCGTTCGAACAATGCCTGCGGATCGGCTGGCGGCTGAAGCGACAGCGACAGGGCATGGGCGTCATCCAGCAGCCACGGTTTCGGCTTGTCGAGCGCACGGGCGGCCTCGTCCCGCCACAGCAATACCCGACGCAGGCGCGCCTGTGCTTCCGGCGGCCAGTCCGCCGCCGCCCGGAAATCGCGCTGCGGCTGGAGGTCGGCGCCCTGGCGTTGCCGATCGGCTTGGTGCAGAAGCCGGGCGCAGTCTTCGGCGTGCCATTCGCGGCGGCCGAGCCGATCGAGGCGCGCCGCCAGCACCCCCTGCAATTCGACGAGGTAGGCGACATCGAGCTCGGCATATTCGAGCTGGCTCGGGGTGAGTGGCCGCCGCAACCAGTCGGAACGCGTTTCGTCTTTCGGGATATCGATGCCGAGCAGTGCCGCCACGAGCTTCTGGTAGCTGAGTCCCGGCCCCATCCCGCACAACGCCGCCGCGATCTGCGTGTCGAAGAGTTGCAGCGGCATATCGCCAAGCAGCGGCGCCAGCGCCTGCAGGTCCTCGCCCGCGCTGTGCATCACGCAGCAGCGGCGGGCCACCAGTGCGCGCACATCGGCTCCGGCATCGTAGGCGGTGGGGTCGACGAGCCAGCGCTCGTTCTCGTGCGCGGCCTGCACCAGCGCAAGTTTCGGGTAATAGGTGTCCCGGCGCATGAACTCGGTGTCGAGCCCGATCGCCCCATTGTCGCCGGGCACCGGCATCCGGGCCGACTGGTCGATCCAGGCGGCAGTCATCGCTCGTTACCGTGCGTGATTTGGTGTTCCATTGCAGACCGGTTTGCTATCGTGAACCGCACACGATAACAGCCAGCCTTCGCCCACGCATGCCGAATCCGCAACTGCTCAGCCGTCAACATGCCATCGGGGGCGCGATCGGCGTGCTGCTTTTGGTGTTCGCACTGGTGTATCGCTTCTTCCCGGCGGCGCTGAAAGTCGAACCGGTGGCGCTGAAGCCGCGCCCGGCCGCATCGGCCAGTGCGCCGCCCGGCGGGCGGCGGGCCGCGCGGCAATTGACGCCGGCGGAATCCGAACTCAATGCGGGGCCGCCGATTTCGCTGGCACCGGCTTCCGTGATCGCGGCGCGCGCTCGCGCAGGAAGCCTGGGCGGGCAGGCGGGCAACGGCAAGGTCGCGCAGTTGTTGACGCGGGCCGGCAAGGCCGCCAGCGACGGACATCTCGCCGGCCCCGGGGACGCGACTGCCCTCGCACTGGTGCTGCGGGCGGTCCAGGAGGCGCCGGACGACCCGCACGTCCAGCGGGCCGTGTCCTTGCTGCATGCGCGCCTCGTGGCCGATGCGCAACAGTCGCTGGCTGCCGGCGACGCCGACGCCGCGCGCGCGAACCTCGCAGCCCTGAAGCGACTCCCTGGTGCCGGGGACGACGCGCAGGCGTTGGCGGCACGCGTCGATGTCTCCGCCCGGGTTCAGGCGCTGCTTGAAGATGCCTCCGGCCTGGTGCAGCAGGGCAAGCTCGAGGGGCCCGGCCCCGGCAGCGCACTTGCGGTCTATCGCGAAGTGCTGTCGCTCGATCCCGAAAACGTGGTCGCGCGGCAAGGGCTGCAGCGCGTGCAGGAGGAGGCGCTGGACCGTGCGTTGAGCGCCGCCGCGCAAAACGAAGACAAGAAGGCCGAGGCAGCGCTGGCGGACGCCGCCTCGATCCTGCCTTCGTCGCATGCGCTCGCGGAAACCCGCGCCCGCATCGCCGCCCTGCGCAGCGGCCGCGCCGAGAGCCTGATGGCGCAGGCGACCTCGGCGCTCGATGCCGGCAACGCCGCCCTGGCCGAACGGCTGGCCGTACAGGCCGGCGCCCTCGGCGCATCGACGGAGGCGTTCCTCGCGAGATTGAAGAACGCCCGCGAATACGCGAGCTATCATCCCGGGCAGGTGTTTTCGGATCGCTTCCTCGACATCGTCGGGCAGGCGCCCGCGATGGTGGTGATTCCCCACGGCAGTTTCCTCATGGGCGCTCCGCCCCACGGCGGCGCCATGGCGAGCGCCGAAGAGCCGCAGCATCAGGTGGCGATTGCGGCCGGCTTCGCGATGGCACGGACGGAAGTAACCGTCGCCGAGTTCCGCGCCTTCGTGCGGTCCTCGGGGTACGTGCCCGATTCGGACAGGCTGGGTGGCTCCTCGGTCTACGACGAATCCAACGGACGCATGCAACAACGGGCGGGCGCCGACTGGCAGGACGACTACGCCGGACAGCGCGCGAAGGGGGCGGACCCGGTGGTCAACGTGTCGTGGAACGACGCACGCGCCTACGTGGAATGGCTGTCGAAGCGTACCGGCAAGCACTACCGGCTGCCCACCGAAGCCGAATACGAGTACGCCGAGCGCGCCGGTACCACGACCCGCTACTGGTGGGGCGACGGCGCGCCGAAACGCGACGTCGAAAACCTCACCGGCGGCGACGACCGGTCGCCGGCGCACCGCAGTTGGGCGAACGCGTTCAAGGGCTACGGCGACGGCTACTGGGGTCCGGCGCCGGTCAAGAGCTTCCTGCCCAATCCGTTCGGCCTGTACGACATGAGCGGCAACGTGTCGGAGTGGGTCGCGGACTGCTGGCACGACAACTACGTGCGCGCACCCGCCGACGGCAGCGCGTGGGTCAATCCGGGTTGCAGCGAACGGGTGATCCGCGGCGGCTCGTGGGGCAGCGCGCCGGACCAGGACCGATCCTCGTTCCGGCAGGGCGCGCCCGCCGAAGCACGCAGCGGAAGGGTGGGTTTCCGGGTGGTGCGGGATTTGTGACTGGAGAGGGCAGGGGGCAACGAGCGATTTCCCCTTCGGAACCGGGGCGTCGCGCACCCTTCGCGCGGGAGCCAACCGGCAGTCGCCGCATCGGATCGGTCCGTGATCCGGTTACGCGCATGCCGCCAGCGTGGCGCGCAGCGACGCCATGTAGCCGGCGCCGAACAGGTTCACGTGGTTCAACAGGTGGTACAGGTTGTAGATCGGCGCACGCTGGCGCCAGTCGCGGCGCAGCGGCGC
>JAICJG010000008.1 GCA_025928585.1 Rhodanobacteraceae bacterium
CGGGGCTCAGCACGGCATCGGTTGCGGGCGCGGCGAACCGCGTCTGCCGTTGGGCTTCGCTGCGCTCAGCGCCAACCTACAAAAGGCACGTTGCACTTACGCGGTTTCGCAGGTTGGGCTGATTCCGGGCTTGTTCCGGGAGAAGCCCTATATTCGGAGCCAAGGACGGCACGGCATCGGTTGCGGGCGCGGCGAACCGCGCCGGCCGTTGGGCTTCGCTGCGCTCAGCGCCGACCTGCAACAGCACTCCGACCTCGGCGCTTCGCCGTTGGGCTTCGCTGCGCTCAGCGCCAACCTACAAAAGGCACGTTCGCCAGGGGCTCAGCACGGCATCGATCGCGGGTGGGGTGAACCGCGCCGGCCGTTGGGCTTCGCTGTGCTCAGCGCCGACCTGCAACAGCACTCCGACCTCGGCGCTTCGTCGTTGGGCTTCGCTGCGCCCGGCGCCCACCTGCAAGCGCGCCCAACAGCCGTCGCTTCGGCACCTATCGTTTAAACTGGCCGGATGATCCGATCCAATCCCTGCAACCGCATCGCATCGCGACATCGGGAAGCAGGCAACATGGTTTTGCGTCTGGTATTGGCAGCGACCCTCCTCGTGGTCGCGGCAGCCATTGCCTGGGCCGGCTTCGAATATGTTCATTTCGTGCAGGCGCCGTTGAATGTCGGGCGCGCCGGACAGACGCTCGAAATCAGCCGCGGCGAGGGTTTTCAGGACATCGTCCGGCAATTACAGGAACAGCGGCTCACGCGTGCCTCCCCGCTGCTGTGGCGGGCCTTGGCGATGCGGCTCGGCGTGGCCAACCGTTTGCATGCAGGCGAGTACGAGCTGGCGCCGGGCATGACGCCGACCGTGCTGCTGGAAGACATGGCCCGGGGCAAGGTGTTGCACCGACGCGTCACGCTGGTCGACGGGTGGACCTTTGCACAGGTCAGGCAGGCGCTGGGCAGCGCCCCCAAGCTGAAACACGAACTCGACGGCCTGGAGGGCGACGCGGTGATGGCGCGCTTCGGTCAAGCCGACGCGTCGCCGGAGGGCGAGTTCATGCCTGACACCTATGACTACGTACTCGGCATGTCGGATCTCGACATCCTGAAGCGCGCGCACGCGGCGATGCAAGCCTTCCTCGCTCGTGAATGGACCGCGCGAGATCCCTCCATCCCATTGCAGGATTCCTACCAGGCGCTGATCCTCGCATCGCTGGTCGAGAAGGAAACCGCGGTGGCATCCGAGCGCCCCCGAATCGCGGGCGTGTTCGAGCGCCGGCTGAAGATCGGCATGAAACTCGACACCGACCCCAGCGTGATCTACGGGATGGGCAAGGCCTACAGCGGCAAGATCCACAAGCGCGACCTCGAAACCGATACCCCCTACAACACCTACACGCGAGCTGGCCTGCCGCCGACACCGATAGCATTGCCGAGCCGCGCGGCGATCCATGCAGTGCTGCATCCCGCCGACGGCGATGCGTTGTTTTTCGTCGCCAAGGGCGATGGCACCCACCAGTTTTCGGCAACCCTGGCCGAGCAGAATGCGGCCGTGCGAAAGTACATCCTGGACAAGAAGAAGCGATGAGGGGACGGCTGATCAGCCTGGAAGGAGGCGAGGGCGCGGGCAAGAGCACGTTGCTGGCGGGCCTGCGCGAGCATTTCGATCGCGGCGGGCTCGACATCGTGTATGCGCGGGAGCCCGGCGGCACCCCGGTCGGCGAAGCCATCCGCACGCTGGTGCTCGATCCCGCGCATCGGGGCATGGCCGTGGAAACCGAGCTGCTGCTGATGTTCGCGGCGCGTGCGCAACTGGTCCGCGAGGTGTTGCGGCCGGCGCTCGCGGCGGGGCGCTGGGTGTTGTGCGACCGTTTCACCGATGCGAGCTATGCCTACCAAGGTGGCGGGCGCGGGGTGGAGCCCGCGCGGATCGCCGAACTGGAATACCTCGCGACGGGCGGCCTCACGCCCGATCTCACGTTGCTGCTGGATCTTCCGGTCGCGCACGGCCGTGCGCGCGCGAGCCAGCGCGGTGACTCCTCGGATCGCATCGAGGTCGAGCGCGACGATTTCTTCGAGCGCGTGAGGGCGGCCTATCTGGCCCGTGCGGGTGCCGAACCGGAACGCTTCCGGGTGCTCGACGCGTCACGTCCGGCGGACGAAGTGCTGCTGGACGCCAGGGCGGCCGTCGATGGTTTGCGCGGAGGCGTGGCGACATGACGGACGCGGAAACCGTCGTTGCCGCCATTGCTCCCGGCGATCCGTTGCCGGCGTGGTGCGAGCCGGTCTGGAACGTGCTGGCTGCGCGGGCCGCGGGCGGCACCCTGCCGCACGCGCTGCTCGCGTGCGGTCCGGCGGGCCTCGGCAAGCGGGCATTGGTGGACGCATTCGTGCGTGCGCGGCTGTGCGCCGCCCCGCGCAATGGCCATGCCTGCGGGAACTGCCGGAACTGTGCCCTGTTGTCGGCAGGAACCCACCCCGACCGGATGCTGGTCAAGCTGGAGCCCAACCCGAAGACCGGCGTCATGCGCAAGGAAATCGTGGTCGACCAGATCCGGGGTTTGTCCGCGCACCTGGCCATGGCGAGCCAGCTCGGCGGTTGGCAGGTGGCGGTCATCGACCCGGCCGACGAGATGAACACCCCGGCGCAAAATGCCTTGCTGAAGACCCTCGAGGAACCGAGTGCAGCGAGCTTGATCGTGCTGGTCGCGGACCAGCCATGGCGACTCGGCGCCACCACCCGCAGCCGCTGCCAGCGGGTGGAATTCATGGTTCCGGCGCGCAGCGATGCGGTCGCCTGGCTGGAGGCACGCGGCGTCGAACAGGCCGGCGCGGCGCTGGATGCGGCGGGCGGCAATCCCGGTGCGGCGTGGCTGCTGGCCGAGCAGGGCGGTATGCAGCGCCGCCAGGAAGTGGCGAGGGACCTGCTCGCGCTCGCGACGGGTCGCGCTCGTGCGCGCGAGGTAGGCAAGGCCTGGGCGGCCGATGCGCCGCGCCAGCGCCTGGAGCACGCCGCGCGTCTGCTGGAAGGCGTGCTCAGGGCCCGTGCCGCGGGCGAGCCCGGTCGCTTCGATCCGGCCTGGGACGACGAAACGCTGGCCAGCCGATTCGCGGGCGCCAACCGGCTGCGGGCACTCCTGAATGGCCCTTTGCGCGGGGACCTTGCACTCTTCGAATGGCTGGACGGCAGGATGGAAGTGGGAGTGGGAGTTCGGGGACACAGCGGCTGAACAAAAAGTCGTCGGCCCCGGTCGCGCGGCGGCCGTGCGCCGTGGGTCAGTGCGCGGTCAAGCGCGAGACATCACAATCGCGTCCCTCGTGCCGGCGGTTCCGGTCCGTGGCCCAAGGAATCCGTACTTGCGTCTGGAAAAGCCATCCGACCTGCTGGATCCGGAAGCGCTGCTGGAACGCCCCAATGCCAGCCTGATGGTGTTGGCGCCGCATCCGGACGACGAGTCGCTGGCTGCGGGCGGCTTGATCCAGAGGGCACTCGCGCGCGGTGCGCGGGTCAGCGTCGTGTACGTCACCGACGGCGACAACAACCCATGGCCGCAGCGCGCGTTGGAGCGTCGCCTGTGGATCGGTCCGCAACAGCGCATCGACTGGGCGCGCCGGCGGCGGGGCGAGGCCGAGGCTGCGCTGCGCGAACTCGGCGCGAAGGGGGTCAGCGTGCATCGTCTCGGCTGGCCGGATGGCGGCGTGACCTGGCAGCTTCTGGAGCAGACCGGCGCCATGCTGGCGGCGATGCGCGAGCTGCTGGAGCGCGAGCGGCCCACGTTGCTGGTGCTGCCCGATCTGGTCGATCGTCATCCCGACCACAGTGCGATGCACGTACTGATGGAGATGGTGTTCCAGGGCATGCCGCGGCAAGCACGGCCCGAATGCCTGGGTTATCTGTTGCACGGCCGCTCGCGTTCGGGCGCGCCATGCCGTGCCGTGTTCCTGCTCGATCCCGACGAGCAGGCGCGCAAGCGCAGGGCCATCGCGGCGCACGCCAGCCAGATCGCCCTAAGCGGGCGGCGCCTGATGCGCTTCGCGACCGATACCGAGATGTTCGTTGCCGGCCTCGACTGCCATGATCGCGATTCGCCCACGCTGCCATGGCTGCCGCCGCGGTTGGCGCGGCCGTGGCTCGCGCTGCTGGCGGTGGATCGGTGCGGCGGCGAAAAGATGGGCTTGTCCGCCGGCCGCGACGCGAATCTCTTCTGGCGCGACGGCAGCCCCGCCGCGCGCACCTCGCGACAGCTGCATCTGCCGTTTTACGTCAAACTGTATTGTCCGTTGCCGTCGCCGTGGGTGTTCGACGGCTGGGGCTGGTGCCGCTTCGGGCCGTCGCGTGCTTGACCCCACTGGTCCAAGGCGGCAAGCTGTCGCCCGCTGATCGACGAGGTTGCAGGAAAATGGGAGCGAAGGCCGGCGCGGGCGGGATGGGCAGTCAGGGCATCCTGTCGGTCGTCATCAAGGACAAGCACACCCTGTATCAGTCCTACATGTCGTTCGTGAAGGGCGGCGGCCTGTTCGTGCCCACCAACAAGCGCTACAACCTCGGTGACGAGGTGTTCCTGCTGATGACGTTGCCCGAGGAGACCGAGCGCGCCGCGACCACCGGGCGGGTGGTCTGGATCACGCCGATCGCCGCGCAGGGCAACCGGCCGGCCGGTATCGGCGTGCAGTTCGCCGAGAACGCCGACGGCGACAACGCGCGCACCAAGATCGAGACGCTGCTCGCCGGGATGCAGGACAGCGACAAGCCGACGCATACGATGTGAGGGGTGGGCCACTCCGGTTGTCGCCGACGTCGCGATTTGCTCGACGCCTCGTGCAGGAGTGGGCCAGCGCACGGCGCCTGTGCTTGCTGTTGCCCGCGACCGGCAATTGCGCCGAGCAACAAGCCGGCAGCACCAGCGCGGCTTCGTCCAGCATCCACGAGCCGCAGCAAGCAGCCCGCTTCGGTGGAACATCCACCGGCGTGGCCACTGGGCTGCCTGGGCAGCCTGTGCTTTCGCGAAGACCTGGTCGGGGAGACAGGATTTGAACCTGCGACTTCTACGTCCCGAACGTAGCGCTCTACCAGGCTGAGCTACACCCCGACGATCCGCCCGGGCCCGAGGCCCTGCAGCGAGCCGCAAATGATACTTGGCGCGGCTTCACGCGCGCAAGACGGCAGCCGGCGCTGGTAACCTTGCGGCTTTGGCCTGCGAGACTACCGATGGCGCTGACGACGCCCCGCACGATGCCCGGCGTGCTGGAACTGCTGCCGCGCGAGCAGATCGCCTTCCAGCGCATGCTGGACGCGATCCGGCGCGGATTCGAAGTGTACGGGTTCCTGCCGGTCGAGACACCGGCGATCGAGTTTGCCGACATCCTGCTGACCAAGGGCGGCGGCGAAACCGAACGGCAGGTGTATTTCGTGCAGTCGACGGGAGCGCTCGAGCAGTCCGGCAAGCCCGAGCACGCGCTGCGCTTCGATCTCACCGTGCCGCTGGCGCGTTACGTCGCCGAGCACGAACGCGATCTCGCGTTTCCGTTCCGCCGTTACCAGATGCAGCGCGTCTATCGCGGCGAGCGCGCCCAGCGCGGCCGTTTCCGCGAGTTCTACCAATGCGACATCGACGTGATCGGCAAGGACGGGTTGTCAATCCGCTACGATGCCGAGATTCCGGCGGTGATCCACGCGGTGTTCCGGGCGCTCGACATCGGCGCCTTCACGATCTGGCTCAACAACCGCAAGCTGATGCGGGGATTCTTCGAGGGCCTCGGCATCGAGGACGGCGAGCAGCAGATGCTGGTGCTGCGCGAGGTGGACAAGCTGGTCAAGCGCGGTGCCGATTACGTGCGTGGCGTCCTGACGGGCGAGGCGTTCGGTTTGTCCGGCGAGGTGGCCGACCGGATCATGCGGTTCGCCGAGGTGCGTTCGACATCGCTCGCCGATGCCCATGCGAAGCTCGCGGCGCTCGGGAGCGGTACGCAGACCTTCGAGCAGGGCCGTGCGGAACTGGCGGAAGTGCTGGAAACGGTCGCCGCCTTCGGCGTGCCGGAATCGGTGTTCGCGCTGAATCTCTCGATTGCCCGCGGGCTCGATTACTACACCGGCACGGTATACGAGACCACCTTGAACGATCATCCGGGGATCGGCTCGATCTGTTCGGGAGGCCGGTACGACAATCTCGCCGCAAACTACACCAAATCGAGGCTGCCGGGCGTCGGTATCTCGATCGGCCTGACGAGGTTGTTCTGGCAGTTGCGCGAAGCCGGCCTCCTGAAGGCGGCCGACAGCACGGTACAGGTGCTGGTGACGCAAATGGACCCCGCGCAGTTGCCGGCTTGCCTGGCGATCGCACGCGAGCTGCGGGACGCCGGCATCGCCACCGAAATCGCGCTGGAAGGCGGCAAGCTCGGCAAACAACTGAAGTACGCAGATCGTGCCGGCATCCGTTTCGCGGTGGTGGCGGGCGAGCAGGAGCTTGCGCGCGAGGCGGTGGCCGTCAAGGACCTGCGTCGCGGGGACCAGTTCGAGGTGGCGCGTGCGGAGCTGGTGAAAACGCTGCGGGTGGAACTGGCGCAGGAACGGGTCACGCGCACATGACGACGATTCGCCTCGACGGCAGCCGGCTCACCCGCTCCGAGGTGGTCGCGGTGGCGCGCGGCGCCGCCAAGGTCGAACTCGACTCCGCACAATTGCAGAAGGTGCAGCGCGCGGCCGATTTCATCGCCGGGAAAGTCCGCTGCGGCGAACCGATCTACGGTGTCACCACGGGTTTCGGCAGCAACGCCGACAAGTTGCTGGGCGCGCATCGTGCGCGCGACGAGCTGCCGGGCGGGAATCCCGATCCGCGCGACGAAACGCTGCCCGAGGAATTGCAGCGGAACCTCATCATCACCCACGCGGTGTGCGTGGGCGAGCCGCTGCCTGCCGAGGTGGTGCGCGGCATGCTGGTGATCCGCGTCAACACGCTCCTTCGCGGCCATTCCGGGATTCGCGTCGAAACCCTGCAGGCGCTGGCCGAGCTGCTCAATCACGACATCATGCCGGTGGTGCCGGCCAAGGGTTCGGTCGGCGCGAGCGGCGACCTGGCGCCCCTGTCGCACCTCGCGATCGTATTGCTGGGCGGCGGCGAGGCCTTCTTCGAAGGCGAACGCATGCCGGGCGCCGAGGCGCTGGAGCGAGCGGGATTGCAGCCCGTGCGGCTGTCCTACAAGGAAGGGCTGGCGCTCAACAACGGCACTGCGCAGATGCTGGCGACCGCGGTGCTGGCGCTCGACGAACTGGAATACCTGCTCGGGGTGGCTGACCTCGCGGCGGCGATGACGTTGGATGCCTTCGCGGGCCGCAGTGGCGCGTTGCGAGAGGAAGTGCATGCCCTGCGCCCGCACCCGGGCCAAATCGCCGTCGCCATGCATGTGCGCGAGTTGCTGGCTGGTTCGACCCTCGTCGACATCCCGTATCACCTGGTGCCGCGTTTTTGCACCTGGTCGGCGCAGTCGTGGTCGGCTCCGGGCGACCAGGCGCTGTCGTTCGACATCCGCTGGGAATGGGTGCCGGCAGATCGCCGCCACGGCCGCGAGGCTTTCTACCAGCGCTTCTTGCCGTTTCGGGGCGGCAAGAAGCACCAGCCTCAGGACGCCTATTGCCTGCGCTGCATGCCGCAGGTGCACGGCGCGGTGCGCGACGCGTGGGCCCAGGCCTGCCGGGTGATCGACATCGAACTGAACGCGGTGACCGACAACCCGTTGATCTTTCCGGACGCCGAAGGCGCGCAATCCATCGAGGAGCAGGTGGTTTCGGCTGGCCACTTCCATGGCATGCCGCTGGCGCTCGCGATGAGCTACGTGAAGACGGCGATCCCAGTGCTCGCGTCGATTTCCGAACGCCGTCTCAACAAGCTGGTCGATCCGGCGACCAACGACGGGCTGCCCGCGTTCCTGGCCGGCAACGAGGACGGCACCGATTCCGGTTTCATGATCGTGCAATACACCGCCGCCGCACTGGTCAACGATCTGGCGACGCGCGCGCATCCGGCCAGCGTGTATTCGATTCCCACCAGTGCGAATGCCGAGGACCACGTGTCGATGGGTGCCAACGAAGCGCGCCATGTGTTCGAAATGACGCGTGACCTTGCAGACGTGCTGGCGCTGGAGCTCTACACCGCGGCGCAGGCGCTGGACTACCGCAACGAGATGCTGAACGCGGCGCGCCGGCTCGCGGCGTCGGGCGACTGGCAGGCGCTGGCCGCGAAGATCGAGCAAGCGCCGCCGGCGGGTCATCCGCAGCGCGCACAGTTCGAAACCGAGCTGCGGGCGCTCGCGGCCCAGCTTGCAGGTTCGGAGGCTTTCCAGCCGGGTGCCGGCGTGCGTGCCGCCCACGATCGGCTGCGCCGCTCGATCGACTTCATGCACCGCGACCGCGCGATGCAGCATGACATCGTCGCCGCGTGCGCGCTGGTGCGCGAACGCGCCTTTACCGCTGAATGATTCCAGTCTGAACGGGATCCGGAGCGCGCACAGGGAGGCTTGCGCGCCTCACGGCCGCGCGGTTAGACTTGCACTCGTGTACTAGCACGTTAGTACATTAAACCAATGCAACGGCCGGCCGCGCCGGAACGGAGCTTCGCATGAAACGCAGGACCCGCCATCCCGAGGCATCCGCCGATTCGGCGGAAACCAGCTTGTGCAAGGCGCTGCTGGCGATGCGCGATGTCGGCGAGATGCGGGCGTTCCTGCGTGACCTGTGCACGCCGGCCGAGCTGGAATCGCTGGTCGATCGCTGGACGGTGGTGCCGTACGTCCTGAAGGGCGTTCCGTATCGCGAAATCCACGAACACACCGCGGTCAGCATCACCACCATCGGTCGCGTCGCGCGATTCCTGAACCAGGGCAACGGTGGTTACCTGAAGGCTGCTGCACGCACGCCGTGGCGGAGGGCCAGCGCATGATGGCGCGGGAACGGCTGCGCATCGCGGTGCAGAAATCCGGCCGTCTGAGCGAGTCGTGTTTCGATCTCCTGGAGCGCTGCGGCTTGCGCTTCCGGCGCAGCCGCGACGGATTGTTCTGCTACGGCGAGGGCGAGCCGGTCGACCTGCTGCTGGTGCGTGACGACGACATACCCGGTCTGATCGGGCAGGGTGTGTGCGACCTCGGCATCGTCGGGCGCAACGTGCTGGAGGAATATGCGGCTGGGGTGGGCGCGACCGCCTTGCGCTCCCTGCGCGACCTCGGTTTCGGCCGCTGCCGGCTCGCGATCGCGATTCCGCGTGAGGCGGACTATGGCGGCCCCGGGTCGCTGGCCGGGCTGCGCATCGCGACCTCCTATCCCAATCTGTTGCGTGACTGGCTGCGGCGGCAAAGTGTCGCCGCCGCGGTGGTCACCCTTGCGGGATCGGTGGAAATCGCGCCGCGCCTCGGCACCGCGGACGCCATCTGCGATTTGGTGCAGAGCGGCGCGACGCTGTTGGCCAACCAGTTGCGCGAAGTGGATTGTGTGCTCGACAGCGAAGCAGCGCTGGTCGGGCCTGTCTCGCTGCCGGTGGATGAGCGCGGCGATGCGATCGAATGGCTGCTGCGCCGGGTCGACGGCGTGACCCGGGTGCGCGGTTCGCGGTTGCTGCTGCTGCAGGCCGCGCGTGATTGCGTGGACGCGATCATCGCCGCGCTGCCGGGTGCGCCGAGCCCGACCGTGCTGCAGATGGACGGCCGGCCGGGAGAAGTGATGGTGCAGGCGCTGTGCGCGGACGAACTCGGTTGGCGGCAACTCGAAGCGATCCAGCGTGCCGGCGCGCGCGAACTGTTCGTGCTGCCGGTTGAGAGGGCGCTGGCGTGAGGCGTTTCGAGTGGGCTGCGCTCGATGATGCTGCGCGGGCACAAGTGCTTGCCCGGCCACCGCAGTCGCGCAGCGATACGTTGCGTACCGCGGTCGAAGACATCATCGCCGGCGTGCGCGATCGTGGCGACGCGGCGCTGCGTGAATTCGCCGCGAAGTTCGAGCGGGCGCCGCTCGGTTCCGTCGCGGTGGGCGCGGCGGAATTCGCGGCGGCGGAGTCCGCCCTGGCACCTGACGTGAAGCACGCGATCGCCGAGGCGGCGTCGCGCATTGAAGCGTTTCACGCCGCCTGCATGGTGCAGGACGTGGCGCTGGAGACGGTGCCCGGTTTACGGGTGGAACGTCTCGCGCGTCCGATCGAGCGCGTGGGTTTGTACGTACCGGCCGGCAGCGCGCCGTTGCCGTCGACCGTGTTGATGCTGGCGATTCCGGCGCGGCTGGCCGGTTGCCGCGAGGTGGTGTTGTGCACGCCGCCGCGCGCCGACGCCAGTTGCGACCCGGCGGTGTTGCATGCAGCGAGTGCGTGCGGTGTATCGCGGGTCTTCAAGGCCGGCGGCGCGCAGGCGATCGCCGCCATGGCGTACGGCACCGAATCGGTGCCGCGTTGCGACAAGCTGTTCGGTCCCGGCAACGCATTCGTGACCGAGGCCAAGCTGCAGGTCGGATCGGACCCGCAAGGCGCCGCCATCGACATGCCCGCCGGTCCGTCCGAGGTATTGGTGATCGCCGACGACTCCGCCGATCCGGTCTTTGTCGCGGCCGATCTTCTGTCGCAGGCCGAGCACGGCCCGGATTCGCAGGTGTCGCTGGCCAGCGATTCCGCTGGCCTGCTGGCCGCGGTCGAACGCGAAATGGAACGCCAGTGCACCTCCTTGCCGCGGGCCGTGATCGTGCGACAAGCGTTGGCCCACAGCCGCCTCATCCTCACCGCCTCGATCGCGCAGGCGGTCGAGTTGAGCAACCGCTATGCGCCTGAACATTTGATCGTGCAGGTGCGCGAACCACGCGCCTGGCTGGACGCGATCGTGAACGCGGGCTCGGTATTCCTCGGGCACTGGACGCCGGAATCGCTCGGCGACTATTGCAGCGGGAGCAACCACGTGCTGCCGACCTACGGCTGGGCGCGCAGTTGCAGCGGCGTGTCGGTGGCAAGTTTCCAGAAGCAGATCAGTGTGCAGACCAGTGCCCCCGAAGGCTTGCTCAGGGTAGGGCCGTGCGCCGCCACCTTGGCCGGCGTTGAAGGACTGGAGGCCCACCGGCGTGCCGTGACGCTGCGGCTGGCCGCGCTGGACGGGCAGGCATCACGCGGCCGGGCCGGATCCGTCGCATGAATCCCGTCGAGCTCGCCCGCCCGGAAATCCGGGCCCTGCAACCGTATTCCTCCGCGCGCATGGAAGCGGACACCGGTTCGATCTGGCTCAACGCAAACGAGTCGCCATGGCCGCCGCTCGCGCCGGACTCGCCCTGGAACCGCTATCCGGATCCACAACCCGCGCCGTTGCTGGAGGCGCTGGCCGAGCTGTATGGCGTCCGTCGCGAACAGTTGCTGGTCGGCCGCGGCAGCGACGAAGGCATCGACCTGATGGTGCGCGCGTTCTGCGCGGCCGGCCGCGATGCGATCCTGGTTTCGCCGCCGACTTTCGGGATGTACGCGCTGTGCGCGAGGGTGCAGGGGGCCGGCATTGTGGAGGCGCCGTTGCGGCGCGACTTCGCGCTCGACGCCGAGGCGGTGCTCGCCGCAGTCACGCCGGCAGTGAAACTGGTGTTCCTGTGCGCGCCCAACAATCCGGCCGGCGCCGGCGTGCCGCGCGCGGCGATCTTGCGGCTCGCCGAAGCGCTCGCCGGCCGCGCCTTGCTGGTGGTCGACGAAGCCTACGCGGAATTTGCCGACCCGGATCCTGCCGGCGTCAGCGTCGCGGGGGATCTCGATCGCCATGCCAATCTCGTGGTGCTGCGGACCTTGTCGAAAGCCTGGGGACTCGCCGGCGCCCGGATCGGCGCGCTGCTGGCCGACGCGCGGCTGGTGGCGTTGCTGCGCAAGCTGATGCCGCCGTATCCGCTGCCTTCACCATCCGTACAGGCCGCGCTGCGCGTGTTGACGGGGCAGGATCGACAAGCCATGCGGGAGCGCGTCCGGATCGTCCGCGCCGAACGCACGCGCCTCGCTGCCGGATTGGCGCAGTCTCGCTGCGTGCGCAAAGTGCTGCCGTCACAGGCCAATTTCCTGTGCGTGCGCTTTCATGACGCCGCTGCCGCGGGCGCCGCATTGCTTGCCGCTGGCGTGGTGGTGCGCGACGTGCGGCGCTACCCGATGCTCGGCGATGCGCTGCGCATCAGCATCGGCACGCCCGCGGAGAATGATCGTGTGCTGGAAGTACTGCAGGTGTTGCCGCCGGTCACGCAGCCGGTCGAATCTGCGCCACGCGGCGAGGTGCACGCATGAAACGCAAACTGTTGATCGTCGATCGCGACGGCTGCCTCGTGGAAGAGCCGCCCGACGAGCAGCTCGACCGTTTCGAGAAGTTCGACCTGGTGCCGGGGGTGATCGCCGCCCTGCAGCGCTGCGTCGCCGCCGGCTACGAGCTGGTGATGGTGACCAATCAGGACGGGCTCGGCACCGACGCGTTTCCCGAGCACGATTTCCGCGGTCCGCATGATCTGCTGCTGCGGATACTGGCCTCCCAGGGAATCCGCTTCCGCGAAGTGCTGATCGACCGCAGCTTCGGGCACCAGGGCCTGGATACCCGCAAGCCTGGCACCGGGCTGCTGCGCCACTATCTCGCCGACGACGGCTGGAGCCGCGTGGACTCGGCGGTAGTGGGCGACCGCGCCTGCGACATGCAACTGGCCGCCAACCTCGGGGTGCGTGGCCTGCGCGTGGGCAGCGAGGGCGTGCCGTGGACCGAGGTCGCGCACACCCTGCTGGACGGCCCACGCACGGCCGAAGTGCAGCGCGAAACACGCGAAACCCGCATCGTGGTGCGCGTGGATCTCGACCGGGCCGGTGAGCCCGAGGTCGGGACCGGGATCGGATTCTTCGACCACATGCTGGAACAGCTCGGCAAGCACGGCGGCTTCGCGCTGTCGCTGCGCTGCCAAGGCGACACGCGCATCGACGAGCACCACACGGTCGAGGATTGCGGGCTGGCGCTCGGGGACGCGTTGCGCCGCGCGCTCGGCGACAAGCGCGGCATCGCGCGTTACGGATTTGCGCTGCCGATGGACGAAGCCGCCGCGGATGCACGGCTGGATCTTTCCGGGCGCGCGTATTTCGTGTTCGACGGCACCTTTCCGCGCGAGCGCGTGGGCGAACTCCCCACCGAACTGGTGCCGCATTTCTTCCGTTCGCTGTGCGATGCGCTGGGTGCGAACCTGCACTTGTCGGTGCGCGGCGAGAATGCCCATCACATGGTCGAAGCCTGTTTCAAGGTGGTGGGGCGGGGATTGCGCCAAGCCTTCCGGCGCGAAGGCGATGTGCTACCGAGTACCAAGGGCGTGCTCGCGTGAGCGTGGTGCTGGTCGATTCGGGTGGCGCCAACATCGGTTCGGTGCGCTACGCGTTGCAGCGCCTCGGGGTCGAGGCGGCGTTGACTGCCGATCCCGCCACGATCCGCGCGGCCGATCGCGTGATCCTGCCCGGCGTGGGGGCGGCCGCGCCCGCGATGGCGGGTCTGCGCGAGTCCGGGCTGGCCGAAGTCCTGCGCAACCTGGAGCAGCCGGTACTGGGGGTGTGTCTCGGCATGCAGCTCCTGTGCGTCCATTCGGAAGAGGGCGACGTCGACGGACTTGGTGTGATCGATGCGGGCGTGCGGCGCCTGCGCGGCGGCGACGGCCTGCGCGTGCCGCACATGGGCTGGAATCGCGTGCGCGGGGTGACCGCGCATCCGCTGTGCGCCGGCGGTGCCGAAGGCGGCTGGGCCTATTTCGTCCACGGCTATGCCGTGCCGGTGTGCGCGGCCACACTCGCGACGTGCGAACACGGCGAGACCTTCTCCGCGGCGATCGGCCACGCCAATTTCATGGGCGTGCAGTTCCATCCGGAACGTTCTGCCGCGCTGGGGCAGGCGGTGCTCCGGAATTTCCTGTGGCAGACGCCCGCATGAGCTTCCAGGTCATACCCGCGATCGATTTGCGTGGCGGCCGGGTCGTGCGTCTGCGGCAGGGGGACTACTCGCGCGAGACGGTGTATGCCGAGGATCCGGCGTTGCTCGCGCGAAGCTATGCGGACGCCGGGGCGGAATGGTTGCACGTGGTCGACCTGGACGGCGCGCGCTCAGGCGTGTTCACGAACCTGGGTCTGGTCGAGGCCATCGCCGGCGCCGGCGCGCTGAAGGTGCAGGCGGGCGGCGGCGTGCGTACCACCGACGACTTGCGACGGCTGTTCGCGGCCGGCGTTGCGCGTGCCGTAGTCGGCAGCGTCGCAGTGCGGGAGCCGGGCCTGACCGCGGCGTGGATCGACCAGTTCGGACCGCACCGGCTGGTGCTGGCACTGGACGTGCGCCAGCAGGCCGGTGCGTGGCGTTTGCCGGTGGATGGCTGGACCGAGGATTCCGGCGTCAGACTCGAGACGCTGGTTGAACGTTATGCCCGCGCCGGTGCGCGCCACCTTCTGTGCACCGACATTGACCGCGACGGCATGCTGGGCGGATTCAACCTCGGCCTCTATCGCGACCTGCGCGATTTCGCGCCTGCGCTCGATATCCAGGCCTCCGGCGGCGCGTGCTCGCTGTACGACATCTGCGAGGTGCGTGAAGCCGGTGCGAGCGGCGTGATCCTGGGCCGCGCCCTGCTGGAAGGTCGGTTCACGCTGCGCGAGGCACTGCAATGCTGAGCCGCCGCATCATTCCCTGTCTCGACGTGCGTGACGGCAAGGTCGTCAAGGGCGTGCGCTTCCGCAACCACGCCGTGGTCGGGGGGATCGTGGAACTTGCGTTGCGTTATCGCGACGAGGGCGCGGACGAACTGGTGTTCTACGACATCACCGCGAGTCCCGACGCGCGCGTGGTGGATGTGGCCTGGGTGGAGCGCGTGGCGCGCGCGATCGACATCCCGTTTTGCGTTGCCGGCGGCATCCGCGGTGTCCAGGATGCGCGCGCGGTGCTGCACGCCGGTGCCGACAAGATCTCGATCAACTCGCCGGCGCTGGAACGTCCGGGCCTGATCGATGAACTCGCCGGCGCGTTCGGCGTGCAGTGCGTGGTGGTCGGCATCGACTCTTTGCGCGATGCCGACGGGGAATGGCGGGTGCGCCAGTACAGCGGCGAGGCCGCGCGCACGCGGGTCGTCGCCCGGCGCACGCTCGACTGGATCGTGGAAGCGCAGCGCCGCGGCGCCGGCGAAATCGTTCTCAACTGCATGGGCAGCGATGGCACGCGCGCGGGTTACGACCTCGAGCAGTTGCGTGCGGCACGTGCGAACTGCCGGGTGCCGCTGGTGGCCTCGGGCGGGGCGGGTGCGCGCGAGCATTTCCGCGACGCGTTCATCGAGGCCGATGCCGATGCCGCGCTGGCCGCGAGCGTGTTCCATGCCGGAACCATCGCGATTCCTGCATTGAAATCGTGGCTGGGCGAATGCGGCATCGAGGTGCGCCAATGATCACCAGCGGAGCGGCCAACACGGGCCTGCCCTCCCGGCTCGACTGGACCAAGGGCAACGGTCTCCTGCCCGCAATCGTGCAACACTGCGCCAGTGGCAAGGTGCTGATGCTGGGCTACATGAATCCCGAGGCGCTGGCTGCGACACAGGCATCCGGTTGGGTGACCTTCTGGAGCCGCAGCAGGCAGCGCCTGTGGAAGAAGGGCGAGACCTCGGGACACCTGTTGGCGGTGCGGTCGATCCACGCCGATTGCGACCAGGATGCGCTGCTGATCCTGGCGGAACCGCGCGGGCCGACCTGCCATCTCGGCACGGCGAGTTGCTTCGGCGACACGATACAGCCACCTGGCGGCTTTTTGGGCGAACTGGACGCCTTGATCGCGCGTCGCGATGGCGAGCGTCCGCCGGGCAGCTACACCACGGCGCTGTTCGAGGCGGGCATTCGCCGCATTGCGCAAAAAGTCGGGGAGGAGGGCGTGGAAACCGCGCTGGCCGCGGTGGCCCAGGACGCGGAGGCCTTGCTGGGCGAGGCTGCCGACCTGGTCTATCACCTCGCCGTCCTGCTGCGCGCCCGCGGGCGATCGCTGGCGGATGTGGCGGACGTGCTGGAGCGGCGGCATGCAGCCGCCGACGCCGGTCCTTAGGCTGACCCGGGAACCATGGCCTGCAATGCGTCCGCCTGCCTGGCGAGCGACGCGAGCAGCGCGAATTGGTTGCGCGCGCGCTCAAGGTTGTGCGCCGGGCGCGTGACCCGGAAATAGCGATCGCCGTCGAGGTAGTCAGTGAGGAAGCGCAGGCCGATCACGCCGGTGACGAGGCGGGCTGCGAACACCAGGTTGTCGCGCTCGAGCGGCGTGAGCTGTCCTTCGCAGCCTTCGACGTAGCCGCGGGCAAGCGCCGCGAAGTGCCCGTGCCGAACTTCGACGCGGGCGAGTTCGGTCGAGTCTTCCGGAACCGGGCTCAGCATGGTGCGCGCCATGTCGCCGAAGTCGAACAGCAGCGTGCCGGGCATCACGGTATCGAGATCGACCACGCAGATCGCGCGGTTGTCGCGGTCGAACAGAAGGTTGTTCAACTTGCAATCGTTGTGGGTGATGCGCCATGGCAGACCGGCCCCGCGCAGGCGCCGCCAGTGCGCCAGCAGCTCCTCGAAAGCGAGTGCGGCATCGCATTCGGCGCGGGCGCCGGCGCCCCGCCCCATGCGGTCGGCATCCAGCGCGGCGCGGAAGCTTGCGAAGCGCGTGACCGGGTCGTGGAAGTGCGGGATCACTTCGCCGACGGCGCCGGGCTCGAGGTCCGCGAGTGCCGCGGCGAAGGAGGCGAACCCGCGTCCCGCCTCGCGGGTGATCGCAGGATCGTCCGCGGTGTCGAACGTGCGGGTGTCCGGCACGTGGTCGTACATGCGCCACCACGCGCCGTCGGCCAGCCTGGCCGCGGGCTCGCCCGCGAGCGTCGGCACCAGCTCGAGTACCGCATAGTCGTAGCGGCCGGCGGCGCGCTTGCGGCCGAGGTGCGCGGTGACCGCGTGGCAGTTGCGGATCACCATCGCGGGATCACGAAAGACGCGGGTGTTGAGGCATTGGAGCACGCGCTGGCGTCCGCCGTCCTCGACCAGCAGGGTGCGGTTGATGAGCCCGTTGCCGAGTGTCGAGAACCGCGAGTGTGGGCCGAGGCCCCACGCCTCGGCGAGACCGGTGCGGGTTTGGGAATCGAGATCGATCCCGTCGTTCATGCGCGGGGCCAAAGCGGCGTGGGGTAGGTGCCGTTGGCGTGCAGGGCGGCGAGCGCGGCGACGACCTTCGCGTGGTCGTCGGGATAGGTCAGGCCGAGCCAAGTATCCTCGGTCGGTATGACCGCGAGCTTCCTTCCATGCCGGGCCAGGTGGCGGGAAATCGCGGCCGGCAGGTAGTACTCGCGGCTCTCTGCGGCATCCGCGAGAAAAGTCCGCAAGCCGCTTTCGAGGTCCGGCAGAAGTTCGGGCAGAAGGCCCCAGCAATTGAGCGAGACCACGCGGTCCGGGGCAAGCGCCTCGTGTCCGCCATCCGGGGCCGTGCCGGTGAGGCGGCCGTTGCGGACGGCGATGCCGGTATATTCGGTCACGTCTTCGAGGCACCCGTCCGGATCGAGGCGGCACACGCCGCGGTTGACGCCGCCGTGTTCGGAAAGCGCGGCATCGAGGCGGTAGCCGACCATCGCGGGGCCCTGCGCCCGGCGAAAGTGTCCGGCCAACAATCCAAAGGCATGCCGGCCGTAGTAATCGTCCGCGTTGATGACGGCGAACGGGCCGTGCAGCAGGTCGGCGCAACACCACAGCGCGTGGCCCGTGCCGAGCGGCTTGCGGCGGCCCGGTGGCGGCTCGCATCCAGAGGGAACATGGTCCGACGATTGTTCGACGAAACGCAGACGCGCGTTTCCCACCCGCGGCCCGAGCCGCTCTTGCAGCGACTGGCGCAGCTCCGCGCGGATCACCATCACGATGTCGCCGAAGCCCGCGGCAAGCGCATCGTGGATGGCGTACTCCAGCAACCATTCGCCGCCCGGACCGACGCCCGCGACCTGCTTGGAATCGCCGTAGCGGCTGCCGAGACCGGCGGCAAGGATCACCAGGGCAGGCATCCCTTGCGCGCCGTTCACTTGGCTGCGCCCGCCGCGACCGGAATGGGTGCAGCCGCTGCCGGGGCGAACGGCACCGCAGGCCCCGGCTCGAACGCCTTTCGCCACGCGGCGAGTTGCCGGTCGATGCCCGCGCCGGCCGAGAGTTGCGGATCCGACGCCGGATAGCCGTCGCGCGCTTCCCACGACCGAACCTGCGCGCTGGCGAGCCCGAACGCGGACCGAAAGTTGTCCGTGCGGTTGAGGGCATCGACGAGGAACGCGTGGCCGAACCAGGTCAGCCGGGACTGCTCCCCGCAGCCGAACGACGAGCGGTCGCTGCGGGCGGCGGTGATGACCATGGTGTCCGGGCCTTCCAGCGACGGGATGAAGCCGCCCGAATAGCAGGCGTTGACCACGACCAGCTTGTACTTGAACGGGTGCTCGGCAAGGATGTCTGCCAAATCGTCCGCGCCGATCTGGTCGAGCGGCAGCGGGTCCATGTCGACCAGCAGGGTGTGGTCCTCGCTGCCGTGGGTCGTGATGTAGACGACGAGGATGTCCTTTGTCGCGTCCATCTTCGAAGCCACGGCATCCAGCGCGTCCTCGAGGTTGGTCCAGGTCGCCAACGGACGCGCGGTGAGGGAGGCCGGGTTGTTGTCCAGCACCAGCACGTGGCCGCTGGCATCGAAGCGGCGCGAAAACAGCCGGTCGAAATACTCCGCCTCGTTGCGGAACACGTTCTCGCTGCCATCGCCGGCGAACACGATCGCGTACAGGTTCACTTTGCCGGGCGTGCGCGGCTTCAGTTTCGCGATTTCCCTTTCCAGCAGATCCGGCTGCGCATACATCACCTGCTCGGGGGTGGGCGCATTGGGCGGCCAGCCGGCGTCGGGAAGGAGTGCCGTCGCGGCAGGCGCCTTGGCTGTCGCCGGGGCGGCCGTGACGGCCGGCCGCGCGGCGGCAACCAGCACCCGCGGTTGAAAGCCGGCGGCGCTCCACACCAGGGCCGCACCGGTGACGCAGCCGAGCAGCCCGATCAGGGCCGCGGAGACGATTCGGTTCATGCCACTGCAATTCCCGCGAAATCGACCACGCATGGATGGGTGCCAAAGGCCGGGCAGACGGCCGGGGGCCGGCAGACCTGGATGGTCTGCATTCCCGTGTCGCGGGCCGCGTCGAGTTCCTCCGCCACATCGGACAGGAACAGGATCCCGGTTGGCGGCAGATCGATCCCTTCGGCGATCCGCAGGTACGAACCGCGTTCGCGCTTGCCGCCGATTCCGGTGTCGAACCAGCCGTCGAACAGGCCCGAAAGATCACCGGCTTCGGTATAGCGGAAGAACAGTTGCTGCGCCTGCACCGACCCCGACGAATACACGTACAAGCGCAGGCCTTGCGCCTTCCATGCGCGCAGCTGCGCAGGCACTTCGGGATAGACGTGGGCGCGGTAATCGCCGGCTTCGTAGCCCGACTTCCAGATCATGCCCTGCAAGGCCTTGAGCGCCGTGGCCTTGCGATCCTCGTCGATCCAGCGCAGCAGCGCGTCGACCACGCGCTGGGGATGGCGGTCGTCGATGCCGGCTTCGCGAGCCGCCGCCTCGAGCCAGCGCCGCACGTCCGGATCGGCGCGGCGGTCCTCGATGAAACGCGGCAGGTGCTCCCGGGAGTAGGGGAACAACACGTCCTTGACGAAGCTGATCGAACTGGTGGTGCCCTCGATGTCCGTGAGTACCGCTCGGACCCTGTTGGCTTGCAATGGGCTCATGACGTGCTGCCGGGCTGGGATGATTCGATGTGGGCGGAATAGGCGCTCTCGATTTCGCGCTTTGCCGCGATCGGGTCGGCGATCCTGTGCAGCGCCATCGCGGTCTCGCCGCGACCGGTGATTTCCACATTGCCGAAGCCGAAGATCCGGCCCCAGACCCCCTGGCGCAGGTCCACGGTTTCAATCGACGCGAGCCGCAGCTCGGTCGTCATTCGGGACACGATGCCGATCTTGTGCACCACCCGACGGCTGGTCACGGCCTGCTCGATGCCGCGCAGCCACAACCATTGGTAGGCGGCGATCACGATCGCGATGACGGCCGTGGCGGCCGCACCCCAGGCGATCCGCGCGAGCAACAGTGCGGCCACCCCGATGATGCCAAGGACGATCACCACCCACAACCGGATCCATGCGGTCCAGTGGAGCCTGAACACGGCCACCACCACCTCGGCCGGCGCCAGCGACTTCTGCAGATAGGACATGCCCCGGCTCCGAGAGAACGCCTGAAAGATCAGTCCGCAAGTGAACTCGAAGAACGCGAACTGGGAATGGATCCGGAACTATTCGCGTTCATTGGCGTTCATTGACGTTCATGGGAGGACCATTGCACCTTCAGTTTTGCAGGCGCGGAAAACGTTCGGCGATGTCGTCACCCGTGAAGGCTGCCACCCAACCCTCGGCATTCGTGAACAGGCGGATGGCGACGAAGTGCGGGTTGGGTCCCATGTCGAACCAGTGGCGGGTGCCGTCCGGGACGCCAATCAGATCCCCGGCTTCGCAGAGGACGTCGTAGATGCGCTCGCCGATGTGCAGGGTGAACTGGCCTTGGCCCGCGACGAAGAATCGCACCTCGTCCTCGGAATGGCTGTGTTCGGACAGAAATTTTCGACGCAGCGCGTCCTTTTGCGGATGGTCGGCGGTCAGTGATATCACGTCCACGGCCTGATAACCCTTCTCGCGCTGCAGGCGTTCAATATCGTCGCGATACGCAGCGATCACGTCCTCCTGGCTCGCACCGGGGGCGATCGGCTTGGTGGCTTCCCAGCGCTCGAAGCGCACCCCGACCTCGTCCAGCGCGTGCGCGATCATCTCGTGGTCGAAAAGGGTGCCGAGCGGACGCGCGGGGTCGCGCTGGTCGTACACGCGCAGGCGGCTCATGGGATCGCTCCGAGACGTTTCAGGTCAAGTTCGCAAACCAGCAGGAATTCGAGGGCTTCGAGGTGGCGACGGGCTTCCGGCATGTCGCGGCCCCAAGTGTAAAGGCCGTGGCCTTCGATAAGGTAGCCATGGAGCGGTTTGGAGTCGTCCAGCCATGCGGCGACCTTCCGCTCGATGTCGGCCATGTCCTGCGAGTTCGGAAAAACGGGAACGTCGAGGCGCGCCTCGTGGCTGGTGTAACCGGTCAGCGCCTTCTGCAGTTCCCAGCCCTGCAGTGCGACTACGCCGTCCTTCGCGAACAGCCGCGAGGCGACAGTCTGGTTGGGCGAGTGGGTATGCAGGATTGCGCCGGTTTCGGGACTGCGGCGATAGAGCTGCAGGTGCAGGTTGGTCTCCGCGGAAGGGCGGGCGTTCGAGTCCACGGGGAGGCCATCGAGACGGATGGCCATCACGTCCGCCGCTGACAGCGCACCCTTGTCGCGCCCCGAGACGGTGACGGCGATGGTGTCTGCATCGAGCCGCATCGAGAAGTTGCCGCTGGTGGCCGGCGTCCATCCGCGCGCGGCGAGGTCGCTCCCGGCGCGCGCGATTTCCTCACCGCAGGCATGCAGGCGGGCGGCGAGTTCGGAAGGTGCGAGCGGCATGCGGATCCAGGTGACGATGGATGGAAGACTGAATGTAGCATGTGGCTGCGAGCGAAAAGACCTGCGGCCGGGCGCGCGCTGGCGTACCATGCGCAAGGTGCCCTGATCGCTGCTTACAAAAGGAGTGCTGACATGACCGAAGAGACCCCTTCCAGCCGCCGCCGTTTCCTGAAGTTGGCGGGCGGTGCGACCGCCGCCGCAATGTTCCTCGGTGCGCTGCCCCGCCGCGTTTGGGCAGCCTTGCCGCATCTGACGCAAGCGAACAATGCGACTGCGAAAGCGCTGCATTACGTGGATGACGAAACCCAGGCACCGGCGCCGCACACGCCGGGTCAGCGCTGCGACGGCTGCGTCCACTACCAGGGCAAACCGGGCGAGGCGTGGGGGCCGTGCGCAATCTTCCCGGGATACGACGTCAACGCCAAGGGATGGTGCGCAGGTTTCCAGGCCAAGAGCTGATGCTGCGGCGTTGGGCGATGACAGCCGCCCGCGCGGGCAAGTGATCGGGATGCCCGCGCCCGGCACGACAGCTTGAAAGACGAAGGAGGCGGGCGGCAACTGGAAAAGTTGCTGCCCGGATACGGCAAGCGGAGGAGCTGACTACGCTTGCCGCACCGGGCAACGGTCCGGGGTCCACTGCCAATGGGAAATCCCGCGGAGCACGCATCATAGCGCGGGGATCGACAGGGGCCAAGGTTGCCGTGACCGATTTGCGGCGTATTTTTTTTCGCGTTATGGAACAAACGCTTACGGCGTTAATGTTTCGTTGCTTCGAGAGTTTTCCACAGTACGCGAGCGTACGGTCAAGGGCCTCTCAAGGCACCGCCGTGGCGCGATCCGAGATCTTTGCACGCCGCATTCCGGCCCTTTGACGAGGCTCCCGCCTCATCGAGTCGCACCCGCGCTTTCCGACGTGGCACGGCAAACCGGCGACGCGGCGAAGACTTCTTGCGGTGGGAACGCGCGCGCAACGAGGTTCCGCCGCGGACGGAATCGGTGCGCGTCCGCCTTGCACTGGCGTCAGGTTTGCCGCAGCTTGCTGTGGCGATAGCCGTAGCCGAAGTAGATGCCGAAGCCGAGCAGCGTCCACAGGCCCATCAGCGTCCAGTTGTACCAGTTCTCCCAGTACAGCAGCATCAGGCAACTCAGCACCCCCAGCGTGCAGGTGACCGTGGCCCACGGCACCCGGAACGTCCGCGGCAGGTCGGGACGGGTGCGGCGCAGGATCAACACGCCCGCGCAGACCGCGACGAACGCGAGCAGCGTGCCCATCGACACCAGGTCGCCCAGCACGTCCAGCGGGAACACCGCGGCGAGCAGGGCGATGCCGCAGCCGGTGATCACGGTATTTACGTGGGGGGTGCGATAGCGCGGATGCAGCTTCGAGAAAACCGGGGGCAGCATGCCGTCGCGGCCCATGATCATGAAGATGCGCGGTTGCGCGATGATCATCACCAGCACCACGGACCCCAACCCGAGCAGGGCGCCGATCTCGACCAGCCAGCGCAGCCAGTCGAGTTGCGGGTGTGCGGCCACCGCAGTGACCACCGGTTCGGCGGTACCGAGTTTGGCAAACGGGATCAGGCCCGTCAGCACCGCCGCCATGGCGACGTAGAGTACCGTGCAGATCGCCAGTGATGCGAGGGTGCCGATCGGCAGGTCGCGCTGCGGGTTCTTGGCTTCCTGCGCGGCGGTCGAGGTGGCTTCGAAGCCGATGTAGGCGAAAAAGACCAGCGTCGCAGCGCGCATGATGCCGCCCCAGCCGTATTTCTCCGGGCCTTGGGCGGGCGGGATGAACGGGTGCCACAAATCCGGATTCACGTAGTGCCAGCCGGCCACGATCACGATCACGATCAAGGTGACTTTCAGGACCACGATCGCCGTGTTGACGCCGCTCGACTCGCGGATGCCGACGTAGCACAGCCAAGTCAGCAGGAGCACCAGGATGACCGCGGGCAGGTTGAAGAGCGCGCCGGTGACCACGAGGTGCTTGTCCACGAAGGCGATGGGCGCGTTGCTCAAGTCCGCTGGCAGGCGCAGCCCCAGGTGGTCCAGCAGGCTCCGGAAGTAACCGGTCCAGCTCACGGCGACGGCCGAGGCCGAGACGCCGTATTCCAGCACCATGTTCCAGCCGATGAACCAGGCGGCGAATTCGCCGAGCGTCGCATAAGCATAGGAATAGGAACTGCCCGACATCGGGATCAGCGTCGCAAACTCGGCGTAGCACAGCGCCGTGAAGCTGCAGCAGACCGCAGCGATCACGAACGACAGCAGCACCGCCGGACCGGCGTGTTCGGCCGCGGCTTGCCCGGTGATCACGAAGATCCCGCCGCCGATCACCGCGCCGATGCCGAGCGCGGTCAGGCCCCAGGGCCCGAGGGTACGGCGCAGCTGCACGCCCTGCGCGTCAGCCTGCTCCGACGCGCCGCCGACGACCTTCCGTGCGAGTAGTTGCCGGAGGACGGTCACGCGGTTTCCGGGTGAGCGGGAACGGGCGTGTTCGGCACGGCGAAATCCGGTCCAGAGCCACGGCAGACGAACGGGCGGGCGTCACTGCCCGCCGCCTCGTCGCGGACGAACGGCATCACACCACTTCATCCAGCGCGTGGGTGATTTGCTCCGGCGACATCTGGCTACGGCGATAGCCGTAGAGGCGATAGAAGATCAGGCCGATCACCGCCCAGCCGACGAACACCACCTTGGCGACGACGCTCAGGTTGACGAACAGCAACAGGCACCCGGCGACCGCCAGTGGGCATACGATCCACACGAACGGCGTGCGGAACGGACGTTTGCGACCCGGCTGGGTCCGGCGCAGGATCATCACGCCCACGGACACCATGGCGAAGGCGAGCAGGGTGCCGGCGTTGGACGTATCCGCCAGCTTGCCGACCGGGAACAGCGCGGCACACAGCGACACCACGATGCCGGTGACGTAGGTGATCACGTGCGGGGTGAAGAAGCGCGGGTGTACCTTCGAGAACACGTTGGGCAGCAGGCCGTCGCGCGACATCGTGAAGAAGATGCGGGTCTGGCCGAACATCATCATCAGGATGACCGACGGCAGCGCCACGATGGCTGCCAGTTCGATCATGACGGCGACCCTCGGGTGTCCCAGCGTGCTCATCACCTGCGCCAGTGGTTCGTGACTGCATACGAGCGCCTGCGAATTTCCGCACGCCGCCGCGAACGCGGGAGTGCCCGGATCGAGGAACGCGCCGGTCGCGCTCGTGAGCGGCTGGGCGCCGACCGAACCGGCGGCGCCATAGCCGACCAGCAGGTAGAAGATCGTGCAGATCACCAGCGCGGCGATCAGGCCGATCGGAATGTTGCGGTTGGGATTGCGGGTTTCCTCGGCAGCGGTGGACACCGCATCGAACCCCACGTACGCGAAGAAGATGGATGCCGCCGCCCCCAGCACGCCGATGCCGTTGCTGCCTATCGGGTTGCCCCAACCAGTCGGCAGGAACGGATGAAGGTTGGCGTTCTTGACCGCCGGTACGGCGATGATGACGAACACGGTCAGGGCAATGATCTTGATCGCCACCAGCACGGCGTTCACGCGCGCACTCTTGGACGTGCCGATCACCAGCAGGCCGGTTACCGCGACGCCGATCAGGAAGGCCAGCAGGTTGAACCCGCCGCCCAGCGTGGGGCCGACCTGCAGCCAGTGCGGAAGCGAGAGCGCGCCCGGCTTGACCAATCCGAAGATGCCGCTGTTGAGCAGCCCGTTGACGTAGCCGGCCCAGCCCACGCACACCGCCGTTGCACCGATCGCGTACTCCAACACCAGTGCCCAGCCCACGATCCAGGCGATCAGCTCGCCCATTACGCCGTACGAGTAGGTATATGCGGAACCGGACACCGGAACCATGGCGGCGAGTTCGGCGTACGCGAGGGCGGCCAGGCCGCATACCGCCGCAGCGATCACGAACGACACCATCATGCCGGGACCGGCTTTCTGGGCCGCTTCGGCGGTCAACACGAAAATGCCGGTGCCGATCACTGCGCCGATGCCGAGCAAGGTCAACTGGATCGGACCCAACTGGCGCTTCAGCGATTTCTTTTCGGCCGTTGCGAGGATTTGTTCAAGCGGCTTGACGCGCCAGAAGATCATTGGGTGCCCTCAATCACGTCGGGTTCGCGGCGGGGGTACCGTGGTCGCGCACATTCGTGCCCCGGGATGCATCCGCCAGCGCTCCCCTCGAAACGTCGCGGTCTCGCGACAGCCGCGAGCGTGCCGTACCATACCGGTGCTTTTCATCCACGACAAGCGCCGGATGGCACCTAGGCCGGTCTGCGCTTGGGCGGATCCCGCCCGAAGGTCTCGCGGGCCAGGCAAGCGACCATCCGTGGCCGCAGCCCGTCCACAAAACCGCCGCCAACGCTCACGCTCGCCCCGAAAATTCACCCGTCACGGTATTCACCCACACGCGCTCGCCGGTCTTGATGTATTCGGGGACCTGGAGTTCGATGCCGGTCTCGAGCGTGGCGGGCTTGGTGCGCTTGGTCGCCGAGGCGCCTTTCAGTTCCGGTGCGGTGTCGATGATCCTCAATGCGACGCTGGTCGGCACCTGCAATGCTACCGGTGCGTCGTCGATCAACTGCACGTAGTAACCGTCCACCCCTTCGACGATGTACGCCGCGCTGTCGCCGACCACGTCCGGGTCGAGCGCATAGGGCGTGTAGTCCTCGGCGTCGAGGAACACCAGCGCATCACCGTCCTTGTACGAGTAGTTCGCCGCGCGGCGGGTGAGTTCCATTTCCTTGAGGTCGTCGTCGGCGCGGAGGCTCACATCCAGCTTGCGACCGCCCGGGATCGAGTACAGCGTGAAGCGGAAGGTGACGTTGCCGCCACGTGCAGTGGGCGCGCTGCGTTCGAGGTCGCGCACCTGGTACACGGTGCCCTCGTGTTCGACCACGGTGCCCTTCTTGATATCGGAGGCTTTCATGAGTGCTCGGGGATCCGGTTCTGGAAATCGGGATTCGCCAACGGCGCGAGGAGCGGGCTGTGGGCCTTTCGAATCCCGAATCCCGTCTCTCGAATCCCGGCTCTATTTCGGCTGCATCCGGATCGCACCGTCCAACCGGATCACGCTGCCATTGAGGTAACGATTGCCGATGATGAACGCGACCGTTTCGGCGAATTCCTCCGGCTTGCCGAGCCGGGAGGGATAGGGCACCTGCGCGCACAGCGACTGGTAGACCTGCTCGGGCATTCCGTCGACCATCGGGGTGTGGAACACGCCCGGCGCGATCGTCATGACCCGCACGCCGATCCGGGCGAATTCGCGGGCCATCGGCAGCGTCATGCCGACGATGCCGCCTTTCGACGCCGAATACGCAGCCTGTCCGATCTGGCCTTCGTAGGCGGCCACCGACGCGGTGTTGACGATGACGCCGCGTTCGCCGTCCTCGCCGGGTTCGCTGGATTGCATCAGCGCGGCGCCGGCCTTGGCGACGTTGAAACTGCCGACCAGGTTCACCATCACCGTGGTCGCGAAATTCTTCAACGGCATCGGACCTTCCTTGCCCAGCACGCGGCCGGAACCCAGGATGCCTGCGCAGTTCATCACCACGTTCAATCCGCCCATCGCCTCGCGCGCGGCGGCGGCGTTGGCGACGACCCCTTCCTCGCTGGTCACATCGGTCTGGAAGAAGCGTGCGGCGTCCCCGAGTTCCTCCGCAGCCGACCGCCCGTTGTCGTCGTTGACATCGAACAGCGCGACCTTGCCGCCGCGTGCGACGAAGTGCCGCGCCACCGCGTAGCCGAGTCCCGATGCTCCGCCGGTAACGATCGCCTTGACCCGGTCGAGTTGCATCCGCGTGCTCCCTGATTCGCAAATCCGAAATTGTAATGCAGGAGCCTGCGTGCAGGCGATTCGCGGGAATCCAGCACGAGCACGCCCGCGCCTACAACGCGCGGATGAACCAGCGGTCGCAACCGTGATGGCCGGTCATGCCCAGCGGCGCACCCAGCGGCTGGAAACCGTGCTTGCGATACAGGGCTTGTGCCGCGTCCATGCCCGTCAGGGTTTCGAGGTAGCAACGCCCGAAGCCGAGCGCGCGCGCCGCATCGAGGCAACGTTCGATCATCGCGTTGCCTGCCCCGAAACCGCGCGCCTCCGGCATGAAATACATCTTGCGCAGTTCGCAGACGTCGGGTTCGCCGTCGTCCAGCGGGGCCACACCCCCGCCACCCACGACTTTGCCGTCGATCTCGACCACGAAGTAGATGCTGCGCGGTTCCCGGTAGGCCTCGCACATCGCATCGACTTCCGCGTCGTGGATCGCGAAGCCCTCGCCGCCGGCGCCGAACTCCGGCATCACCGCGCGGATGATCGCGGCGATCGCGGCGTCGTCGCGTGGCTCGATGGGGCGAATGAGGAAGGCTTGGGACATGGTTCGAGCGCCGAGCAATCGAGTGGACCGTTCAAGGAGCGTAGCGACGGAACCGCCAAAGCGTAACGCAGGAAATGCCGGCTCGGGCCTTTGGCCTCGAGCCGGCGCTCCTGTTCATTCGCCCATCCTGGCCCGCGTCACCCGGCTGGAGGTCGGCTTGCCGAGCTGCCTCGCGAGCCATGCGCCGGTTTCGATCAACCTGTCGAGGTCGACGCCGGTTTCGATGCCCATGCCCTGCAGCATGTACGTGACGTCCTCGCTGGCGACGTTGCCGGTCGCGCCCTTCGCATACGGGCAGCCGCCGGTGCCGGACACCGAGCTGTCGATCACCCGCACGCCTTCCTCGAGGCAGACCAGGATGTTGGCGAGCGCCTGGTCGTAGGTGTCGTGGAAGTGCACTGCCAGCGCTTTCATCGGGACTTCCTGTGCCACCGCGTGCAGCATCGAGCGTGCCTTCACGGGCGTGCCCACGCCGATGGTGTCGCCGAGGGAAATTTCGTCGCAACCCAGGTCGTACAGGCGCTTGGACACGCGCACCACGTCGCCCACCGCCACCTCGCCCTGGTACGGGCAGCCGAGCACAGTGGATACGTAGCCGCGCACCCGCACGCCTTCCGTGCGCGCGCGCTCGAGCACCGGACGAAAACGCTCGATGGACTCGTCGATCGAGGCGTTGATGTTCTTCTGGTTGAACGCTTCGCTCGCAGCGGTGAACACCGCGATGCTGGTGACGCCCGCGGCGCGCGCGCGGTCGTAGCCGCGCATGTTGGGCACGAGCGCAGGGTAGTCGACGCCGGGCTTGCGCGCGATGCCGGCATACACCGCCTCGGCATCGGCGAGCTGCGGCACCCATTTCGGGCTCACGAAGCTGGTCGCCTCGATCGTTTGCAGGCCGCATGCCGACAACCGGTCGACCAGTTCGATCTTCACCTGGGTCGGGACGACGGTCTTCTCGTTCTGCAGGCCATCGCGGGCGCCGACTTCGACGATGCGGACACGGGTGGGAAACATGCAGGGCTCTTTTCGGGTGTTCCGGCGGCGAGGAGGCCGGGCGCGCGAACCGGCGTGACCGCCGCCATCCTGGCAGCGTATCGAAGCAATCACGGCGCAGCCCTTCCACGGGCCACATGATGCCATGGCACACGGATCGCAGGTTCGAAATCGTCGCGCGCTGCGTACCGCCGCACCGGCAGCGGGTTCGTCGCGGGCGGCGGCGCTTCGAGCCGCCCGCGATCAATCGGCGAACAGCACCAGCACGGTGTCGGCTTCGACGAACTCGTCCGGGGCGGCCGACACGCGGTCGATGGTGCCGGCGCGCGGAGCTTTGAGGGACAGCTCCATTTTCATCGCCTCCATCACCAGCAGCTCCTGCCCGGCCTCCACCTCGTCGCCCACCTCGACCTTGACCAGCACGATGCGCCCCGGCATCGGCGCCGCCACCCTATCGGCGCCGGCGCTGTCGCTGGTTTCCCAGGTGAACGCGGGTGCGCGGTGCAGGTGCCAGCGCGTGCCGACGCCATCGTGCAGCAACACGCGCCGATCATCGACACGCACGTCGCAGCGACGCGCTTCACCGTCGAAGCGGGCGCTGAGGATCCGGCCATCCCAGCGGGCATCCGCGATGTCGCAGTGTGCGTCGCCGCAGCGGAGCCGGTATTCGCCGGCGTGCCCGTGCGCCTCGACTTCGAACCGATGGCCGCCCACCCCGAGGGCGACCACGCGCTTGCCGGCGCGACCGATCCGCCAGCCGTCGGCGAGGTTCCACGGCGAGTCGGGATCGCCGGGGTCGCCTGCGATCCGTCGTTCATCGTGCAGCAATGCCGCGGTGGTGGCCGCGAACAGCGCACCCGTCGGCGGCTGCTCGCCGCCGGCGATGAATTCGTCGAGATGCCGATCGAGGTAGCCGGCATCGATGCGGCCTTCCACCACGGCGGGGTGGCGCACCAGGCGTTCGAGGAAGCCGATGTTGGATTTGGGGCCCGCGATCTCGCAGGCGGCGAGCGCCTCGCGCATCCGTTGCAGCGCCTGCGGGCGGTCGACGGCCCAGACGATCAGTTTTGCGATCATGGGATCGTAGAAGATCGTCACCGCGTCGCCCTCGGCCACGCCGCCATCGATGCGGATGCCTGGCGAGGGCGCGGGCAGTTGCAGTCGCGAAAACCTGCCGGAGCTCGGCAGGAAGCCCTGCTCGGGGTCCTCGGCATACAGCCGCGCCTCGAATGCGTGGCCATGCGAGCGAACCTGTTCCTGGGCGAGCGGCAGCGGTTCGCCGGCAGCGATGCGTAACTGCCACTCCACCAGATCGATGCCGTGGGTCATTTCGGTGACCGGGTGCTCGACCTGCAGGCGCGTGTTCATTTCCATGAAATGAAAATCGCCCTCGGGCCCCACGATGAACTCGACGGTGCCGGCGCCGACGTAATCGACGGCCTTGGCCGCCGCGACTGCCGCGGCGCCCATCGCGGATCGCCGCTCGTCGTCGAGGAAGGGCGAGGGTGTCTCCTCCAGCACTTTCTGATAACGGCGCTGCGCCGAGCACTCGCGCTCGTCGAGATGGATCACGTTGCCATGACGATCGCCGAATACCTGGAATTCGATGTGGCGCGGATGTTCGATGTAGCGTTCCAGCAACATCGATGCATCGCCGAAGGAAGCGCTTGCCACGCGTTGTGCCGCCGCCAGCGCGTCCGCGAACTCCGCGTCCGAGCGCACGATCTGCATGCCCTTGCCGCCGCCGCCGGCCGAAGGCTTGAGGATCAGCGGATAACCGATCTCATGCGCCTGTCGCGCCAGGAACGCGCCATCCTGGTTGTCACCGTAGTAGCCCGGAACCAGCGGCACCGCGTGCCTTTCCATCAAGGCCTTGGCCGCCGATTTCGAACCCATCGCCTCGATGCTTGCCGGATCCGGGCCGATGAACACGATGCCGGCGTCGAGGCATGCGCGCGAGAAACCGGTGTTCTCGGAAAGGAATCCGTAGCCTGGGTGGATTGCCTGCGCGCCGGTTTTCCTCGCGACTTCGATGATCGCGTCGCCGCGCAGGTAGGAATCGGCCGGGCGCGGGCCGCCGATCGGCCAGGCCTCGTCCGCCTGCCGGACGTGCTGCGCGTCCTGGTCGGCCTCCGAAAACACCCCGATGGTGTGGATGCCGAGGCTGCGGCAGGTGCGGATCACACGGCAGGCGATCTCGCCGCGGTTCGCGATCAGGACACGCTCGAACACTACTCGCCCTCCCAGTAGTCCCGGGTGTCCTCGCGCCGCGCGAGGTGCCGAAACGGTTCGTCGCCTCCACCGGCCTCCCATGGCTGGTCCTCGAACACCCCGAACTTGCCGGAATCGGGATATTCGCAGACCTCGATCGGGGCGAGGGTGCTCACGCTCAGGTAGCGCATTTCGGTGTCGCCGGTGTTGATGATCTGATGCGCGGTTTCCGGCCCCCCTGCGGGGCAGGCGATGATGTCGCCGCTGCGCAAGGGGAACCGCGATTCGCCGTAGCGCAATTCGCCCCTGCCTTCGAGAACGAAGAACATTTCCTCTTCCGCACGGTGGCTGTGGAACGGGCAGTTGCGCTTGCCGGGCGCGACGACGGTCAGGTTGTAACCGAGCTTGCGTGCGCCGATGCGGCTGGCAATTTCGGCCCAACGGATGTCGTAGCGGTCGGCATTCGGTCCGCGCGGGGCGCGGTCGGACGCCACTTCGCGCACCTCGAGGTCCTCGAGGTTGACGAGCGGCCGCGGGCGGGTTGCAGGGGTCATGGACGCCGATCCTTCGCCCAGTCGGGCGGATGTTTTTCGAGGAACGCCGCCAGCCCGTGCTGGCCTTCCGACGAAACGCGCAGGCGTGCGATCAGGCCTGCGTTTTCGACATCGACGCGCTGGGCGGATTCGACCGTCATCCCGGACGTGCGCAGCGCCAGGAGTTTGGCTTGATGCTGGGCGAGCGGGCCGCCCTTGGCGAGGAAGTGCAGCTGGCGATCGATCGCTTCGTCCAGTCGATCGGCGGCCACGCATTGGTGCAGCAAACCGATGCGTGTCGCCTCGGCCGCGTCGAAGATTTCCGCGCTGACGAACAGCCTGCGCGCCTGGCGCGGGCCGATCGCCTGCACCACGTACGGCGCGATGGTCGCCGGCGCCAGCCCGAGTTTCACTTCGGAAAGCGCGAACTTGGCGCCTTCGACGCCGACCGCGATGTCGCAGCAGGCGATGAGGCCGACGCCGCCCCCGTAGGCCGAGCCGTTGACCCGCGCGAGCGTGGGTCTCGGAAAGAACTGCAGGGTGCGCAGCAGCTCGGCGAGGCGCAGCGCGTCCTTGCGGTTTTCCGGCTCGCCCGCGCGCGCCATGCCGCGCATCCAGTTGAGGTCGGCGCCGGCCGAAAACGTGGCCCCGGCGCCGGTCAGTACCAGCGCACGCAGTGTTGGGTCATCCGCAAGCGCTTCCAGCTCGGCGGTGGTTTCGCCGATCAGCACATCGTCGAAGGCGTTGTGGACCTGCGGACGGTTCAGCGTCAACGTGGCGAGTGCACCGGAGCGCTCGAGCAGGATCGTTTCCGCCATCGCGGGGTCCCGTGCCAAAACGGCAAGGATAGCGGGTCCATTGGCTGGCGCCCCCGGCAGCACCGTCTGCGGGCATCCATCCCAATCGTGCGGGAGCGGTTGCAGCCGCGGAGTTGCATTTATAAATGCGAACGATTAGCATTTCCTATCAGTAGAGGCCTTGATCTGGATCCAGACGGAATATCGTGTGATGCGCAGGCTGATTCTTTCCATGATCGTCGTCCTGGCGGGCGCCGGCGCCGCAACCAGCGCCCTCGCGGGGGCGATGCCTGAGTACAAACTCGTGCTGCAGGACCACAAGTTCGCGCCGGCGACGCTCAAGGTTCCGGCCAATACCAAATTCAGGGTGCTGGTGACCAACCGCAACGCGGTGCCGTCGGAATTCGAAAGCAGCGATTTCAACCGCGAGAAGATCGTGCTGCCCGATTCCACCGTGACGGTGTTCATCGGGCCGCTGGCGAAGGGCACCTACAAGTTTTTCGACGATTTCCACCAGGCGACCACGGGCGTTCTGGTGGTGGAGTGAGGCAAGCATGCTCGGCATAGCGCTACTCGTTTTCCGCGAGGTCCTGGAAGCCGCATTGATCGTCACGATCGTGGCGGCGGCGACGCGCGGGGTGCCGCGTCGCGCCGCGTTCATCGGTGGCGGCATCGCCCTCGGCGTGGCCGGCGCGATCATCGTCGCCGTCTGCATGGGTTTCATCGAGGGTTCGCTGGGCGGGATCGGGCAGGAGGTATTCGACGCCGCCGTGCTGCTGGCCGCCGTGGGGATGCTCGGATGGCACGTTACCTGGATGTCGAGCCACGGCAAGGAAATGGTGCAGCAGATGCATCGCGTCACCGATTCGGTGAAGGCCGGGTCGAGTTCCATCGCGCTCCTGCTGGCGGTGGTGGCGCTCGCGGTGTTGCGGGAAGGTTCGGAGATCGTGCTGTTCCTGTACGGGATGGCTGCGGGCGGCGCGGGCAAATTGGGCTTCTTCTCCGGCGTCCCGCTGGGACTCGCAGGCGGCATCGCGGTTGGTTTCGGCCTGTATTTCGGGCTGCTGCGGATCCCGATCCGCTATTTCTTCAGCGCGACCAATTGGATGCTGGTGGTACTCGCCGCCGGGCTGGCTTCGAGCGCGGCCGGTTTCCTGATCCAGGCCAATCTGCTGCCGGCTTGGGGAAACCAGCTCTGGGATACTTCCTGGCTGCTCGCAAACGGTTCGCTGGTCGGGCAGGCGGTGCATATCCTGACCGGTTACGAGGCGCGACCGGCTGGTATGCAATTGGTGTTCTGGGTGGTGACGTTCGTGGTGCTTGCGGCGGGCATGGGTGTGATTTCGCGCCGCGTCCGGGTGAAACCCTCCTCCAGGCACGTTTCCGAGGGCACTGCCGCGGTCACTCGCGGCACCTGATTCCTCCAACTGCGTCTGCACGAAATCGCATGGCGGTGCGAGGGGGCGCGTTGCGCCGGATTCCGGCAGGTCGACGGGACGGAATCGGCCTCCCGCCGGACCGCCTCGATCAACATGGAACAGCAATGAGACAAGAGAAGCGGCACGTCCGGCGAGCGTGGGCCCTGGCGGCAGCGCTGGGGGTCGCCGGCGGCGCCGCGCTGCCGGCCGTGGCGATGGCGGGGCCGGCAGCGACGATCTATTCACCGATCGTCGATTACCGGGAATGGGAGCTCGAGCTGAAGGCCGGCATCCAGGACTGGAACCAGCCCGACGGCGAACGCGCCGCCAAGCTTGCGATCGGCTACGGGGTGATGCCGCGCTGGGGCATGGAAGTGGAGGCCGAGTATTCGCAGACGCCCGGTGGCGCCGGACGCGTCGAGGAATACGAGTTCGAGAACATCTTCCAGCTGACCGAGCACGGCGAGCACTGGCTGGACGCCGGGATTTTCGCCGAACTCGAACACAATCGCCTCGAGAACGTGAACAAGCTGGTGCTGGGGCCGATGTTCCAGCGGGAGACCCAGCACACCCAGAGCAACTTGAACGTCTATTGGGAGCGGCGCCTGAGCGCACGGCCGGATGGTGCGAATCACAATGGCGACGTGCGGGAACCACGCAATGAACTTGCTTATCAGGTGCAGTGGAAATACAACCTCGATCCGCACTTCCAGCCCGGGTTGCAGGCGTTTGGCTCGCTCGGCGACCCAGCACACCTGCATTCAGCGGAATTGAAGATCGGCCCCGCGTTCTTCGGTGATGCCAATCTCGGCAATGCGAAAGGGCTGCACTACGACGCCGCGATCCTCGCCGGGGTCACGCGCGGCGCGCCGGGCATGACCATCCGCTTCCAGCTGGAATACGAATTCTTCTGAGCGGCGCCCGCTACATCCGGAACACCCCGTAGCGCTGCGGCTCGATCGGCGCGTTCATCGAGGCGGAGATCGCGAGGCCCAGCACGCGGCGGGTATCGACCGGATCGATGATGCCGTCGTCCCACAGGCGCGCGGTCGCGTAGTAGGGATGTCCCTGGCGCTCGTATTGCTCGCGGATCGGCGCCTTGAAGGTTTCTTCCTCGTCCTTCGACCACTCGCCGCCGCGCGCTTCGATCCCGTCGCGTTTGACCGTCGCCAGCACCGACGCCGCCTGTTCGCCCCCCATCACGCTGATGCGGGCGTTCGGCCACGTCCACAAAAAGCGCGCGCCATAGGCGCGGCCGCACATCGCATAGTTGCCGGCGCCGAAGCTTCCGCCGATCACCACCGTGAATTTCGGTACGTGCGAGCAGGCCACGGCGGTCACCATCTTGGCGCCGTCCTTGGCGATGCCGGCCTGCTCGTATTTCTTCCCCACCATGAAGCCGGTGATGTTCTGCAAGAACACCAGCGGCACATTGCGCTGGTTGCACAGCTCGATGAAGTGCGTGCCCTTGAGCGCGCTCTCGGAAAACAGGATGCCGTTGTTGGCGACGACCCCGACCGGGTAGCCGTGGATGTGCGCGAAGCCGGTCACCAGGGTCTTCCCGTAACGCGCCTTGAACTCGTGCAACTCCGAACCGTCCACGATGCGCGCAATGACTTCGCGAATGTCGAACGGGCGGCGGGTATCCATCGGAATCACCCCGTACAGTTCTTCGGCCGTGTATTCGGGTTCGCGCGGAGTTGACAGCGCGAGCGGCATCGCCTTCCTGCGGTTCAGCGCCGCGACCACGTCACGCGCGATCGCGAGGGCATGGGCATCGTTCTCCGCGAAATGGTCGGCGACGCCGGAAATGGACGTATGGACGTCCGCGCCGCCGAGCGTCTCGGCATCCACGATCTCGCCGGTGGCGGCTTTCACCAGCGGCGGACCACCCAGGAAGATCGTGCCCTCGTTCTTGACGATGATGGTCTCGTCGCTCATCGCGGGCACGTACGCGCCGCCGGCGGTGCAACTGCCCATCACCACCGCGATCTGCGGGATGCCTTGCGCCGACATGCGGGCCTGGTTGTAGAAAATGCGGCCGAAGTGCTCCTTGTCCGGAAATACCTCGTCCTGCAGCGGCAGGAATGCGCCGCCGGAGTCGACGAGGTAGATGGCTGGCAAGCGGTTCTCCAGCGCCACTTCCTGCGCACGCAGATGCTTCTTGACGGTGATCGGGAAGTAGGTGCCGCCCTTCACCGTGGCGTCGTTGGCCACCACGATGACCTCGGTCCCGCACACACGGCCGATGCCGGTGATGATCCCGGCCGCGGGCGCGGCGTCTTCGTACATTCCGTGGGCGGCCAGCGGCGAGAGTTCCAGAAACGGCGAGCCCGGGTCGAGCAGGGCGCGGATGCGGTCGCGCGGCAGCAACTTGTCGCGCGCGAGGTGCCTGGCTCGCGCCTTTTCACCACCGCCCCCGGCCGTGCGCGCCAGCTCGTCCTTCAGTTCATCGGCGAGCTGGCGCAGTCGCGCGGAATTCTCGCGAAAGGCCTCGCTCCTGGTGTCGATGCGCGATCGGATGGCGGGCATGTTGTGGTTCGCTTCGTTGCGTGCAGGCGTGGAATGAAAGCATAAATCGTTGCGGCAGTCGAAAAAAACCGGCCGCACGGAGGCGGCCGGTTTTCTTGGTGCAAAAGGCAGCGGAATCAGTGTCCCGAGGTGCTGTTCTCGGCGGCATTCTTGGCCTTCTGCGCCGCGTCCTTGGCGGTATCGGCCGCCTGGCTGGCGCGGTTCTCGGCGTTGGATGCCTGGTTCGCCGCATTCTGCACGGCGTTCTGGGTGGACGAGCTGCCGGCGGGAGCCATGCTGGAGGCGGCCGACGCCGCTTCTTGGGCTTCGTTGGCGGCCTGGCTGGCAGCGCCCGCAGCCGTCTGCGCCTGTTCCGCGGCCTGCTGCGCCCCGGTGCTCTGTGACATCTGTGCGGCCGAAGCGGCGCTCGCCGCGGCCGACGCGGCCGTCGCCGCATCCTGCTGTGCCTGATTCGCCGCGTTTTGCGCCTGGTCGGACGGATTGCTGCACGCGCCAAGCGCAAGAACCATCGCCCCGGCCAGCACGGGCGCGATTACGGTACGAGTGAGCTTCATGGGTCTCTCCTGGTGAATTGAGCCGTGGATAGCCACGGAAGTGGCGCGGCTATTAAACCGCGTCTGGCTGAATAACGCCAGCATCCGACTTTTTGCGGGCAAACAACGTTCAGTCGGCGCTTACTGCAGCGAGCGTACAACCCGGCGTGCAGCCTTCAGGCCCGTTCAATCGCGATCGCGGTCGCCTCGCCACCGCCGATGCACAGCGAAGCGACGCCGCGCGCCGCGTCGGCGTGGATCATGGCGTGCAACAGCGTCACCACGATGCGCGCACCGGTGCAGCCGATCGGATGGCCCAGCGCACAGGCGCCGCCGTGCACGTTGAGCTTGTCGTGTGGAATCGACAGATCCTGCATGGCCGCCATCGCGACCACGGCGAACGCTTCGTTTACTTCGAAGAGATCGACGCCGCCGACTTGCCAGCCGGCTTTTTTCAGCACCTTCCCGATTGCGCCTACCGGCGCCGTCGTGAACCATTGCGGCTCCTGGGAATGCGTCGCGTGGGCGACGATGCGTGCCAGCGGCTCGACACCGCGAGCCTTCGCGTCGTCCGCGGAAAGCAGCACGAGCGCCGCGGCGCCATCGGAAATGCTGGAGGAGCTCGCCGCGGTGACCGTGCCATTGTCCTTGCGAAATGCCGGTTTCAGGTTCGGGATCCGTGCCGGATCGATCTTGCCGGGGGTTTCATCGATCGAGATTTCGACATCGCCCTTGCGCGAGGGCACCATGACCGTCGCGATCTCATCCGCAAACGACCCATCCTTCACCGCAGCCTGCGCGCGCCGCACCGATTCGGTTGCGAACGCGTCCTGCTGCTCGCGGGTGAAGCGGTATTTGTCGGCGCAATTCTCGGCGAACACACCCATCGACTTGCCGTCGTAGGGGTTGGTCAAGCCGTCCCACATCATGTGATCGACCAGCGCGCCGTCGCCGATGCGGATGCCGCTCCGGACTGCCGCCATGTGCGGCGCGTTGGTCATCGATTCCATGCCGCCCGCGACGACGACGCCGGCCGATCCCGCGGCGATCAGGTCGTGCCCCAGCATGATCGCTTTCATGCCCGAACCGCACACCTTGTTGAGCGTCGTGCAGCCCGCCGCAGGGGGCAGGCCCGCTGCCAGCGCAGCCTGCCGCGCGGGCGCCTGGCCGAGGTTCGCCGGCAGCACGCAACCCATTAGCACTTCATCGACATCGCCGGGGGCGAGCCCCGATTGCTGCAATGCGGCGCCGATGGCGGCGGCCCCGAGCCTCGGGCTCGGGAAGCCGGTGAACTGGCCGAGGAACGCGCCGATGGGCGTGCGCTTCGCGGCGGCGATGATGATGTCGGACATGGCTGGAATCTCCGGATTAGGCACATCGTTTGCTTCAGCTCGGTCGCGCAGCGGTGCCGGCCTGGCCAAACGATCTGCGGGGGATTATGCGGCGTATGCTGCGCTGCGGCAAATCGGGCCCGTGCCGCCTGCAGCGCTTCGGTGCAGAATGTCCGTTCGGGTTCGGAACATGAGGGTCGTCTCATGGGGTTTGAAGTATCGCGGACGCGACGCGTCGGCCGCTGGATCGTGCCGGGATTGCTGGCGGCGGCGCTCGCCGCGTGCGGGGGCGGCGGCAATGGCAATGTCCGAACCGTCTCCGCTACGCCGCCGCCATCGCCGCCTCCGACTGCCACTGCCACCGACCAGCCGCCGGCGGACGCGCACCTGTCGATCACCAATACCTACGCCGCGCACGATGCGGGCTACACCGGCGCGGGCGTCACCATCGGCATGGTGGACAGCGGCATCATGCGCAGCAATCCGACGGTGGCGGGAAGGGTGAAGGCGGAACTCATCTACATCGATTCGAGTGCGAACAACACCAGCGTCGACGACGTGGTGGGGCACGGCACCTGGACCTCGGAAATCGCCGCAGGTACCCCGTTCGCCGATTTCCCGGGCGGAATCGCCCCCGGTGCCGAACTCGTTTCCGCACGGATCATCTCCGACAAGGCGCCCGATGATCATGGCCAGCCGCCGAGCGTGGTCACGAACCAGGACGCGGAGTACTTCGGCCAGGTGAACAGCGACCTGATCAAGCAAGGCGTCACGGTGATGAACAACTCGTGGGGCGGCATCACCTGGGACACCAGCGATGCCAGCGTGAACCAGGCGTTCGACGCTGCCTACAGCCCGTTCGTCAACCAGCACGGCGGGCTCGTGGTGTTCGCCGCGGGCAACGATTCCGGTCCGAACCCCAGCACCATCGCCGCACTGCCGAACGTCGCCCCCGACGTCGAGAGAGGCTGGCTGGTCGTGGTCGCGGTCGACAGCAACCATCCCACCCAACTCGACAGCTATTCCAACAAGTGCGGCAGCGCGATGGATTACTGCCTCGCCGCTCCGGGCGACGTGATCGTGCTCGACAAGGACACCACCGCCGGTACCACCGATCCGAAATACTGGGTGGTTTCCGGCACCTCGCTGGCTGCGCCCCAGGTGTCCGGAGCGGCGGCGCTGGTCTGGCAGGCGTTCCCGTATTTCACCAACGACCTGGTGCGACAGACGATCCTCGGCACCGCCGATCCGCTCGGCGGTTCGCAACCGAATGCGACGTTCGGCTATGGCGAACTCGATGTCGGCAGGGCGGTGCAGGGGCCGGCGCAGTTCGACTGGGGCGATGTGTCGGTGTCGTTCGACGGACTCGCCTCGACCTGGAGCAACGACATCAGCGGCGCGGGCGGCCTCGTCAAGAACGGCAGCGGCACGCTGGTCCTCGCCGGCAACGACACCTATACCGGCGGCACCCGGGTGCTCGGCGGATCGTTGCAGGCAGCGAACGCGCTGCCGGGCAGCGTGACCGTCGGACAGGGCGGCACGCTCGACAAGGTGCCGGGCGTCGCGGACCAGCTCGACAACTCGGGTACCGTCGTCGTTGCCGGAGGCGACACCAAGGTCGGCGGCGATTACACCCAGACCGGCACGGGCACGCTTTCGGTCAGCCTGGGCTCGAAACTCGACGTGGCGGGCAATGCCCAGCTTGCGGGCGCCCTGAACATTCTCGGCAAGGATTCGGGCTACGTCACCAACACCCATCAGGACGTGCTGGACGCGAGCGCCGTCAATGGGACCTTTGCGCAGCTCACGTTTTCACCGGGCGTGTTCCTGAGCACCACCGTCCAGTACACGACCAACACCGTATGGCTGGACACCACCAGCCTCAGCATCACGCAGGCAGCCGCGACAATGGGCATCGTTTCCCCGGCTACGGCCAGCGCCGCGGTGCGTGTACAGAGCGGCTTCACCAGCCTCGATTCGAAGATCGGCGCCGGCGCGACGCCCGTGCCGGGCGTGCTCGAGGGCGCGAGCGCCATCCAGCATGCAGCCACCGTGGCATCGGCACGCGCAACCTTGCAGAGCCTCTCGGGGCAATTGCACGCGGCGAGCGCCGCGATGCTGTTCGACAGCATCGACGCGACCGGTCGCGCGGTGTCCGCGCGCATGGACCAGCTGCGGGATGGCAGCGTCCAAGCCGGCGTGTGGTACGGCAGCGCCGACTGGCAGGGCGAGCTGCAGCGCGCGGGCTACGCCGGCGCGACCTTCCGCAGCGACGGCGGGATCTCCGGTGCCGACTACCGGGTCGGCACCCGTGCGCTGCTCGGCTACGCGGCCGGCGAGAGCCGTGGGTACGGCCAGCTCGACGCGTCGTGGGACCACAGCCGCAGCCGGGTCGATCATGTGATGGTCTATGGCGGAATGTTCAACGGTCCGTGGTACGCCGCGATCCGCGCCGGCGGAGGCTGGTTCCACCAGGACATGCAACGCCTGCTGCTGCTGGGAGGTCTGGCCGCGCCGGTCGGCAGCCAGGTTTCCGGCGGCTACCTCGCGGGTGCGCTCGAAGGCGGCCATGAGTTCCGCGTGGGGGCAATGCGGATCACGCCATTCGCGGACCTGCGCTACCAGCGCCTCGCCCAGGGATCGTTTGCCGAGCAGGGCGGCTTCGGCTTCGGACTGATGGCCAACGGCCGCACCGTCGGACGCCTGCAGGCCGGATTCGGGGTGCACGCGCAGAGCGACTGGCAGCTCGCCAACGGAATGTGGATGCGGTTCGACGGTGGGCTCGCGTGGCGGCACGCGTTGCATCAATACGGCGCCGCGTTCGATGCGAGTTTCACCGCGTTCGACAACTGGATGCCGGTCGACGGCGTCGGCTTGTCGCGCGATGAATCGGAGACGCGTGCGGGTCTTTCGCTGTGGCCGGCCCGGCGCTTCGGCTTGCGGCTCGGGCTCGATCACCAGCAGGGCCAGCGGCAGCGAGCCGACAGCGTGATGCTGCAAGGCGCGTTGAAGTTTTGATGGGCCAAAATGAACACGGCGCCCGTCGGCGCCCAAAGCGGTACGTTGCGCGTTCCACCACGAAAATGCAATAGGCGCGCAGCGCCGATCATGCGCTAAGATCGGGGCATGCAATCGGTACTCGTTCGCCACCCGCCGGCTTCCCATGCGTGCTCGCTCGCGGCAAGATTCCTGCCCAACCGTTTCGATTGGTTGATGGGTCTGTATGCGGAGAATCACCACCGCCTGGCGCGCTTGTTCGCGCCCGAACGGCTGGCGGTCGGCGAATACGCGTCGTCGGTCGATGACGGGCTCGACGTGCGCCTCAGCGTGCAGGAGCGCCACCCCTACACCCTCGAACTGGGTCTCAGTTACGCCGTCCTCGACGCGACCACCGGGAACCCCTCGCCGTCCGCACAGTTGCGCACCTACATCGATGCGGGAATGACCGAAGCGCTGCATTGCGAGCCCGGGCGCGACCTGTGGCAGGTGCTCGGTCCGCTCGCACCTGCCCGCAACGTGATGCTGCACCGCCTGCGCATGAATGGTTTTCTCAACCGCTGGCTGGAATACCTGGCCGAGCAGGGGCATTCGCTCGCCACCCTGGAACGCGTCGCACCAGCGATCGTCGGCGCGTAAGCGCGAAGGCATTCCCGTTGCGGTGCAGCTGCCGGCAGGCCCGGGCGGTGCGTCGGCGGGGAGCTCGGGGATTGGGGATATCGGCAAACACGTTTTGTGCACAGATGACCCATTACAAGGGCTGGCGGTCGGTGCAGCCCGGCGTCGAGGCGGGAAATCAGGACATCGGGGCCACGCTGCCGGGCGGCGCGCGTCTGCAGGCTGCTGCACCGCCTGCACGGAACCAGATCAACATCAGGGAGAACGGCATTGGAAAAGAAACAGTTGGCATTGGCGGTGCTGGCCGGCCTGACGGTCATGAGCATGACCATCAGTCTCACCGCGTGCGGCGGCGGAGGTGGAAACGGGATGGTGAAATCCGGACCGACGTCACCACCACCGCCACCACCGCCACCACCGCCGCCACCGCCGCCACCGCCGCCACCGCCGCCGCCACCGCCGCCACCGCCGCCGCCACCGCCGCCACCGCCGCCGCCTAGCGGTTACGACGCGCACAACAATCAGTTGATTCCGACCAGCGTATTGGCCGCGCAGCAGGCTGGTTTCCTCGGCACCGGCGTCAAAGTCGGGGTGATGGATTCGGGTGTCGATCCGACCGATCCGGCGCTGGACTCGAGCGATGCAACCGGTCGCAGCAAGATCGCCTGGTTCCATAGCTACGTGCCGGGGGTCACCGACCCGACCGCGGCCAATGACAACTTCGGACACGGCACCACGGCTTCGGAACTCGTTGCGGGCGATCCGTACACGGACACGGCCGCCGGCGTCCAGTTCAACGGCGGCGTGGCACCCGGGTCGAGCCTGTACGAGGCGCAGATCTGCTACGGCTACGGCACCTCCGCAGGGGAAGCCTGCCACCCGACGTCGCAGTCCTATACCGACGTCGTGGCGCAGGGCGTCAAGGTCATCAACGAGTCCTTCGGTGGCGGCACCGACGTCACCAAGCTCTCGGGCGGTTCGAGCAACGCCACCGCGCAGGCGACCTACCAGATGCTGCATCCGGTGGCGCAGGCCGGCGTATTGCAGGTCTTCGGCACCGGCGACGACTCGACCATGCAAAACCCCGGCATCTACGCGGGGTTGCCGGCCCTGTTTCCGGGCATGCAGCCTTACATCATCGCGGTGACGGGTGTCGATATCGATGCCAACGGCAACCCGAGCGGTCTGTATACCGAAAATGGCGGACCGACCCCATGCGGCGTCGCCGCGGCGTGGTGCATTTCCGCGCCGGCGCAGGTGTACACCGTGCCGGCAGCACCCGGATTCAAGAGTGGCTACAGCGTCGGCACGTCCGCCGCGACCGCGATCGTCACCGGGGTCACGGCGCAGGTCTGGCAGGCGTTCCCATGGATGAGTGCACCCAACATGTCCGACACGGTGCTGACCACCGCGACCCAGATTCCGGGCTGCACCCCCAGCCAGTGCGGCTGGGGCATGGTGGATGCACAGCGGGCCGTGCAAGGTCCCGCCCAGTTTGCATTCGGCGAATTCAAGGCGAGCATCCCCTCCGGCATCACCTCGACCTTTGCCAACGACATCGGCGGCACCGGCAGCCTGAGGCTTTCCGGTTCCGGCACGCTGGTGGTCACCGGCGCCAACACCTGGACCGGTGGAACCAGCATCGATGCCGGCATGCTGCAGGTCGACGGCTCGGTCGCGTCCGACATCAGCATCGCGGCCGGCGCAACCCTGGCGGGCACCGGCACCGTGAAAGCCAGCGTCAGCAATGCCGGTACCGTCACCAGCGCCGGAGATGCCGCCGCCAAGGGGTTGACCATCACCGGCAACCTGGCCGACGCCTCCGGCAGCACCACCGCCGTCGCGCTGGGCGATCCACTGAAAGTCGGCGGCACCGCGAGCCTCGCCGGCACCATGGAAGTGTTGGGAGCGCCCACCGGGTACACCGTCCATTCGACCGAAACCCTGCTGAATGCGGGTGCGATTTCAGGCACCTTCCAGAACCTCACGTTCGCCTCCGGGGTTTTCTACACCGGCACGCTGAGCTACACATCGACGCAGGTGAACGTGACACTGACACCGGCCGCCGCAGCTGCGACCGTGTTCGCGTCGCCGCTCGCCAGTCCGCAGACGATCCAGTCGGCGGGGAACGTCCAATCCGCCATCGATGTCTCGAACGTGTGGGTGGCCAGCGGCCAGACTGCCGGGCACGAAGCGTGGCTGCGCGACGCGGGCAAGTTCCTCGCCGCGCCGACGACGGCGGATGCGGTGGCCAGTCTGGACTCGCTGTCCGGGGAGATCTATGCCACCAGCCGTGCGCTGGAGGTCGAGCAATCGCTCGCGACCGACATGGCCATGGCGAATCATGAACGCGCTTCCGCGGTTCAAGGACAGCCGGTCGCATGGGTGGAGTCGCTCGGCCCCTCCGGCTCGCTGTCGGGCGGCGGTTACGATCCCGCCACCTATCGCGCAGGCGGCAAGTTGATGGGCGTCGGCGGCAGGATCGCCGGCAACCTGTCGGCGGGCGTCGTCGCCGGCAACAGCCGCGTCTGGAGCCAGATGGCCGGTCTCGGCGGGCGGCTGGATGCTCGCGAGAACGTGACGGGCGCATACGCCCGCTGGGGTGCGGGCGTCGGTTTCTATCTTGCCGGACGCCTGAGCTACACCCGCATTCGCAGCCTGGTGCAGCGTGAATTGTTGCTCGGCGAAACCCTTGCCGGTGTCTCGGGCCAGCGCAATGACCGTGTCACGGTGACGACCCTCGAGGGCGGTCGCACATGGGATCTCGGTGGGGCGACGGTGGCGCCATACGTTTCCGTGGCGGGCCTGCACCTGCAGCAGGCCGCATTCATGGAGCACGGAAGTGCGATGGGCCTGGCGGCGCCGTCACAGGCCAGCGACGTCACCTTCGGAACGGTCGGCATCCGCTACGGAGAAAGGTTCGAGTGGGCGGGTGGGCATTCGTCGCTGCAAGGATATGCCGGCTACCGTCACGCGTTCAGCGGAACCGATCTTTCCATGGCCGCGAGCTTCGCCGGCGTACCGGAGGCGGTCTTCGCAGCGGCGGGGCACGAGTTGTCGCGCAACATCGGCATCGTGGGGGCGCATTGGACCACCGCGGTCACTAATCGTTGGGGCTGGTTCCTCGACGCCGACTACCGGACTGGCCGCGGAACCGCGGATCCGCTCGAGGCGCACGCGGGAATCACGGTCGGGTTCTGAGGCTGCGGCCGACGGGGTGCAAGGGCGGACGGGGTCCACTGGATCGGCAGAGGGACCCGTTCCGTCCGCGCCTGTGAACCGCCGATGCACGGGCGCCGCAGCGGCGGCGCCGTCGCGCTTCCGGGCGGGCGCTGAAGATTCCATGGCACGGACATGAAAAACCCCGCGAAGTGCGGGGTCTGCGGTTGCATCCGGGCAGGAGGAAAACGAAACCAGAATTGGCGGAGCGGACGGGACTCGAACCCGCGACCTCCGGCGTGACAGGCCAGCATTCTAACCAGCTGAACTACCGCTCCGCATTGTTTCGATTCTGCGCTCAACCATCCCTGGAACGTTCTCCGGTCGGCATCCTGCCTCACGCTTCGCGTTCGCATTACCCGAATCCAGCGCAGCGTGATCCGGGGAATGTCCCGGACTGCGGCGCTGTGCGCCTGCCTCCCGGGCTACGTGCCAACGAGTTTCCTTTCCACGCTCGGCAACATTCACCAAGCTGTCCATTGTACTTGCATCACTGCATGCCATGCCAACAGCCATGGCGTCCCCACGGGGATTCGAACCCCGGTCGCCACCGTGAAAGGGTGGTGTCCTAGGCCTCTAGACGATGGGGACAGCGTGGGGATTTGGTGGAGCCAGCCGGGATCGAACCGGCGACCTCTACAATGCCATTGTAG
>JAICJG010000130.1 GCA_025928585.1 Rhodanobacteraceae bacterium
CGCCGCGCCAAGGCAATCGGCAGCGCGGCCCGGAAGGCAATCGAGGAGCTGCTCGGCCGGCGGGTGTTCCTGAAACTCTGGGTGCGCGTGCGCGCCGGCTGGTCGGACGATGAAGCGGCCTTGAGGCAGTTTGGGTATGAGTAGAGCCGGGAACAGGGAGTAGGGAGCAGGGACCTGCAACAGCCCATATTCCGTGCGGTTCTCGCCCTCCTCCCTGCTCCCTGACTCATGCGCATCACCCGCCAACCCGCCTACGTGCTGCACTCCCGCGCATGGCGCGAGACCAGCATGCTGCTCGAAGTGTTCACCCGCGACTTCGGGCGGGTCGGGCTGGTCGCCCGCGGCGTGCGCGGCGTGCGCGCGCGGCTGCCGCGCTCATCGCTCGAGCCGATGCAGGCGCTGCGCCTGGACTGGTCCGGCCGTGGCGAGTTGCCGACGCTCGCGGCGGTCGAACCGGCGGGGACACCGCGCGCCTTGCGCGGCGAGGCCTTGCTGTCGGCGATGTACGTCAACGAATTGATGGTGCGTCTGACGGCGCGCCACGATCCGCTCCCGCCGTTGTTCGATCGCTACGCGCGCTTGCTCGACGAGTTGTCGGACACCTCGTTGACGGCGTGGTGCTTGCGGTGCTTCGAGCGCGATCTGCTGGCGGCAATCGGCTACGCGCTGCCACTCGACGTCGCCGCCGACACCGGCCGTCCGATCGAAGCCGACGCCGTCTACGACTACCTTCCGGAAGCGGGTGCAGTCGCTGCCGGCAACCATCCCGAAGCGGTGCGCGTGCGGGGATCGGCGCTGCTCGCGTTGGCGGCGGGCGCACCCCCGGACGCGCAGGACCTGGCGGCGCTCAGGCGCCTGATGCGGAGCCTGATCGGCCGCCAGGCCGGTTCGCGCGGACTGCAATCGTGGCGGGTACTCGCCGATCCGCTGCGGACTCGATGACGCGATCGTCCGTCTTCGCCGCGGCGTATGAGGGCCAGCGCGCGAAACCCAACCTGCACCGGCCATCACCCGGAACCGCGTTGCATGGCCTGGCTTTTCGCAACAGTGGCCTCGAGCGAAAGCCGGCCCGCAGGCGGGCCTAGGCTTCGTCGTCTGCCGGGACGCGCAGCGCGGCGCGGGTTTCCGCCAGTGCCGTCCGAAACGATTCCAGCGCGGGCGCGCATGCTCCGGCGTCGGCGCGTGTCGTGATCGCGTGCGACAGGTTGGCGCTGGCTTCGGCGAGGCTGCGTGCGCCGCAGAACCCGCACGAGGCGCGCAGGCGGTGCAAGGTCGGCAGCAGGACGTGGAGGTCCTCGTCGGCCGCGTCGAGTTCGTCCTGCACGTTGGGCAGTTCCTGTTCGGCAAACAGGCGCCGCAGGCGGGTAACCGCAGCGGGCGAGCCGCAGGCGCGCAGGGCGTCCGCGTCATCCAGGCGCGAATCGAGCAGGCAGCCGTGGCGGCCGAGGGCGCCACGCAGCGTCTCGATCTGCATCGGCTTCGGCAGCACCTCGTCGAAGCCGGCGCGCTCGAGCGCATCGCCCTCGATGTCGCGCGCGGCACTGGTGGCGAGCGCGGGCGTCGAGCGCGAGGCCGCCAGTGGGTCGGCGCGCAACAGCGCGAGCAGCGCATCGCCATCGAGCCCGGGCAAGTGGTGGTCGAGGATCAACAGATCCCAGGGATCCTTGCGCGCGAGCTCGAGTGCATGGCGGCCATCGGCGCAGTCGGTGACCAGGGCGCCACACGCCTGGGCCGCTTCCCTCAGGAATTCGCGACTGACCGGATCGTCCTCGGCCAGGAGGACGCGGAAGTGCGGGGCTTGCCGGTTCATCGGGGCCGCCCGACGGAGTGCCGGCGCCGGGCGACCTCCGGGGCTGCTGCCTCCGGCCTGCCGACCCGCATCGCTGCTCGTCCTTGTATCGACATGCATCTCCTTCGCTACGCCGTCGTAACACCGCCCCCGGGCGTGGGTTGGCATCCATTCGGACGCGGGCTGGCACAATCGCCACCACTGTTACCGGAAAAGGGTGGTCGTGGCAAGTTGGCGCCAGTGCCTCGTGGCGGGATGGCTGTTGGCCGTGTGTGCGTGCGCGCAGGCGACCGTGCACGTACGGGCGGACTCGCTGGAACTGGCCGCCGGCATGCGCCTGAGTGGCGTCAGCCTGCAGGTGGGCCCGGGTCCCGAGGGCGTCCCGCAACTGCAGTTGCACGCGGACAAGGTCGCGCTGCCCGCGCTTGGCTGGCGCGACGTCGAGCTCGACCTCGAGGGACGGCCGCAAAAGGCCCGCGGCAAGGCCTGGAAGTTCGTCGGCCACGTCGCGACCCACCGCGCGCCAGGTGGCGCGTTTGCCGATGCCGACCTGGCCGTCCTGTTCGACCCGGACGGCGGCACCCTCGAAATCGACGTGCAGCAGGGCAAGGGCGGGCTGCACGCGCTGATGCCGCTGGACCAGACCAGCCACGTGCAGATGACGCTCGCCGGCCTGCCGCTGGCGTGGCTGCGCGGCGTGCTGGCATCGGCATGGCCGGATGGACGCCTCACGGGCGGCACGGTCGCAGGCGACGTGGCGCTGGACCTCGCCGAAGGGGGCGCACGGATTTCCGGGCGCATCCAGGTCGCGGGGGCAGTCCTCGACAGCAAGGCCGGCAACATCGCGATGCGCGATGTCGGCGCCGACGGAGCCTTCCGGATCGAGACCGGATCGCTTGCGACCAGCGTAATGTTCGACGGTGAATTGCGCGGCGGCCAGATGCTGTTCGGACCGTTGTACGCGCGGCTGCCGGCGCACACCGCCAACGTGCACTTGTCGGCGGTCGCGAGTCCGGCGGGCATCGCGATCCATTCGCTCGACTACGACGATCACGATGCGCTGCGGATCGAGGGCAGCCTCGCCTTCGACGCCAAGGGCAACCTCGACAAGCTCGACCTCCAGCAGTTTGCCGCCACGTTTCCGGCCGCCTACACGCGCTATGGGACCACCTTCGTGCAGTCGGTAACCGGCTTCGAGCAGCTCGAAACCTCGGGCAGCCTGACGGGATCGTTCCATCTCGGAGCAAAGGGGCTCGCGGCGCTCGACCTCACCGTCCGGGACGTGTCGGTCGACAGCCATGGCGCCGGCCTCAGCGTGGCCGGCCTCGACGGCGGGATCGACTGGCGCGCGCGCGCTTCGCGACCCGCCACTTCACTGTCGTGGAACCGGCTTTCGATATACCGGATTCCGTTCGGACCGGCGAAGCTCGCCCTCAAGGACGAGGCGGGCGCGCTGACCTTGCGTCAGCCGGTCGCACTCGACCTGCTGGGCGGATCGTTCCAGTTGAGCCGCTTCGTCTGGCAGCCGGGCGCCCCCAAGGCGCGGCAGCTTTCGGCGGGGTTCGCGGTGACCGGCGTCGACCTGCCGAAACTCTGCGACGCGTTCGGGTGGCCCGAGTTCGGCGGCAAGCTAGGGGGCGCCGTTCCCGACCTCAGCTACCGTGCCGGCGATCTCGTCTTCGACGGCGGGCTCTCGCTGAATGTCTTCGACGGTTCCGTGAGCGTCACCAGCCTGAGCCTCCGGCATCTGTTCGGCGCCGAGCCGCGGATGTCCGCCGACATCCAGATGCGGCAACTGGACCTTGCCCAGGTGACCGGCGTGTTCGACTTCGGCCAGATCACCGGGCGCCTCGACGGTGACATCAACGGGCTGCGGCTGGTGAACTGGAAGCCGGTCGCGTTCGACGCGAAGCTCGCCTCGGACGGTGGCGGCAAGATCAGCCAGCACGCGATCAAGAGCCTGACCCAGGTAGGCGGTGGCGGTATCGCGGGCGGCCTCCAGAGCATGGCGCTGCGCCTGTTCAAGACCTTCGGCTACTCGCGGATCGGCCTCAGCTGCGTGCTCGCCCACGGCGTGTGCACGATGGGCGGCATCGCGCCCGATCCGAACGCGGACGGCAACGGCTACACGATCGTCGAAGGCAGCGGCCTGCCGCACATCACCGTGATCGGCCACCAGCGCAAGGTCGATTGGGCGACGCTGGTCAACCGGCTCGAGGAGGCCACCAAGGGCGGTGGCCCCGTGGTCCGCTGAGGGGCCGTGCGCATGCCTGCATGTACACTCTGGAACGTGGCGCGCCGGCGAGCGTGCCGATGGCAAGTTCCTGCACATCCCGCAATTGATGGAGGTTCGTGATGCGCAAGTTCGCTTTCCTGCTCACCCTGGCATTCGCATTATTGGCGGGGTGCGTCACCATCAACGTGTATTTCCCGGCTGCGGCGGCGCAGAAGGCCGCCGACAAGGTCATTGGCAACATCATCGGTCCGGAACAGGGCCCGCCTGCTTCGGCGGCCCCGGCCAGCAGCACGCAACCGCCTTCCTCTGGCGGGGATGAATCGCATGGAGCCGCCGCTGGCGAGCCGCTCGCGATGCGGATGCTGGATGCGCTGGTGCCCGTCGCGAATGCCGCCGAAGCGCAGCCCGATCTCGACATCCATACACCGCAGATCGACGCGATCACGGCGCGCATGCGCAACCGCTACCACGCGACGCTGAAGGGGCTGCTCGACTCCGGCGCGGCGGGATTCACGCACAACGGCGATATCGCCATCCACGATCCGGCCAAGATCCCGTTGCCGTTGCGCGCGCAGGCGAACCAGGCGATCGCCGCCGAGAATTCGGATCGCGCCGAGCTGTACCGGCAGATCGCGGTCGCCAACGGCCATGCGGAGTGGGCCTCCCGGATGCGCGAGGCGTTCGCCAAGCGCTGGATCGCGATGGCGCATCCGGGCTGGTACTACCAGGATGCTTCCGGGAAGTGGCAAAAAAAGTGACGGCAGGATGTCGTCATCCCGTCCAGGGCGAACCGCTGTGCTTGCGGGATTCCACTAGCGCATCGCGCGCAGCGGTGAGCGGGTAGGCAGGATGCCGAAGGCAGGCCATTTGTCGGAGGCAGGAGCCGAGGCTGATGGTGGATGGCCGCTGACACGGGATCCAAGATGAAGCAGGTGTCCACCCCCGGTCCGCGGATGGGTGTGCGTTGAGCCGGGGGCCAGATTGAGGATGGGTTGGCCACGGCGGCCCGTACATGGTCGGCAGTGGCGCCTGCGAAATGGGCATCCAGGGCGACGAATCCCGCGCGGCAAGGAATATGCATGCCATGATTCCGGGCAAGACGGGTTCGAGCCACGCCAGGGCAAGGTGCGCCCGGCAGGACCCGGTACGGCCATGTGACGCGCAGACCCAGGGGAGGAACACGCCATGCGCATCGGCATCGTCGTCGACTCGACTTGCGACCTTCCACGCAAGTTCATCGACGAAAACCAGATCACGATCCTGCCGGTCACGATCCGCATCGATGACAAGACGTTCATCGACGTGCGTGATCCGGTCACCACGCGCGACTACCTCCAGGGCGGCGTGGGCAAGCGCGGGCACGCGGCGGAGACCGAGCCGCTGTCGGTCGACGCGATCCGCGAACTGTTCCTCGGGAGGCTGGTGCTCGATTACGACGCGGTGTTTTGCCTCACGGTGACCTCCAGCCGCAGCCCGATCTTCGCCAACGCGACGCAAGCCAGCTTCGCGATCCTCGGCAGCTATCGGGAGATCCGCCAAGCCGCCGGCAACCAGTCGCCGTTCCTGATGCGGGTGGTCGACACCCGCAGCCTGTTCGCGGGCCAGGGGGTGAGCGCGGTCGAAGCGACGCGGATGATCGCCGCCGATGCCGGTGCCGGCCAGATCCGCGAACGGCTCAGCGAACTGTCCGCGCAGACCTATGCCTACGCGCTGCCGCGTGACCTGCACTACCTGCGTGCACGTGCCCGCAAAAAGGGCGACCGCAGCGTCGGCCTGCTCAGCGCGACGCTCGGAACTGCGCTGGACATCAAGCCGATCCTGCAGTGCTTCCAGGGCGAAACCCGGCCGGTGGCCAAGGCGCGCGGGTTCGAGCAGGGCGTCGCGATGCTGTTCCGCCACGCGGCCGCGACGGTCGAGCGCGGGCTGCTGGTGCCGGCGGTGTGCGTCAGCTACGGCGGCGAGCTCGCCGAACTGGAGGCGTTGCCCGGCTACCGCGAGCTGGCCGAAACCTGCGCCGCGGCGGAAGTCACGCTGTACCAGAGCGTGATGAGCATCACCGGGATGGTCAACGTGGGCCCGGGCGCGGTCACCCTCGGCTATGCCGCCACCGCGGCCGACAGCGGGTTCTGAACGGGGACGCTTGACGCGTCTGGCAAGATGCGCGGATGAGGACTCCGCGCGAACACTTTTTCGAAGTCACGATCGACGGCCTTTCGCACGATGGCCGCGGCGTCGCGCACGTCGAAGGCAAGACCGTGTTCGTGGCCGATGCGTTGCCGGGCGAACGGGTGCGCGCCCGGTTGGTGCGCAGGCATCGCCATTTCGACGAGGCGCGCGCCGCG
>JAICJG010000033.1 GCA_025928585.1 Rhodanobacteraceae bacterium
GCGCGACGCGGCCTGGATGGGCAAGGTCTACAACTTCCTCGACATGACGGTCGGTGTCGTCTGGCCGGGCATGGAAATGTCCGAGAAGGCCGAGGCGTACGGCGCCGACATCACCTACGGCACCAACAACGAATTCGGCTTTGACTACCTGCGTGACAACATGGCAGTCGCCAAGGAGCAGCGCTACCAGCGCGGTCTGCACTACGCGATCGTGGACGAGGTCGATTCGATCCTGATCGACGAGGCCCGCACGCCGCTGATCATTTCCGGCCCGGCCGAGGAATCGCCCGAGTTGTACGTGCGCGTCAACCGCATCGTCCCGCACCTGACCCGCCAGGAAAAGGAGCCGCTGCCCGGGGAGGATCCCGTGCCGGGCGACTACTACGTCGACGAGAAGCAGAAGCAGGTGCACCTGTCCGAAGAGGGCATGGAGCACGCCGAGCAACTGCTGCGCAAGGCCGGCATCCTCGACGGCGACTCCAGCCTCTACGACGCGCGCAACCTCGCCGTCGTGCACCACCTGAACCAGGGCCTGCGCGCGCACGCGCTGTACCAACGCGACGTCGATTACATCGTTCGCGACGGCGAGATCATCATCGTCGACGAATTCACCGGCCGCACGCTCCCCGGCCGGCGCTGGTCCGAAGGCCTGCACCAGGCCGTCGAAGCCAAGGAAGGCGTGCCGATCCAGCGCGAAAACCAGACGATGGCCACCATCACCTTCCAGAACCTGTTCCGTATGTACGACAAGCTGTCGGGCATGACCGGTACCGCGGACACGGAAGCCTTCGAGTTCCAGTCGATTTACAACCTGGACGTGGTGGTGATCCCGACCAACAAGCCGATGATCCGCAAGGACAACGCGGATCTCGTCTTCCTCAAGCCAGAGGCCAAGTTCAATGCGGTGCTGGAAGACATCCGCGATTGCCGGGAGCGCGGCCAGCCGGTGCTGGTCGGTACCGCTTCGATCGAGGTTTCCGAACTCGTTTCGGCAATGCTCAAGAAGGCCGGTGTCGAGCACGAGGTGCTGAACGCCAAGCAGCACGAGCGCGAGGCGCACATCGTCGAGCAGGCCGGGGCGCCGGGCGCGGTCACCATCGCGACCAACATGGCGGGCCGCGGCACCGACATCGTGCTCGGCGGCAGCCTCGAAGCGGCGCTGGCGGAACTGCCGCCGGATGCCACCGAGGCCGACAGGGAACGCATCAAGGCCGAGTGGCGCGAGCGCCACCAGCAGGTGGTCTCGGCCGGCGGGCTGCACATCATCGGCACCGAACGCCACGAATCCCGGCGCGTCGACAACCAGTTGCGCGGCCGCTCAGGGCGCCAGGGCGATCCCGGTTCCTCGCGCTTCTACCTGTCGCTGCAGGACAACCTGATGCGCATCTTCGGCGGCGCCGGGCTGGTGCGCTGGATGCAGCGCTTCGGGATGAAGGAAGACGACGCGCTCGAGGACAGGCTGGTCAGCCGTCAGATCGAGAAGGCACAGCGCAAGGTCGAGGCGCACAACTTCGATATCCGCAAGCAGTTGCTCGAGTTCGACGACACCGCCAACGACCAGCGCAAGGTGATCTACTCGCAGCGCGCGGAACTGCTCGAATCCGACGACGTCGCCGACACGGTCGCCGACATCCGCCGCGACGTGTTCGCGTCGCTCGCGCGCCAGTACGTCCCCGACGAGAGCGTCGATGAACAGTGGGACCTCGCCGGCCTGCAGTCGGCGCTGGAATCGGAGTTCGGCCTGAAGCTCGACCTCCGGCGCTGGATGGAGACCGTCGAGGAGGCCGATGCCGCGGCCATCCACCAGCACGTGATGGAAGCGGCGGACACCATGTTCGCCGCCAAGGAACAGCAGGTGGGTGCCGAAGTGATGCGCGCGCTCGAGAAGCACGTGATGCTGACGGTGGTCGACAGCGCCTGGAAGGACCACCTGGCCAGCATGGATTACCTGCGCCAGGGCATTTACCTGCGTTCGTACGCGCAGGTCGACCCGAAGAAGGAATACAAGCGCGAGGCGTTCCGGCTGTTCGAGGACATGCTCGAGCGCATCAAGGTCGAACTCACCCAGACCCTCGCGCGCGTGCGCATCCGCAGCGAGGAAGAAGTCGCCGCGATGGAAGCCGAGCAGCGCCGCGCGGCCGAAGCCCGTGCCATGGAGTTCCAGCACGCCCAGTCCACCGGCTACGACGCCCCGCCGCAACTGGGCGCCGAAGCCGGGCAGCCGCAGCCCGGCGCCGAAGGCGCTGTCGCCACCGCCGCGCCCGTCGTGCGCTCAGGCCCCAAGATCGGCCGCAACGATCCCTGCCCCTGCGGCTCCGGCAAGAAATACAAGCACTGCCACGGCGCATTGACGTAATTCCCCTCTCCTCGAGAGGGTGGCGCGCAGCGCCGGATGAGGGCACGAACCCTGCGGAGCGCCTCGCCATCCTTGGCCCGTCGTCCCGGCGCAGGCCGGGATCCACCCTCCTTCGGAACCAAGGGCGGAGCGAAGCGCGCGCAGCGCAAGCGCCGAAGGCGCGGGGCGGCTCTTTCCCTCCGGGGAGAGGGCGCCCGGCTACGGCCGAGTGGATCGTCCGTGAACGGCGCCAGCCGGCTCGCAGGACGAGCGCCAAGGCCACGAGTTTGCTCGATGTCGTCGTAGGCCGGGGAGAACAGGACGGCTTGCTGCGCCGGGATGACGGCGAGGCCCGCTACGCCATCAGTGCCGCGACATGCGCCGCGGTGCCCTCCCTCAGTGCGTCGAGATCGTAACCGCCCTCGAGGGCGGAAACGATGCGGCCGCCGGCATGGCGCCGGCCGAGTTCGACGAGGCGGTGGGTGATCCAGGTGTAGTCGCCGGCGTGCAGTTGCAGTTCGGCCAGCGGGTCGCGGGCGTCGGCATCGAAGCCGGCGGAAACGAGCAACAGCTGCGGGCGAAAGCGGTCGAGCTCGGGCAGGAGTATTTCTTCCCACGCGGCGCGGAATTCGGCAGATCCGGCGCGTGGCGGCAGCGGCGCGTTGAAGATGTTGCCGGCACCGTGTTCGTCGGCGGCGCCGGTGCCGGGGTACAGCGGCGCCTGATGGGTCGACGCGTACAGGACCCGCGGGTCGTTTGCGAAAATGTCCTGGCTGCCGTTGCCGTGATGCACGTCGAAATCGACGATGGCCACGCGTTCGAGGCCATGCACGGCGAGGGCATGTGCCGCGGCGACCGCGACGCTGTTGAACAGGCAGAATCCCATGGCCTGGTCGCGGGTTGCGTGATGACCGGGAGGACGCACGGCGCAGAACGTGCGTTGCGTTTCGCCGCGCAGCGCGGCATCCGCCGCAGCGCAGACGGCGCCGGCCGCGCGCAGCGCGGCTTCCGGCGAGCCGGGCGACATCACGGTGTCGGGATCGAGCCGTACGTGGCCTTGCGCCGGCGCGCCCGAAAGGATGCTGTCCACGTAGTCGACATCATGCACGCGCAGGAGCTGCTCGCGCGTCGCGTGCGGCGCCTCGATGCGTTGCAGCGCCGCGAAACGCGGATCGTCCAGCGCCTGCAACACCGCGCGCAGGCGCGCCGGCGATTCGGGATGCCCGCCGCCGGGGTCGTGCCCGAGGCAGGCGGGATGGGTGTAGAGATGCATGGTTCGATGCTACCGCAGGCCAGCCTGTCGCGGCGGATCAAAAGCCGGAATCCGGGCTCCGTCCGCGGACGGCGCCGACAGCCCCGGGATGACGGCAAATCGGGGCGTGATGACCGGCGGCATCCCGCGAGCGGGAGGGGGAGCCATCCGCACGGAGCCTGCCGCGGCTCATTTCGGGCGCGGGCGTTTCTCGTGTTGCCACAGCACCTCGCCATGGCCGCTCGCGCGCGCCAGCACGCGCGCGAGCACGAACAGCAGGTCGGACAGGCGGTTCAGGTAATGCACGACTTCGGGGCGAACGTTCTCGTTGCGTGCCAGCGTCACCACGCGCCGTTCGGCGCGCCGGCAGACGGTTCGCGCGACGTGACACTGCGCGGCAGCGGGACCGCCGCCCGGAAGGATGAATTCCTTGAGCCGCGGCAGGTCGGCGTTGAAGTGGTCGAGGGTCTGCTCAAGCCCAGTGACGTCGGCGTCATGGACCAGTTCCATCCCCGGCACGCACAGCTCGCCGCCGAGGTCGAAGAGTGCGTGCTGGATGCGCACCAGCAGTTCCCGGATGTCGTCGGGCACGCCGTCGCAGGCGAGCAGGACGCCGATCGCCGAATTCAATTCATCGACGGTGCCGTACGCTTCGACGCGCGCGGAGTCCTTGGGCGTGCGGGAGCCGTCGCCGAGGCCGGTGGTGCCATCATCACCGGTTCGGGTGTAGATCTTCGAAAGGCGGTTGCCCACGGCAACGCGATCGCTGCGGGCGCTCAGTGCACCGCGGTCAGGTGCAAGACGTTCCAGCGGCGCCCGAGCAGTGCGAAGCTGCCGAACAGCAACGCGGACCACACGAGGGTGCCGGGCAGGGTGCCGTACTGATAGAACGGCCAGCCCGCGAGGTAGCAGGCCACCAAGCCGGATGCAGAGTGCGGATACATCGTGCCGCCCAGCCACACGAAGAAATTGGTGACGAGATAGAAGCCGGTGGCACTGCCGGCCGCCGCGACCAAGGTATTCCAGAAGCCCACGCGGCCGCGCAGGGCGAAACCGCCCCACGCGGTGAGCGCGACGCAGCCGTACACGGCCAGCATCATCCAGCCATAGAAACCGATGAAGCAGTCGGCCAGGAACAGTGCGACCAGCGGCACCGCGATCGCGAGCCTGCGGTTGGTGAAATACGCACCGCCGAACAGCGCCATCGCCTCGACCGGCGTGAAGTTCCACGGCATCGCGCCGGCTGCGGCGTGCACCCCGAGCCGGTAGATGACGGTGAACGCGATCATCCCGCACAGCACCAGCGTGCCGGGGGAAAAGACGCGCGACTGGGGGGCGCGGGACGGCAGCGGTTGCGACATGGAATCCATCCTCTTGTTCGATGCGGTGGCGGAACCGCCGCAGATCCGCGCGCGGGGCGAATCACGCACGCCGGGGCAGCCCGATGATTCTAGCTTACCGCAACGCGCGCGCGGCGCGGGCTGACCGGCGTCAACCGGCTATCATCGTGGCATGAACGAGCGGACTGACCTGCTGATCGTCGGGGGCGGCCTTGTCGGCACGAGCCTGGCGCTGGCGCTCGCCGCTGCCGGTCGCAGCGTGACGTTGGTCGAGGCAATGGCGCCGCGTACGTCCGCCGACGCTTCCGGCGATGACGATCGCAACCTGGTGCTCGCCCGCGCTTCGGTGAACGCGCTCCGCGCGCTCGGCGCATGGCCGCGCATCGAAGCGGCGGCCGGCACCATCCGGCGGCTCGAGGTCAGCCGCGCCGGTGAATTCGGGCGCGTGCGGATGTCCGCGGAGGACGCCGGCGTCGATGCGCTCGGGCGCGTGGTACCCGGGCGGGTGCTCGCCGCGGCATTGGAAGTGCGGCTCGCTGAAAGCCCGCGCGTGCAAAGGCTGGTGCCGGCGGCTCTGGAATCGCTCGCCCCGACGGCTTCGGGTTGGCTCGCCCGCATCGCAGTCGGCGACGATGTGCGCGAAATCGGGGCGCACCTCGTCGTCGGTGCCGACGGCAGCACCTCCCTGGTGCGCCGGCAGGCTGGCATTGGCGCGCACGAACACGATTATGGGCAAAGCCTGTTCGTGTGCACCATCTCGTGTGCACGCGATCTGCCCGATGTCGCCTTCGAGCGCTTCACCGATGATGGTCCGATCGCCTTGCTGCCGCTGCCGAACCGGCGGCGCGGGCTGGTGTTGACCGTGTCCGCGGACCGTCACGACGAAATTGCGGCGATGGACGACGCGGCATTCGTGGCGTTGGCGCAGCAGCGCTTCGGTTGGAAGCTCGGCGCCTTCACGCGACCCGGCAAGCGCTTCCCGCACCGGATCCGCCGCGTGGTTGCAGATTCGCTGGCGGCACGGCGCGCGGTGCTGGTCGGGAATGCCGCGCAGACCGTGCATCCGATCGGCGCGCAGGGTTTCAACCTCGGCTTGCGCGATGCGCTGGTGCTGGCCGAAATGGTCGCCGACGCCGAGGATCCCGGCACGCCGGAACTGCTGGCCGATTACGTGTCGCGCCGGCAACCCGATCGCGACGGCGTCCTCGCCTTCAGCCATGGCCTCGTTTCGCTCGGCTGCCTCGCGCAGCCTGCGATCGGCCCGTTGCGTTCGCTGGCGATGGCGGCGTTCGACCGGCTGCCACCGTTGCGGCACGCCCTCGCGCGCCGCGGGATGGGCTTTCGCGACTCGCCGCCCGCGGCCGTGCTGGACACGGCACCGTGAGCGCGCGCCGGCCAGCGCTCGACGTCGCGGTTGCCGGTGGCGGCATGGTCGGCGCCGCCTGTGCGCTGGCGCTGGCGCGGCGCGGTTTCGCGGTTGCGCTGGTGGAAGCATGCGAACCCGCGCCGTGGTTGGCGGCTGAACCTGAGGACCTGCGCGTGATCGCGCTGGCGCCGTCTTCCGCGCGCCTGCTGGATGAACTCGGCGTGTGGCACGCCATCGAGGCGGCGCGAGTTTCACCGTATCGCTGGATGCGGGTGTGGGATGCGGCTTCGGGCGCGGAGATCGCTTTCGATGCCGCGCGCGAGGGCCGTGCACAGCTAGGCTGGATCGTCGAGAACAAGCTGGTCGCACGGACGCTGTGGGACGCGCTGGATGCCGCCGGTGTGCGTCGCGTGTGCCCCGCGCAGATCCTCTCGTTCGCGCGGCGCGAAGACCGCGCGACCCTAGACCTTGCGGACGGCAGTGCGCTTTCTGCGGCGCTGCTGGTGATTGCCGACGGCGCCAATTCGCGCTTGCGCGGACAAGCCGACATCCACGTGCGCGGACGCGATTACCGCCAGCGCGCGGTGGTTGCGCACGTCTCGACTGAGCGGGCGCACAGATCGACGGCCTGGCAACGGTTCACCCGCGCGGGGCCGATCGCGCTGCTGCCGCTCAGCAGCGGGCGCTCGTCGATCGTGTGGTCGCTGCCCGAGGCGCGGGCGCGCGAGGTGCTGGCGCTCGACGACGACGGATTCTGCGCGGCCGCAGGGCTCGCCTCCGACTTCAGGCTCGGCCGGATCACGGCGACGACGCCGCGCGCATCGTTCCCGTTGCAGCTGCAGCTTGCGAAAACCTACGCGACCGATCGCTGCGTGCTGCTGGGTGATGCCGCACACGCCGTGCATCCATTGGCCGGGCAGGGTGCGAACCTGGGACTGCGCGATGTCGCCGAACTTGCCGCGGTGCTCGGCGAGGCGCATGCGGCGGGTCGCGATTTCACGGCGCCGCATGTGCTGCACCGCTATGCGCGCCGGCGCCGCGCGGCGACGACGGTGGATGCGCGCGCATTCGATGCGCTCGAGCGCGTGTTTGCGTGGCAGGCGCCTGGGTGGGCGATGGCCCGCGGCTTGGGAATGCGTGCAGTGGATGGATTCGGGCCGCTCAAGCGGGCGCTCGCTGCGCACGCGGAAGGAACGGCGTAACGCGATTGGCTTTCTCCTTCCCCTTCGAGGGGGTGAGCCGGGGTTTCGAGCGGCACTGCCGCGTGCCGGTGAACGGCTGCACCCGGCCGTGCAGACCGGGCTTCAAGGGCAGGAAGCCCGGGTCGGGATGGGGGATCGGGTTGAAGATCGTTCCCGATACAAAACCATCCCCACCGGGCGCTGCGCGCCACCCTCTCCTTGAAGGGGGGGCTTGAGCCGGTTTTCAGGCAGGAAGGGCAAGGAGACGGTCATGCGCAAGACGTTCATCGCGTTGTTGCTTGTGTTCGGCGTTGCCTCATTCGCGCACGCCGCGATGCGCACCAGAACCATCGCGTACACGGTCGATGGCAAGGCCATGCAGGGCGTGCTGGTGTGGGACGACGCGGTGACGGCGCCGCGGCCGGGCCTGCTGATGATTCCGGATTGGACCGGCATCAATTCGACCAACATCGATTTCGCGAAATCGATCGCCGGCCGCGACTACGTGATCTTCATGGGCGACATGTACGGCAAGGACCTGCGCCCGAAGGACAACCATGAAGCCCAGGCCGCGGTGAAGCCGCTGTTGGCCGACCGGCCGTTGCTGCGCAAGCGGGTGGTCGGCGCCTTCGATGAATTGAAGAAGCAGTCGGTGCACCACGCCGCGCCGATCGACGTCGCGAAACTCGCCGCGATTGGGTTCTGCTTCGGTGGCACGTCGGTGCTGGATCTCGCACGTAGCGGCACCGACGTTGCCGCGGTCGTGAGCTTCCATGGTGGCCTCGGCAGCGACGATCCGACACTGGCCAGGCAGATCAAGGCGCGGGTGCTGGCGATGAACGGCGGCGACGACCGCGGCACGATGCCGGATGCCCCGGCATTCATGAAGGAAATGCAGCAGAGTCCCGCGCCGTGGCAATTCGTGGTGTTCGGCGGCGCGGTGCATTGCTTCGCCGAGCCGCAGGCGCATTCACCGCCGTCTTGCTTGTACAACCCTCCCGTGGCGAAACGCGCGTTTGCGCTGATGCACTCCTGGCTCGATGAGGCGTTTGCGCGCTGATGGGTCGCCGTGTGAAGGCACGCACCACGCGAGGGAGAGGGCTTCCGGATTCGTGCGTCGGCGTTGCGGCGGCATCCCCCGCGCCTCTGGCCCGGCCCCCTTCCTTTGGCAGGGGGCCGATTTTCAGGTGCTCGGCATCCGCGCTTCGCGCCGGAGCTCTGGGTCTGCCGCACCAACGGGATGATCAACTCGTTCGGCTGACCGCGTACTCGGCGAGTCCCGCGAGCGCATCGCGGTAGATGGAATTCGGCAATGTCGCGAGCGCTTCCAGCGCCGCATCCGCGTGCGCCTGCGCGCGCGCGCGGGTGCGTTCCAGTGCGCCGGAATGGCGGATCGTGTCGACGATCACGTCGAGCGCGGACAGCCGCTGGCTGGTGATCGCGTTGCGCAGCAGCTCGGCTTGCATCGGTGTCGAGCGCTGGATCGCGTAGATCAGCGGCAGGGTGGGCTTGCCCTCGGCGAGGTCGTCGCCGATGTTCTTGCCGAGCGTCTCGGCGTCGGATACGTAGTCGAGCAGGTCGTCGGCGATCTGGAAGGCGCAGCCGAGCTGTGCGCCGTAGCGGCGCAGCGCCGCGCAGGAATCCTCCGGCAGGCCGGCCAGCACGCCGCCGAGTTCGGTCGCCGCCGCGAACAGCACTGCAGTCTTGCGCTCGATCACCCGCATGTACGCGGCTTCGTCCGTCTCGGCCTTGCCGATGTTGAGGAGCTGCAGCACCTCCCCTTCGGCGATCGAGTTCGTGGTGTCGGCGAGGATCCGCATCACCGGCATCCGGTCCAGTTCCACCATCATCTGGAACGAACGCGAGTACAGGAAGTCGCCCACCAGCACGCTGGCGGCGTTGCCCCAGGCGGCGTTGGCGGTCTTGCGGCCGCGCCTGAGCGCCGAGCCGTCGACCACGTCGTCGTGCAGGAGGGTCGCGGTGTGGATGAATTCGATCACCGCCGCGAGTTCGATGTGGGCGTCCCCGGCGTAGCCGGCCGCATGCGCCGCCAGCACGTGCAGCATGGGCCGCAGGCGCTTGCCGCCGCCGCCCACGATGTGTTCGCCGATCGCGTTGATCAGCACGACGTCCGAATGCAGCCGCTGGCGGATCATGCCGTCCACCGCAGCCATGTCGGGGGCGGCGAGGTCGCGGGCGGTGACGAACGGATTGGCGGGTTCCGGCGCGGGGGCGGGGGCGGGGCGGCTCATGGGCATCCTGCGAATGTCAAGCGGACCATTCTACCGGGACGCGCCGGTTCCGCCTGCGCGGTTTTCCGGCGGCCGCCGGGTCGCGGCATCGGGGCCGGGGAATGCGCTTGCCGCCGCAGGTGCCATGCCGGAAAACACCTACACGTCCAGGAGCCCCGCACCGGCAGACGCGGCGCGGTGCGTGCTAGCATCATCGGTCCGGTTGTTCCCCATTCGAGGATTCGCACATGGCACGTGGCGTCAACAAGGTCATCCTGGTCGGCAACCTGGGCGCGGACCCCGAGACCCGTTACAGCGCGTCCGGCACGGCGATGTGCACCATCCGGATCGCCACCACGGAGAGCTGGAAGGACAAGCAGACCGGCGAGCGCCAGGAACGCACGGAATGGCACCGCATCAAGTTCTTCGGCCGGCTCGCCGAAATCGCCGGCGAATACCTGAAGAAGGGCCGGCAGGTGTACATCGAGGGCAGCTTGCGCACCGACAAGTACACCGACAAGGATGGCGTCGAGCGCTACACTACCGACGTCATCGCCAACGAAATGCAGATGCTCGGGGGCCAGGGCGAGGGCGGCGGCCGTGGCGAGGGCGGCGACTACCGTCCGCGCCAGCAGCAGGGTCGTCCCGCCGGGGCACCCGCCGGCGCGCGTTCATCCGCGCCGCCCCCGCCCGACAACGGCGGCTTCGAGGACGACGATATACCGTTCTAGCGCGATCATCCCTGATCGCCGGGCCCTGGAGGCTCGCGGTAGCCGTGCCGAACCCGAGCCGTGGAAGTCCAGAACGGCCATCCTTGGCCTGACTTTGCGCGACTTCAGTGCGATCATCCCTGATCGCTGCTCCACAGACTTCGAAGCAACCGCCCGACCATCGCATCCTGGAATGTCGGAACGGCCACCCACGGCCCTGACTTTCCGAGGCAACCGCGTCGAATGGCGTTCGCGACGTTCGATATCCGTATTACGCTAGTTGGGCCCGGGCGGCGGGAACGACGGGGGCGTGTCGGCGGGATCGCTGCCCCAGTGGGTATCGGGCCGGATGCCGAGCACGAAGTGGAGGGAGCCGCCGTGCTGCGCAAAGGAATCGGGCAGCCACGGCTTGTCGTGCGGCCGGCCATCCAGCATCAACGACTGCACGTAGAGATTCGCACGGCTTGCGCCGGGCGTCTCGATCGTGACATCGCCGCCGGCGCGATGGATCACCGCGCGCGGGAAGAGCGGACTTCCGATCAAGAGTTCCGCACGGCCGGGAATCGCCGGGTACATTCCGAGCGCTGCCCACACGTACCAGGACGACATCTCGCCCAAGTCGTCATTGCCGGGAATGCCGTCCGGCGCGTTCTTCCACAAGGTATCGAGGACGATGCGAACGGCCTTCTGGGTTTTCCACGGTTGCCCGGCGTAGTCGTACAACCAGGGCGTCCCGATCGAAGGCTCGTTGTCCAGTTCCGCGTGCAGCGGTCCCGCCTTCGTCAGTGCCCAGTGGCCGTGTGCGTCGTGGAAGAAATCATCGAGGCGCCGGGTGGCTTTCGCGCGTCCGCCGAGCAGGTCGAACAGGCCGTGGACGTCGAACGGCACCATCCAGAGGTACTGCGCGGCGCTGCCCTCCACGAAGCCGTCGCCCGTGGACGGCGTGAAAGCTGGCCAGGTGCCGTCGGCATTGCGATCCTGAATGTAGCCGCCGTGCGCGGTCGCGTCCGGATTGAACAGGTTGCGCCAGTAGCCGGCGCGGGTCAGGAACCGCCGTTCGCCGGCACGATCGCCCGCGGCGGCGGCGAGTTGCGAGAGCGCGAAGTCGGCGGTGGCGTCCTCCAGTGTTTCGCCCGCGCCACCCCAGGCGTTCGACTTCGCGGCGATGTAGTGCAGCTTCAGCCACTGGTCGAGCGAGGGCCGCTGGCCGACACATTCGACGTTGCAGCCTTCGTTGCTGAGGTCGTGGGCGGTCGGGACCAGGGCTGCGTGCTTCAGCGACGCGTAGGCGCCACGGAGATCGAAACCGTGGCCCCCGAAGGCGTATATCCCTGCCAGCGCCGGCACCGCGGGATCGCCGGCCATCACGTGCGTGCCGCCCGAGTCGTGGGTCCAGCGATCCCATTCGCCGTGGTTCTGTTGTGCCTGGTTGTAGAGCGATTGTGCGACATCGCTGCCGACTGCCGGCATCAGCCAGGTCACGAGTTGCAGTTGTGATCGGTACACGTCCCAGCCGGAAAAATTGGCGTACTGGACCCGCTGGCGGGCGGCGACGCGGTGGATCTTCTGGTCGAACCCGCGGTATTCGCCATTGCCGTCGCTGAAGGTGGTCGGTTGCAGCAGCGCATGGTAGAGCGCAGTGTAGAACGTGCTGCGCTGGTCGGGCGTGCCGCCTTCGACCGCGATCTTCCCGAGGGCGCGGTTCCATGCGCGCCGCGCGCGCGCGCGGACCTCCGACAGCGTCGCGGTGGATGGGATTTCCGCGTCGAGATTGGCACGGGCGTTGGCCGTGCTCACATAGGAAACCCCCACACGCACGTGCACGTCACTGCCGGGGGCAAACCCCACCCAGGCACCCGAACCCCTGCCGGCGGGTGGAAATCCGTCGTCGCCGTAGCCGCTACCACCATGCGCGGATGTGCCGTCCCGATGCACCGCGGCGTCGTGCCAGGTTCCGGTCGACTTGAACGGCTGGTCGAAGCGCGCCACGAAATACAGGGTGTAATAGCTGCGCCGGTCGGTCTTCGAGAGATAGCCGCAGAAGTTCCCGCTGGTGACCGAACCGCTCACGCTGCGCGTGGCGCGATCGATACGTACGGATGCGTCGCTGCTGCCGACTTCGGAATCCGCGACCCGTAGCAACAGGTTGGCGGGCTTGTCCGCCGGAAACGCAAACTGGGCGATGCCGGCGCGCAGTGAGGCCGCGAGTTCCACCGAAACGCCGTTGGCGAGCCGGACGCGGTAGTCGCCCGGGACCGCGCGCTCACCGGTATGCGAGAAGCCGCTCGCGTAACGTGCGTCGGTGGCGTCGGTCGCCGGGGAGGCCGTGACGGGGATCGTCACCGGCATGAACGGGATGTCGCCGCTCGCGCCCGCGCAACCGGTGCCCGAGAGATGCGTCAGGCTGAAGCCGCGGATGCGTGTCGCATCGTACTGGTAGCCACCCGGCGCGGCCGTGCGGTCGTGTTTGCCTTTGGTGTTTTCCGGGCTCCACTGCAGCATTCCGAAGGGCAGCGTGGCGCCCGGGAAGGTATTGCCGCCATTGCGGCTGCCGACCAGCGGATTGACCCATCCCGCGGGGCTGCTCGGCGTGGCTGCCATGGCGCCGGTGCAGAGTGTTCCCGCCAGTATGGACGTGGCGAAGCGGACGAAGGTGCTTGCAGCCCGGTGGGTCATGACATGTGCTTCCTGTGAGGACGTTCGATGGCAACCCGTTTTTTCACGCGGGGCCTCGCGCGGCGCACATCTCCCCGATGCTTCGCGTCCGCGCTTCGCACGTCGCTACGCATCGACCCCCTTCGTTCCGGAGGGGGTGAAGATTCCTTCCCCCTCCCGCGGGAAAGAGGATCGAGGGGGAGGTTGCTGCGCGGGGGATCATGCCCGCGTGGCCAAATTCAGCACCTCGTAGCACGCGCCCATGTTGTGGTAGTCGGTCTTGCCGGCGGGACTCTTCTCGTCGCTGTATTTGCGGCCGTCGCGGGTGAGGATCCGGTACCAGCCGCCGTATTCGTGGTCGGCGAAATGTGTCCAGGCGTATTCCCACAGGCGCCGGTACCAATCCCAATACTTCGGCTCGCCGCTGCGCTCGGCGAGCAACGCCGCGCAGGCGAGCGATTCGGCCTGCACCCAGTGGTACTTGTCGTCGTCACAGATCGCACCATCGGGCGCGAACCCGTAGCAGAGCCCGCCACAGGCGTCGTCCCAGGCACGCGCGACCGCGGTATCGAACAGGTGCCGCGCGGTTGGCAGCAACCAGTCGGCGTCGCGATGCCGGCTCATGATCAACAGCAGCTTGGCCCACTCGGTCTGGTGGCCGGGCTGGAAACCCCAGGGCCTGAACAGGTCCTTCGGATTGTCCTTGTGGTATTCCCAGTCGATCTCCCAGTTCGGGTCATAGTGCTCCCAAACCAGACCGCCGGCTTTCGCAGCCTGCCTGCGCGCCATGTGGTCCGCGAGCGTGTACGCGCGATCGAGCCAGCGCGGCTCGCGGCTGGCCTCGAACGCCGCCAGCATCGCCTCGCACATGTGCATGTTGGCGTTCTGGCCGCGATAGGTGGAGAAATGCCAGTTCGCGTCGGCCTCGTCCCGGTACAGGCCTGCGCCGGCGTCCCAGTAGCGGTTTTCCAGCAGGTCCCAATGTTCGTCCATCCATGCGGCAGCTTCACCGATGCCGGCCATGCGCGCGTGCGCGTAGGCGACCAGCACGAACGCCGCGCCGTAACAATGGTTGGTGGTGTCGTCCGGCCGGCCATCGCGGAGCGTCCAGGCGTAGCCGCCGGTCACGGGGTTCCGGTGCGCGTTGCGGATGAAAGACACGCAGTGGCGCGCGCCGTCGAGGTACTCGCCGCCGCCGAAATGACGCGCGTACATCGCGTAGTCGAACACGAAGCGTGCGCTTGAGACGAGGTGCCGGTGCGAGCGGTCGTAGACCGTGCCGTCGTCCTTGTAGTAGTGGAAGCATCCGCCGGCGGCATCGAGGCAGTGCGGGTGGTAGAACGCCATGGTGTCCCGGATATGTTGGCGCAGGAATTCGGCCGAACGGAAATCGGGAAGGGCGCTCATCGATGCAGCTCCAGGAATGCTTCGACCTCGGTCGCGGTCGGCATCGCGGCGAATGAGCCGGCGCGGGTGACCGCCAGTGCGCCGCAGGCAGAGGCGAAGCGCAGCGCAGCCTCGAGGCGGGCGGCATCGGCGGCAAAGACCGCCAGTCCCCTGGCGTCGAGGCGCGCCTTCACGAACGCGTGCAGGCAGCCGCCGACGAACGCATCGCCGGCACCGGTGGTATCGACGGCGCGGACCGCGAACGCGGGCCGTTCCCCGCTTGCGTCTCGGGTGAACCAGCGTACGCCGCGATCGCCGTCGGTGACGACCACGAGCTTCGCCTGCGCCTGCCACAGGCGCGCGAACGCGGCCGCTTCGCCGCCGCTGGAGGTCGCGAGGAACGCGAGTTCCTCCGCGCTCAGCTTCACGAAGTCGGCGAGTTCGAGCGCGCGCCAGATCGTCGGCGCCGGATCTGCGTCGCGTGGCCACAGCGGCGTGCGCAGGTTCATGTCGAAGCTGACCAGCGCACCGGCAGCGCGGGCGCGGGACATTCCCTGCCACGTGGTCGCGGCCGAGCCGGGTTCGGTCATGCTGCACGACCCGGCGTGGAAAATCGTGACGGCGCTGAAGATCGCCGGGTCGAAATCGGCTTCCCGGAACAGGAGATCGGCCGACGGCGGCCGGTAGAAGCTGAAGTCCCGCTCGCCCTCCGGCGAGTGCGAGACGAACGCCAGCGCCGTGTTGGCGGCCTCGGTGCGCCGCGTGTGGGTGATGTCCACGCCTGCTGCCGCGAGTTCGCGCAGCAGCAAGTCGCCGAATGCGTCGGCACCGAGCATCCCGACGAACATCGCGTGATCGCCGAGCCGCGCCACCGCGACCGCGACGTTGGCGGGGGCGCCGCCGGCGTGTGCGGTGAAGACCGGGGCGCTTTCCGCCGTGCTGCCGTGGAAGTCGATCAGCGCCTCGCCGAAGCAGCAAACGTCGTTCATGCGGCCCGCGAACCCTTCAGGCCATAGAAGATGATGTAGAGGTAGCAGAACATCGGGAGCACAAACGCATGGTGCAGGCCGATGTGGTCGGCCAATGCGCCCTGCGCCAGCGGAATGATCGCGCCGCCGACGATCGCCATCACCAGGAGGCTCGAGACTTTGCCGGTCAGCGGTCCGAACTTCTCGATGCCGAGGGTGAAGATGTTGGGGAACATGATCGAGTTGAACAGGCCGATCGCGACCACGCTCCACAGCGCGACGTGCCCCAGCGTGAGCATGGTGGTCGCCACCAGCAGAGCCGCGACAGCCGCATTGACGGCGAGCAGCTTGCGGGTATCGACGCGCTTCAGGAGCAACCAGCCGAGGAAGCGCCCGAGCATCGCCCCGCCCCAATACAGCGACACATATCCGGCGGCGCTCGCCTCGCTGATGTGCCCGATCTGCGGCAGGGACAGGTAGTTGACCATGAAGCTGCCGATCGAGACTTCCGCACCGACATAGACGAAGATCGCCAGCATGCCCAGCCACACCCGCCGGTGGGCCAGCGCGTCCATGAAGGTATGCTGCGGGTCGCCGCCGCGGGCGTCGCCCCCCGCCACCGGCGGCAGGTGGAACAGCCACACGACCCCCGCGAGCGCGAACAGCACCACCGCGATGCCGAGGTAGGGGCCTTGCACCAGGTGCGCTTGCTGCAGCTTGTAGGCGGCCTGCTGCGCGGCCGGGAGTCGTGCCAGTTCGGCACTGCCCAGCACCGCTGCCGATAGGATCAGCAATCCGCCCAGCTTGGGTGCGATCGTGGTGCCGAGGGAATTCAGCGCCTGCACGAGGTTCAGCCGGCTGGAGGCGCGCCGCGACGTGCCGAGCAGGCTCACGTACGGATTGGCTGCCACCTGCAGGAGGGTGATGCCGCTGGCCAGCACGAAGAACGCGAAGAGGAACAGCGAATACGTCTGCAGCGACGCCGCCGGCAGGAACAGCAAGGCGCCGATACCGGTGACGATCAGGCCGATGATGATGCTGCGGCGGTAGCCGAAGCGCGAAACCACCTTGCCCGACGGCAGCGACATCAGGAAGTACGCGCCGAAGAAGGTGAACTGCACCAGCATCACTTCGGTGTAGCTGAGCGTGAACACCGATTTCAGGTGCGGGATCAGCACGTCGTTGAGCGCGGTGATGAAGCCCCACATGAAGAAAATCGTGGCCATCACCGTCATGGCGACATGGTTGCCGGTCGCGTGGCTTGGCGAGGCAGACGCGTCCGGCAGCCATTCGCCGGTGTTCGGGTTCATCGCAATAGATTCCTGTGGGACGGGTGGGGGGATGATGCCAGTGTCGGCGGCCCGGAGGCCACCACCTTCGCCCGGCTGCATGGCCGTGGCGAAGCCGTGGGCTCGGATGAAACGCCCGCTGATGCGCGGTACGCTGGGCAGCGCCGCCCGGGCGGGCGGCGGGGCGATGGTCGAAACCAGCTGGAGGATCGGGGATGGTGACACGCAGGCGTTTTCTGCAAGGCGCGGTGACGGCGGCGTTGCTTGGGCGGATCGAGCCGCACCTGGCTAAGGCAGCGGCTTGGGACAGGCCGCTGGAATCCAGCCCGGCCGGGGTGTCCAGGTACGTCGATGTATTCGTGGGCACCGGCGGCCACGGCCACACCTATCCGGGAGCCACGGTGCCGTGGGGAATGGTGCAGCTCTCGCCGGACACCAACGATTTCGGCTGGGACGCCTGTTCGGGTTACCACCAGGGCGACGGCTCGATCATGGGGTTTTCGCATACCCATCTTTCCGGCACCGGCGCCAGCGACATGCTGGACGTGCTGGTGATGCCGGCGCAGGGGCCGGTGCTGCTCGATGCGGGCGCGCGCGGCCTGCCGGATGAACTCTATTACTCTCGCTATGACGCCGCGAAGCAGGGCTCCCGTCTCGCGGCCAACGTGGTGGCGCATCCCGGCAAGGGCTACCGCTCGCGTTTCGACAAGGCCTCCGAGCAGGCGACGCCCGGTTTCTACAGCGTGCACCTCGCCGACCACGACATCCTCGCGGAGCTGACCGCGACCGCGCGGGTCGGGTTGCACCGCTATACGTTCCACCGGCCCGGTACCGGCCACCTGCTGGTCGACCTCGCCCATGGCTACCACGACGAAGCCGCGGTGCCGTGCAAGGTCTCCGATGCCACGCTCCAGGTGATCGGCAACGACACCCTGGTGGGCGGCCGGCGCGTGCACCAGTGGGCCAACGGGCGCTACATCTACTTCGCGATGAAGCTGTCGCGACCGTTCGCGCGCGCGGAGCTGTATTCGGAGGACAACCCGCTCGCGCGCGGTGCGAGGGAAGCCAGGGGTGATCACCTGAAGGCGGCATTGCATCTCGAGGATGCCTCGAAGACCCCCCTGCTGGTCAAGGTCGGCATTTCGGCGGTGGACATCGACGGCGCGCTGCGCAATCTCGAAACCGAACTGGCGGATTGGGATTTCGAGCGGGTACAGCGCAGCGCGGCCGAACAGTGGGAACGCGAACTGTCGCGCGTCCGGATCGAATCCGCATCCGAAGATGTGCTGAAGACCTTCTACAGCGGTCTCTACCACACGCTGCTGGCGCCGACCCTGTTCAGCGACATCGACGGCCGCTACCGCGGCATGGACTTGGAGGTGCACACGCTGCCGAAGGGTCGGCACAACTACAGCACCTATTCATTGTGGGACACCTATCGCGCGTTGCATCCCCTGTACACGTTGTTCCAGCCCGACAAGGTGCCGGACCTCGTGCAGGGCCTGGTGCGCAAAGCCAACGAAAGTGCGGATGGCCCGGCGGTGTGGCCGCTGCAGGGCGTCGAGACCGGCACCATGATCGGTTACCACTCCATCGCCGTGATCGCCGAGGCGCAGGCGAAAGGTTTCACCGGCATCGATTACGCGCAGGCGTGGCCGGTGTACCGCAAACGCGCGATGACCGACGATTACCGCGGCCTGCCGTGGTACCGCCGGCTCGGCTACATCCCCAGCGACAAGCAAGGCGAGGCGGTCAGCAAGACGCTGGAATATGCCTACGACGACTGGGCGATGGCACATCTCGCCGAAGGCATGGGCGAACACGCGGATGCGAAAGCCCTGCGTGAGCGCTCGCGCAACTACCGCAACCTGTTCGATCGCAAGCTCGGCTTCATGCGCCCGCGCGCAGCGGATGGCGCGTGGCTGGAGCCGTTCAGTCCGATCGAGATGGGCCACTCGGACCGATGGCGCGACTACACCGAGTCGAATCCATGGGTTGCGACTTTCCTCAACCAGCACGACCTCTACGCCTACATGAGAATGTTCGGCGGCGATGCCGCTTTCGAGCGCAAGCTGGACGAACTCTTCACCACCGCATCGACGCTTCCGCCCAACGCCCCGCCCGACATCGCGGGGATGGTCGGCCAGTACGCGCACGGCAATGAACCCAGCCACCACGTCGCGTACCTGTACGCGTATTCCGGGGCGCACTGGAAGACCCAGGCGCGCGTCCGCATGCTGCTGGAAACCATGTACCGCGCCGCGCCGGATGGTCTTGCCGGCAACGAAGACTGCGGCCAGATGAGCGCGTGGTACGTGCTGGGCTCGCTCGGACTGTATGCGGTCGATCCGGTCAGCGCGAACTGGGTGTTCGGCAGTCCTTTGGTCGATCGTGCCGAGGTCGACCTCGGCAGCGGCCGGAAGTTGATCGTGGAAGCACGGAACAACGGCGAAGGGCGGCCGTATATCCAGTCGGTAACCTGGAAAGGCAAGCCGTGGACCCGAAGCTGGATCCCGCACGCCGAACTCGCCAAGGGCGGTACGCTCGCGTTCGTGATGGGCGACCAGCCGAACCCGACGTTCGGCAGCGCGATGGAGGATCGGCCACCATCCTTCGGACAACCCGCGAGCGCCACGTGACAGACCCCGCGGAAGTGGCGATCGGCACGGGTGGTCCCGAGCCGCGCGCGGTACGATCGCGCGTTGCGCTCCACATCAGCCGAGGTCCCCAGCATGCACGTTGCCCGTGAGTCGTCGATCCTGACCATCGTGACCGCACTGCTCGCGCTGTCGCTTGCGGTGCCGGCCGGGGCGGCCACCAACGCGTTGACGCAGGTCGACCCGATGATCGGCACCGGCGGCAACGGCCATACGTTTCCGGGTGCCACGGTGCCGTTCGGGATGATCCAGTTGAGCCCCGACACCGCGATGCCGGATTTCAAGCATGCCTATCCATGGGCCGCGGGCTACCAGTACGGCGACCACAGCATCCTCGGCTTTTCCGAGACGCACTTCTCGGGCAGCGGGCATTCCGACCTGGGTGATGTCCTGCTGATGCCGGGCGTCGGCAAGCTGCAGTGGGACCCGGGTGATCCGGACCAGCCGGGCAGCGGCTATCGCTCCGATTTCAGCCACCAGTCGGAAGTCGCGGAACCAGGTTATTACGCGGTCACGCTTGCGACGAGCGGCGTGCGCGCGGAGTTGACCGCGGGCCGGCGAGTCGGCTGGCACCGCTATACGTTTCCGAAAGGCGAGGACGCACACGTGCTGCTGGACCTGCGTCCGAGCATCTACGACTACCCGGGCAAGGTGTCGTGGGCACGGCTGCGCGTGCGCGCCGATGGCACCGTCACCGGCTACCGCGAGACGCGCGGCTGGGCGCCTGGGCGGCAGCTCTGGTTCGCGATACGGTTTTCGCAGCCGATGACTCGGCACCAACTCGTGAATCGCGAGACCGACGTCCCCTACAAGGGCTTCCAGGGTCCGGCCGCGAACCCGACCGGCAATGATGCGGTCGCGGGCAGGGCACTCGAAGGCGCATTCGAATTCGGCAAGCTTTCCAAACCATTGTTGGTGAAGGTGGCAATTTCGACCGTGAGCGCCGCGAACGCGATTGCCAATCTCGATGCCGACGGCAAGGGGTGGGATTTCGACGCACGCCGCGCCGATGCGCGCCACGCCTGGGCGAAGGCGCTGTCGGCGATCGACGTGGACGCGCCACCGGATGTCGAGAAGAGCTTCTACACCGCGATGTACCACGCGCTGATCGCCCCGAACCTTGCGATGGACGCGAACGGCGAATACCGCGGACCCGACCACGGCGTCCACAAGGCGCACGGATTCACCTTCTATTCGAGCTGGTCGCTGTGGGACGTGTATCGCGCGCAGCAGCCGCTGATGGCGTTCCTGCAGCCGCCGCAACGTGTGAACGATTTCGTGAAGTCGCTCATCGTCGCGCAGCAGGAAAGCCCGTTCGGCATCCTGCCGGTGTGGGCATACCAGGGCCTGGAAACCTGGTGCATGATCGGCTACCACGCGGTGCCGGTGATCGCCAACTTCTACATGCAGGGTTTTCGCGGTTTCGATGCCGGCGCTGCCCTGGAGGCGATGGTCGCGAGCGCGACGTATGCGCCGTACGGCGATCTCGGCGATTACATGAAACTCGGCTACGTGCCGAGTGACAAGGAGCCAGAATCGGTTTCCAAGACCCTCGAATACGCCTTCGACGACTGGACCATTGCGCGGATGGCCCAGGCGATGGACCGCAAGGACGTCGCGGCGAAATTCTTCCAGCGCGCCGGAAACTGGCGCAACGTATTCAATCCCGCGACCGGTTTTGCGCAACCCCGGCTGGCGAACGGCAAGTTCGAGGAACCGTTCAGCCCCGCCCGGGCCGGGACCGGCAGCGGCTTCACCGAAGGCAATGCGTGGCAGTATTCGTGGTACGAACCGCAAGATGTCGGTGGGCTGATCCATGAACTCGGCGGCGATGCCGGCCTGGTGAAGAAGCTCGACGACGTGTTCGATGCGAAGATCGATCCGAAGGCGTTCGCGGGCATCGAGGACGTCACTGGCCTGATCGGCTGGTACGCGCACGGCAACGAACCGAGCCACCACATCGCGTATCTCTACGACTACGCGGGCCGCCCATGGAAGACGCAGCAGCGGCTCGCCCAAATCATGCGCACGCAGTACGCGCCAACGCCGACCGGCCTAGCCGGCAACGACGATCTCGGCCAGATGTCGGCGTGGTACATCTTCACCGCACTCGGCTTTTACCCGGTTGCGCCGGCCAGCAACCAGTACGTGATCGGCCGTCCGTTCGTCCGCCGCGCGGTGATGCACCTGCCGAACGGCAAGACCTTCACCGTGACGACCGATGGATTGGCCGCGGATCACCCCTACGTCGGTTCGGTCACGCTCGACGGCACGCCGCTGACGCGCGATTACCTGACTTACGCCGAGATCATGCACGGCGGTACGCTTCACTTCACGATGCAGGCCGGGCCGAACAAGGCATGGGCCACGCGGCCGCAGGACCAGCCGTATTCGATGACGGCGTATCCAGCGCGGTGAAGCGGCTTTGTTCCCCTTGGCTCTCGAAAGGCGGAGCGAAGACGGCGCGGCGCGATCGGGGATGGCTTTTGCTGCAGGGCGGGCATTGCCCGTCCTACGAGCTCTCGTCGTCATTCCGGGACCAGCCGGAGGGGCTGAAACCCGACTGCGGAGGCAAGGACGCCGGAGCGAACATCGGCGCAGCCGATGGCACGGAGGGCGAGCGCCTCGGATGGCGCGGGTCTATCCATTCCGGATTCCGTTGGGGCAGCAAGATCAACATGGATTCCGGATCGCGGCGTCGCCGTGTCCGGAATGACGCCCGGGAAGAGATCGTGCGGTCTGCCCCTAGTCCCCGGGTCGAGTCCCGAGTCGGGCCTCGACTCTAATCGATGCCCAGCTTTTTCAGCTTGTACCGCAGCGCCCGGAACGTGATGCCGAGCTTCTTGGCCGCGGCAGTCTTGTTGTAGCGGGTTTCCTTCAGTGCCTTGACGATTGCGTCGCGCTCGATGCTGGAGATGTAGTCGTCCAGGCCGACCGCGCCGGTCGCCCCCGGCAGCGCGTCGTCTTCCTCCAGCGGATCATCCTCGTCGTCTTCGCCGGCCCCCGGTCCCGATGGCTCGAGCATCAGGTCGGCGGGAGCTATCACGCCGTCCTCGCAGAGCGCGATTGCGCGTTCCAGGACGTTTTCGAGCTCACGCACATTGCCGGGGAAGTCGTAGTCCTCGAGTGCCGTGAGTGCCGCCGGCTGCACCGCCGGCACCGGAACGCTGGCCTGTTCGGCGAGCCTTCTCAGGATGTGCGTGGCGAGCACCGGGATGTCGCCGGAGCGCTCGCGCAGCGGCGGTACCCGCAACTCGATCACGTTGATCCGGTAATAGAGGTCCTGGCGGAACTGCCCGGTCTGGGTGAGGCGCGCCAAGTCCTTGTGGGTCGCGGAGAGGATCCGCACGTCGACCGGGACTTCACCGCGTCCGCCGATCGGGCGCACCGCCTTTTCCTGGATCACGCGCAGCAGCTTCACCTGCATGTGCAGCGGCAATTCCGCCACTTCGTCGAGAAACAGGGTGCCGCCGTTGGCCGTCTGGAACAGGCCTTCCTTGTCGGCGTGCGCGCCGGTGAACGAGCCCTTCTGGTGGCCGAAGAACTCGCTTTCCATCAGCTCGGAAGGGATCGCGCCGCAGTTGACCGGCACGAACGGGCCCGCGGCGCGCGGCCCGAGTTCATGGATCGAGCGCGCGACCAGTTCCTTGCCGACGCCGGACTCGCCACTGATGTAGATCGGCGCCTGGCTGCGCGCGACCTTGGCGATCCGCGCGCGCACTTCCTTCAGGGCCTGGGACTCGCCGACCAGTCTCGATTCCGGCGCCTCCTCGTCGTTCGGTTCCGCCGGCTGGCCCACCCGCAGCGCGGTCTGCACCAGGCGCCTCAGCATGTGGATGTCGACCGGCTTGCTGACGAAATCGAAGGCGCCCGCCTTCAACGCGTCGACGGCGGCCTCGACGTTGCCGTAGGCGGTGATCATCGCGACCGGGGTCTCGGGGTGGTCGCGCGCGATCAGCTCGATCAATTCCTGGCCGGTGCCGTCCGGCAGGCGCATGTCGGTGAAACAGAGGTCGTAGCGGACCTCGGCGAGCATTTTCTTCGCGTCGCTGACATTGGCGGCGGCATCGACGTGGAGGTCCATCCGTCCCAGTGTGATGCTCAGCAATTCGCGAATGTCCCGCTCGTCATCGACGACCAGCACGGTCTGTTTCGTCATGCCTGCCCCATTCGGTCCGATCCCCCGGTTGGAGAGGGTAGCGCGGCGGGCGCAGTGGTGCCATGCCGCGCCGCCGGCTGCTTCACACTTCGGCCCCCATGGGCGTGCGCAAAGGCGCGGTCAGTGTGATCCGGAAGCAACTGCCGCCGCCCGCCACCGGGACGTATTCGAGGTTCGCCTGGTTGGCCTCGCACATCTGCTTGGCCAGATACAGGCCGAGCCCGGTGCCGTACTGGTGGGTGGTGAAGAACGGCTCGAAGATCTGCGCCGCGACCTTGGGCGGAATGCCGGGGCCGCGGTCGATCACCTCCAGCAGCGGCGGACCGACATCGCTGGCCAGGCGCGCGACCACCATCACCCGCGCCGGTTCGTCGGGCATGCGGCCGTAACGCAACGCGTTCTGGACCAGGTTCCAGACCACCTGCTGAAGGTGCTGCGGGTCGGCCAGCGCCTCGACCGGACGAGGGTGCAGCAGCGGCCTGAGGCTGTCGTTGCCGAGGTCGTTGGCTTCCTTGTATTCGTCGACGAAACGCACCACCCAATTGTTGAGGTCCAGTGATTCCGAGCGCGAGCGTTCGCGCCGCGAAAGCTGCAGGATGTTCTCGATGATTTCGTTGACGCGCCCGCAGTGGTTGTTGATGATCTCGACCATGCGTTGGTCGGCGTCATTGATCGACTCCGATTCCGCGAGGAGCTGCGCCGAATAGCGGATCGCGGCGAGCGGATTGCGGATCTCGTGCGCGATCGAGGCCGAGAGCCGGCCGAGGGTCGTGAGCGTCAGCTGTTCGGCGCGCTGCGACACCAGCGATGTGTCGTCGAGGAAGATCAGCACGTAGGAGTCGTCGTGCGCCGAGAGCCGGGTGAAGCGCGGGATGATCTCCGGCGCGCCTTCCGCGAGCGCGGTCGCGCTGGCATCGTGTTCGTGGGTGGTGCGCCAGTGGTACAGCCGGCGCGAGAGCTCCGGAGCGACGGTGCCGAGGTCGCGCTGCTCGACCCCGGGGTTGCCCACCAGCATCCATGCCGATTCGTTGATCTGGTGGATGTGGTTGGCCTCGTCCACCAGCAGCACGCCGGTCTTCATCCGCCGGATGATCATGTCGTTGACCTGCGCGAGGCTCGCGAGGTCGCTGCCGCGCTGTTCGGCCAGTGCCTCGCTGGCGCGCATCTGGCTGCCGAGTGCGTAGCCGAGCGCGGCCAGCGCGAAGTAGAAGAC
>JAICJG010000006.1 GCA_025928585.1 Rhodanobacteraceae bacterium
GAACCACGTTCCGATGCTTCGACGGTTGCTACGCAGCGATCAGGGACGATCGCTAAACAAAGTGATTGTCGTTGTACGGCAGCAACGCGAGGAATCGCGCCCGCTGCACCGCACTCGCCAACTGGCGCTGGTAGCGGGCCTTGGTCCCCGTGATGCGGCTGGGGACGATCTTGCCGGTCTCGGTCACGTACTGCTTCAGCGTGGCGAGATCCTTGTAATCGATGAACTCCACGCCCTCGGCGGTGAAGCGGCAATACTTGCGGCGGCGGAAAAACTTGGACATGTTGGTGTCTCCGGAATGGGCGATGCGCAAGACTTGGTTGGTCCACGCATCCGGCGCTTGCTTTGCGCACTCGGGGGGGCGAAGCGAAGCGGCACCACCGGACGAGTGAGAAATTGCTCGTCCGAGGGGGGGATTTACGCGGCTTCCTCGCGGTCGTTCCGATCGTCGTCGTCGCGGCGGCGGGACGGCTTGTCTTCCTTGTCCTTGCTCTTCAGGATCAGGGAAGGCTCGGTTTCGGCGCAATGCCATTGCATGATGAGGTGCCGGAGCACCGCGTCGTTGAAGCGGAAACCCGACTTCAGCTCGACGATCGCCTTCGGCCCGCACTCGATGTTCATCAGCGCGTAGTGCGCCTTGGCGAGATGCTGGATGGGATAGGCGAGCGGACGGCGGCCCCAGTCCTCGACACGGTGCACCTTGCCGCCTTCGGCCTCGATCAGGCCCTTGTAGCGGTCGAGCATGCCGGGCACCTGCTCGCTCTGGTCCGGATGGACCAGGAACACGACTTCGTAATGACGCATTGTGGTTCCTCGTGGATGTCGCCGCGGCCAACGCCTCGACGGGGCAGCCTCCCGAGCCGGCAAGCCGGCGGTGAGGCGAGGGTTTGCGTTCGGCCTCAGCCGTGGACGCAAGAGGCGGAATTCTACGCGGAATGGGGCGCTGCGGCAACTGCCGAGGAGCGGCGAGCGCCCCGGATTCTCGCCCCGACGCCGGTTCGGGCCGAGCCCTTCGCGCGGGTGCCTTTCGACTCCGGCCCTGCGGGCCTGCGCCCAGGGGCGAGCGGCGACTTCAGACGCCTCCGCTACCCGCCGACAATCCCCCGCCCTTGCACCGTAAAGCTTTCCCCGCAGCCGCACGCCGCGGTGGCGTTGGGGTTATGGAACACGAACGCGGCATCCAGGCCGTCGCGCGCGTAGTCGATGCGGGTGCCGTCGACCAGCGGAAGCGCCTTCGCCTCCACCACCAGCTTGACGCCATCGATGTCGAACACGCGGTCCTCGCCGCTCACGTCCTTGGCGAGATCGATCGTATAGCCGAACCCTGAGCAGCCGGTGCGCTTGATTCCGAAGCGCACGCCGGGCGCACCGGGATTCCGCGCGAGGAAGTCGCGCATGCGGGCGGCGGCGGATTCGGTGAGTTGGATAGGCATGATGTTCGGGGAAGCGGGCATGGGGGCAGGATCCAGGACAGCATAAGCACCGCAGTAATGTTAGCCGGAACCGCTGTCGGTTATTATCGCGGGTTCGTCTCCCAACATGGCCCGCGGCGGCCACGGTTTCAAGTCATGCCAATCTTGAGCATCGAACAGGCACTGGCCGGCGGAACGTCGGGCGATGAAACCGTCGAGGTACGCGGCTGGGTGCGTACCCGCCGCGATTCCAAGGCGGGGCTTTCGTTCGTGAACCTGTCGGACGGCTCGTGTTTCGCACCGCTGCAGGTGGTCGTGCCGGCGTCGCTCGCCAACTACACCGAGGAGGTGCAAAGACTCTCGGCCGGCTGCGCGATCGTCGCCCGCGGCAGGCTGGTGCGCTCGCAAGGCAAGGGCCAGGCATTCGAGCTGCAGGCCGATGCGATCGAAGTGCTCGGCTTCGTCGAAGACCCCGAGACCTACCCGATCCAGCCCAAGCCGCACTCGCCGGAATTCCTGCGCGAGGTCGCGCACCTCCGGCCCCGCACGAACCTGTTCGGGGCGATCTCGCGCGTCCGCCACACCATGATGACGGCGATCCATCGCCACCTCACGGCCGCAGGCTTCTTCTGGGTCAACACCCCGATCATCACGACAAGCGATGCCGAAGGCGCGGGCGACATGTTCCGCGTCTCCACGCTCGACTTCGCCAATCTGCCCCGCGATGAGGCGGGCGCGATCGATTTCCGCAAGGACTTCTTCGCCCGCGAAGCGTTCCTCACGGTGTCGGGGCAATTGAACGTCGAGGCCTATTGCCTCGCGCTCTCGAAGGTCTACACCTTCGGTCCGACCTTCCGTGCCGAGAACTCCAACACGCCGCGGCATCTCGCCGAGTTCTGGATGATCGAGCCGGAGATCGCCTTCGCCGACCTCGCGGACAACGCCGATTGCGCGGAGAAATTCCTGAAGGCGATCTTCAGGGCCGTGCTCGAAGAGCGCGCCGACGACATGGCGTTCTTCGCCGAGCGTGTGCAGAAGGATGCGGTCACACGCCTCGAAAAATTCATCGCTGCCCCGTTCGAGCGTCTCGACTACACGGACGCCATCGAAATCCTGAAGAAGTCCGGGCAGAAGTTCGAATTCCCGGTCGAATGGGGCGTGGACCTCCAGACCGAGCACGAGCGCTGGCTCGCAGAGACCCATATCGGCCGGCCGGTAGTGGTGATGAACTATCCGGAGAAGATCAAGGCCTTCTACATGCGCCTCAACGACGACGGCAGGACCGTCGCCGCGATGGACGTGCTCGCGCCCGGCATCGGCGAGATCATCGGCGGGGCGCAGCGCGAGGAGCGCCTCGATTACCTCGACCGCCGCATGCAGCAGTTCGGCCTCGACCCTGCGCATTACCAGTGGTACCGCGACCTGCGCCGCTACGGCACGGTGCCGCATGCGGGCTTCGGCCTCGGCTTCGAGCGCCTCTTGGTGTACGTGTGCGGGCTCAGCAACATCCGCGATGCGATTCCGTACCCGCGCAGCCCGGGCCACGCGGAATTCTGAGCGCCGGATTGTCCAAATCGAGCACCTGGTCACGCTGTCGCAGTTTCCGGGCCATGAAATCGTCAGATTTCAACGCTACTCTTTCAGGCTTCATTCATCCGGTCACCTGAAAGCAGACAACGTTCCCCGCCGTGCTTCGCGCCCTCCGCATCGTTCTCCCGTTGCTGGCGATCGCCGCGCTCGCCGGCTGCACGCATGCCATCAAGGTCCCGCTGTTCTCGTTCGACAGCGCGCCCCCGCCTTCGCGCGACATGGCGATACAGCGATTGAAGGACGGCACGCCCTGTTGCCATGTCTGGGCCGACCTGCCCTACCACGATCAGCTTCCCGCCCGCCCCCGGGAATTCACCATCGACAAGTTCAGCCCGGTCGCCGACCTCGCCGGTGACCGCACCCATTTCCTGACCTTCGTCCTGCCGAAGTTCAAGAAGCCCTATCGGGTGGTGTTCCAGACCCAGCCGAGCGCCCGGCACCTCGGCAACAGCTTCCTGCTGGCCCCGACCGTCACACTGCTCAACGCGGACTACCAGCCGATCTCCAGCACCGACGTTCCGCTATGCGTGTACATCAATTGGCGGCCCAGCATGTCCGGTGGCTTCGGCGCCGTGACGATCGACGATCCGAATGCGCAATACCTGGTGGTGACGACCTCCAAGCAGCAACTCGCCGCGACCACCTACTGGGCGCAGTCGCCGACCAGTTTCAGCAATGTCAACATGCCCTCGGCCTCGGCGCTGGCCAGCATCCGGTCGGCGACGCCGGTCACCAGCGGCAGTTTCTACGTCCCGCACGGACCGGAAGGCACCCTGTATCTCGGCAAGATGACCCCCGCCTACGCCAACGCGGTGGACAATGGACTATGCGGCAAGCCCAAAGCCGGCGCGGGCCTGTTGCCGGAGCTGCGCCACGCACTGCAAAATTTCTGATTCGTGGTGCGATCGCCCCTGATCGCTGCATCGCCGGGACCCCGCACGACCGAACTGCAGAAGGCAGGGAACAGCAGGACGGCCTGTCCTGACTTTTCACAACAGCCGTGGAGGACGCAGCATGGATGTGGACCTAAGTGGCCGCCACGCGCTCGTGCGCGGCGCCTCGCAGGGCATCGGTCGCGCCTGCGCGATCGAACTCGCCACCCTCGGCGCGAACGTCACGCTGATGGCACGGCGCGCCGAAGTATTGCAGCAACTGTCCGATGACCTGCCGCGGGTCGCGGCTTCGCAAAGGCACGGGTTCTTCGCGGCCGACGCGGGCGACGCCGACGGTTTGCGCGCCGCGGTGGAAGAGCTGGTGGCCGCGCATCCCGTACACATTCTCATCAACAATTCCGGCGGTCCGCCTCCCGGCCCGGTGCACGGCACCGAGGTCGGGGCGTTCCTGGACGCCTACCGCGAGCACCTCGTCGCCAACCACGTGGTGACCGAAATCGTGGTGCCGGGCATGCAGGCGGCGCGCTACGGGCGAATCGTCAACATCATTTCCACCTCGGTCAAGGAACCGATCAAGGGCCTCGGCGTATCCAACACCACGCGCTGGGCGGTCGCGAGCTGGGCCAAGACCCTGGCGACCGAGCTCGCACCCTACGGCATCACCGTCAACAACGTGTTGCCCGGTTCGACGCATACGCCGCGGATCGAACAGATCGTGCAGACGCGCGCGCAGAAATCCGGCAGCAGCATCGAGGACATGCAGCGCACGATGGAAGCGGAGATCCCGATGGGGCGGTTCGCCGACCCGGCGGAAATCGCTGCCGCGGTGGCATTCCTCGCCTCGCCCGCCGCCGGTTACATCACCGGCATCAACCTGCCGGTGGACGGCGGCAGGACCCGCGCGCTGTGATCGCCAACTTGCGCGCCCCCCCGGCAAAGGCAGCACCTCCCGGCGACCGGAGGGCCTCGGCGCATGCGCTAAGCTTGCGCGATGGAAACGTTCACCCTCGCCAACCTGATTGACGGCGCGTTGCGGGCGCCCCGAACTGGCGCGTACCTGGACGTTTACGAACCTGCCACCGGCAAGGTATTTGCGCGCTGCCCGGATTCCGACGCGGGCGACGTCGAGGCAGCGGTCGCGGCGGCTGAACGTGCGGCGCCGGGATGGATGGCACTGCCGGCCGGCGAACGCGCGAAGCATTTGCACCGGCTGGCGGATGCGATCGAGGCCAAGCTCGATGAACTCGCTCGCGAGGAATCTCGCGATTCCGGCAAGCCTGCGAAGCTCGCGCGCAGGGTCGATATCCCGCGCGCGGTCGCGAACCTGCGCTTCTTCGCCGAGGCGGTCACCCAATGGCCGGGCGAATCGCACGTCGATGCGGATGCGATCAACATCGTCCTGCGCCAGCCGCTGGGCGTGGTCGGCTGCATCTCGCCGTGGAACCTGCCGCTGTACCTGTTCACCTGGAAGATCGCGCCGGCGCTCGCCGCCGGCAATACCGTGGTCGCCAAGCCTTCCGAAATCACGCCATTCACCGCGTTCCGATTGGCGGAACTCGTGATCCAATGCGGTCTGCCGCCGGGCGTATTGAATATCGTGCACGGCCTTGGGCCAAAGGTCGGCCAGGCAATCGTCGAGCATCCCAAGGTCAAGGCGGTGTCGTTCACCGGCAGCACCCGCACCGGTGCCGCGATTGCCGCGGAATGCGCGAAATCGTTCAAGAAGGTGTCGCTGGAAATGGGCGGCAAGAATCCGGCCATCGTTTTCGCCGATGCGGACCTTTCCGACGCGAATCTCGACACCATCGTGCGTTCGGGTTTCTCGAACCAGGGAGAGATCTGCCTGTGCGGTTCGCGGCTGCTCGTCGAACGCTCGATCTACGACGACTTCAAGCAGCGCTATCTGGAAAAGGTGAAGGCGCTCAAGGTGGGCGATCCCAATGATGAATCCAGCGACCTCGGCGCGCTCGTCTCGAAGCCGCATTTCGAAAAGGTGATGGGCTGCATCGAGCGCGCGCAGCAGGAAGGGGGGAAGATGCTCATGGGCGGTGACGCCGTGCAACTGCCCGGCCGCTGTGCGGGCGGATGGTTCGTCGCACCCACCGTGATCGAAGGCCTGCCGCAGGACTGCGCGACCAACCGCGAGGAAATCTTCGGACCGGTGGTGACGTTGATCCCCTTCGATTCGGAAGATGAAGCGGTCGCGATCGCCAACGGCACCGACTACGGCCTTGCCGCGTCGCTCTGGACCCGTGACCTGGGCCGCGCGCACCGTGTCGCGGCACGCATCGACTTCGGCATCGTGTGGGTGAATTGCTGGATGCTGCGCGACCTGCGCACGCCGTTCGGCGGCGTCAAGCATTCCGGCGTCGGCCGCGAAGGCGGCGTCGATGCGCTGCGGTTTTTCACCGAGCCGAAGAACATCTGCATCGCGCGGCAGGAACACCCCTGACGTCCGCCGCGCGCAAGCTGTTTCCCTCCCCTTCCAGGGGGAGGCCAGGTGGGGGATGGAGTATGGAGGCATGCCATCCACAGCATCGCGGTTTGCATGAGCTTGGATACCATTCCCACCCCAGCCCTCCCCTTGAAGGGAGGGAGCAAAAGCAAAGGAACACCCAATGCCATCACCGAAGGATTTGCTTCAAAACAACCGCCGCTGGTCGGAATCGATCCGCGCGCAGGATCCCGCGTTCTTCACGCGCCTTTCGAAGCAGCAGACGCCCAAGTACCTCTGGATCGGCTGTTCGGACTCGCGCGTGCCCGCCAATCAGATCCTCGGCATCGATCCCGGCGAGGTATTCGTGCACCGGAACATCTCCAACCTGGTGCTGCACTCGGACATGAACTGCCTCTCGGTGATGCAATTCGCGGTGGACGTCCTGAAGGTGGAGCACATCATGATCACCGGCCACTACGGCTGCGGCGGGGTGGCTGCCGCGTTGAAGGGCGACCGCCTGGGCCTGATCGACAACTGGTTGCGCTACATCGGCGACACCCTGGAACGCCACCAGGCGCTGATCGACTCCGAGGCGCCCGCGCGGCGCCACGATCGCCTGTGCGAGCTCAACGTGATCGAGCAGGTGGCCAATGCGTGCCACACCACCATCGTGCGCGATGCGTGGGATCGCGGCCAGGCGCTGACCGTGCATGGTTGGTGCTATGGACTCACCGACGGGTGCATCCACGATCTCGGGATGGAGGTCGGGCAATTCGATGCGCTCGAATCAGCCTACGCGAGCGCACTGTCGGGGCTGACGGGAGCGCCCGCATGAACGCTTCGATGCCGCCCGAAGCATTCCGGTCAGCGTCCGGATAGCATTGCACGCACACGGTCGGATGCGGCCCATGAAAAGCCTCCGCGCCATTGGCCTCGTTTCATTGCTGCTCGCCGGGCTTGCGTCCGTCGCGGGTGCGCAGGTCCCCTCGGTCTGGCGCGAACAGCAGATCGAGGCCATGAACAAGTCGGACGCGATCATGAAGCGTGCGCATGGCTACCAGGACCTGCTCCAGCAGTACCAGGCCATGCGCCACGCATACGCGGCCGATGGACGGCCGGCATTCCGCGCGATCTTCGGCCAGTACCTGTCCTGGTACCAGAGTTTCATCGGTGACTACCAGGATGCGGAACGTGCGTTCTCGATCCAGCAACGGCCGCAGAACGACGACGCGCCTTCGCCGCTGACGCAGCCCGGCTGGCATGCGGTCCCGGCGCTGGATTACCTCCCGCAACGGGCGAAGAACTACCGCGTGGTGTTCCTCAACGAGGCGCACAACATCGCGCTGACGCGCACCCTCAGCGTGCGCCTGCTGCAGCCGCTGCGAGAGGAGGGCTTCAACGTGTTCGCGGTGGAAACCCTGTACCCGGCCGACATCGCCGCGCTCGCCAAACGTGGCTACCCCACCGCAACGAGCGGCTTCTATACCCGCGAGCCGGTCTACGCGGAAATGGTGCGCACCGCGCTGAAGCTCGGTTACCGGGTGGTCGCCTATGAAGCCGACCCCGGTCATACCGGCGATGCGCGCGAGGCCCAGCAGGCGGAAAACCTCTGGAAGGTCCTGGAGCACGATCCGGGCGCGAAGGTGGTCGTGAATGCCGGCTACGCGCACATCCAGAAGGAAGGCCGGTTTCTGGGCGCGCAATCCATGGCCGAGCACTTCATGGCAATCAGCGGCATCACCCCGCTCGCGATCGAACAGACCATCATGATCCCGCACCAGGATTCCGCGATGGACCATCCGGACTACGGACCGATCATCGCTGCGCTGGATCCGGCCACGCCTGTCGTGTTCATCGACAAGGACGCCAAACCGTGGTCGCTCCGGCCCGGCTACGACGCCAGCGTGATCTTTCCGCAGGAGCGGTTCGTGAACGGACGCCCGACCTGGCTCGGGCTGTGGGGCGCCCGCGTCCCGTACGTGGTGAATGGCGCCATTTGCGGGAACCACTGGCCGTGCATGGTGGCGGCACGCTATGCCGACGAGGGCGATGATGCCGTTCCCGCCGACCGCATGGTGCTGGATCCGGTGTCGTTGATGACCATCGACGACATCAAGATCACCAGCGGCAATTACAGCATCCCGATCGGCGCACTGTACCTTCGCCCCGACCATCGTTACCGCCTGACCATCAGCGACGAGGCGGGTCGCCGGATCGGTGGAACCACGATCCGGGTGGGCAAGTTCGCGGGTGGAGTCTCCGCACGGAGAGCGCCTCGCTCCAACCCGCTGCGTGGAACCTGCAGCGGGGCCGGAGCCGCACGGGATACGGCTTGCCAAGGCGACCGGGGGCTGCCGTGAGCGACGCGATCCACGCCGCCTCCGCACCCGCGCCGGTCGGCGCCTATCCGCACGCGCGGCGTGTGGGCGACCTGCTGTTCCTGTCCGGCATCGGTCCCCGCACGCCCGGCAGCGACGCGATTCCCGGCAACGTCCACGACGCCGGCGGCAAGCTGATCGACCACGACATTGCGGCGCAGGCGCGGCAGGTATTCGCGAACGTGCGCGCGGTGCTGGAGGCCGCCGGCGCGCGCTGGGATGACCTGGTGGACGTCACCGTGTTCCTCACCGACATGGCGCGGGATTTCGGGGGCTACAACCAGGTGTGGTCGGAATATTTTCCCGACGTCCGGACCGCGCCCTGCCGCACCACCCTCGGCATCAGCGCACTGCCGACGCCGATCGCGATCGAGTTGAAGTGCATCGCGCGGGTGCGCCACGCCTGACTGCCGTTGCCGACGAGCGGCACCACACGCCGCAGCCGGTGCCCAGCCCACGCAGGCCGGATCAAGCCGGCGCAGCCGGCCGATCCGGCCACCGGTAGCGGCGAACTGGCGGGGGCGCCGGCAGCTACCGTCGAGCAATGCCGGCTCCGGCTTCGAGCCGGCCTGTCGTTTGCGCGGCGGGCGATGCCTGCGCCTGCATCACCGGCGTTGCGCCCTACCGCGGGCTATTCCGGTTCCTTCTCGCTGCGAACCCGCACCGGCGGCAGGCCGACGATGTCGTAGGTCGCCGAAGCGATGCCGATGCCGGCGGCATCGAAGCCCCCGATGATCTCGCGGCTCATTGCGTCCTTGACCTCGCGGATGCCGCGGTCGGCGACGACGAAGCGCACCGCGAGTTCCAGCCAGTTGTCGGTCAGCCGGTAGAACACGCGCGGCTCGAAATCGGTCGAGTTGACGAAATACACCTCCTGCATGTGCCGCATGGCTTCGGCACTCACGCGGCTGGTCTGCATGCTGTGGCGCCGGGCGGCTTCGAGGATGATGGCCTCGGCCTTGGCGCGATCGGCGTCGTAGGTGATCGGAATCATCATTTCTTCCCAGAGATAGGGGAAGTCGCGCGTGTAGTTGTAGACGGGCTTGTCGAACACCGTGCTGTTGCTTACCGTGACGACGCGACCACTGAACTGGCGCCCCTTGATCCACATGGAGGGCTGGTCGCCCTGCTCGCCGGGCGGCTGCCCCATTTCCATGATGGTGGTCTGGATGAAACCGACGGCGATGACTTCGCCGCGCACGTCGCCCATCAGGATGCGGTCACCCACGTGGAACGTGCGCCCGCGCAGGATCACGAGATAGCCCGCGATCGCCGAAATGGGTTTCTGGAGGGCGAAGGCCAGACCGGCACTGAGCAGGCCCATCGCGGTAGTGAGATGTGCCGGGTTGTTCAGCCAGATCGACGCAAGGCCGAAAGCGAGCACCACGACAAGGATGATATTGACGACCTGGCGTACCCAGAAGATCGCAGGTGCGTTCGGATGGCGCTCGATCAGGTAGCGGTCGAGCGCGGCGAGCAGCCAGCGCAGGACGAGCAGCGCGACGATGAGCACGATGCTCATCAGCAGCTTGCGGCCGCTCTCGGCGCTGACTCCGACCAGCCTGATGCCGAAGACGTCCATGTGCGGCTCAGGATAATACGGCGGTCGATCGGGCGCCACGCAACGCCCGTTGCGATGCGGGCCGTGACAAACGTGCTTCGGCCGAGCGGAACCAGCCGGGGGCCTGGCGGCGCTACGCCGGGAGGTAAGACAGGCAGGCGTCGAGCAGGTCGCGGATCACGCGCTGGACGCCGGCTGCCCGCTCCGGCCGATATTCGAAGCTGTCCTCATCTATATAGGTGTACTGCGCGAGCTCGAGTTGCACCGCTTCGACGCCGGTCGCGGGGCGGCCGTAGTGGCGCGTGATATAGCCGCCCTTGAAACGGCCGTTGACGACGTGGCTGTAGCGATCGCCACCTCCAGGGGCATGCGTACTCAGGACTTCCGTCAGCGCCGCCTGCAATGCAGGCGTACAACTCCCGCCGCTGGCGGTGCCGAGATTGAAGTCCGGCAATCGTCCCTCGAAGAACATGGGCACCCGGCTCCGGATCGAATGGCCATCCCACAGCACCACGCGCGGGTGGCGCGCCCGCATCCGCGCGAGCTCCCCGGCAAGCGCCGCATGGTAGGGCTGCCAATACGCTTCCTTGCGGCGTGCGATTTCCCCTTCATCGGGTTGCTCGGTGGCGGCGTAGATCGACTCGCCCGCAAATGTCACGACCGGCACCAGCGCGGTTTCGGCACGCCCGGGGTAGAGCGCATGCCCTTGCGGATCGCGATTGAGGTCGACCAGGTAGCGCGACCAGCGTGGCACGATCACCGACGCCCCGAGTTCGCGCGCGAACGCATACAACCTGCCGACGTGCCAGTCGGTATCCGTCACCCGGCGACCGGCTTCCGTCATGCGCGACGCGACGTCCTCCGGCAGCGCCGTGCCATCGTGCGGCAGGCTCAGCAGCAGCGGTGCCGTCCCTTGGTGCAGCGTATATTCCCGCATTCGTCGATTCTAGCGGCCCGAAGGAAGCGCGGTCAGAGGGCACTTTCCGGTCCGTGGATCCCACGATCCTCTCCAAGCCCGCGGGAAAGTGCACTCTGACCCCGGTTTTGAATTTGCAAAACCTTCAGGCGTTCGCCCTTACTCTTTGGTGTTCGCCATCCTGCGGTCCCATCGGGAGAATCCTTGAACTACACGGCCGCCATCGACGCGCGCCCCCGGCGCGCCGGCGCGCTCGTCGCCGCGTTGTTGCTGGCGCTGCTGGTGGCCGTGCTCAACTTCGTGCTGTGGGCAGAGGCCGATCGCCCGACCCAGGTCGTACCGTGGAACGGCCAGGCAGCCGGCTTGGCCTACAGCCCGTTCCAGCGCTACCAGAGTCCGCTGGCCGGCAATTTCCCGACCGACAAGCAGGTCGACGCGGACCTCGCGCTGATGGCGAAACACACCCGGCGCGTGCGCGTGTACTCGGTCCTGCAGTACCCGGAGATTCCGCGCCTTGCCATGCAGTACCACCTCGACCTGATGGCAGGTGCATGGCTGGATCGCCGAACCGAAAACAACGAAAAGGAAATCGATGCGCTGATCGCGGAAGCGCGCCGCTGGTCCGACATCAAGCGCGTCGAAGTCGGCAACGAGGTGCTGCTGCGCAATGACATGCCGCCGGCCAAGCTGATGGCGTACATCGATCGCGTGCGCGCGGCGGTCCACCAGCCGGTTTCCACCGCCGAGCCCTGGCACATCTGGGAAAAGTATCCGGAGCTCGCCGCCCATGTCGACTTCATCACCGTGCACCTGCTGCCCTATTGGGAGGGGGTACCCCGCAAGGACGCGATCGGCGACGTGCTGCTGCGGTACGAGCACCTGCAGGAACTGTTTCCCGGCAAGCACATCGTGATCGGCGAGGTCGGCTGGCCGTCCAATGGCGACCGCTTCGAATACGCCAAGCCCTCGACCGCCAACCAGGCGATCTTCCTGCGCGAGTGGTTCAACGTGGCCCGCGCCCGGCACCTCGACTACTACATCATGGAGGCCATCGACCAACCGTGGAAGGAAGGCCTGGGCGAAGGCCGCACCGGCGCGTATTGGGGCGTGTTCAATTCCGCGCGGCAACTGAAATTTCCGCTGACGGGGCCGGTGCTGGAGGACGCGACCTGGCCCTGGAAGGCGTTGGCCTCCGGACTGCTCGCGCTCGGTCCGATGATCTGGTTCGCCTGGCGATTCGCGCGCTTCAAGCTGGCGGGACGCTTCGTGTACCTGGCCCTGATCCAGCTCGCCGCGGCGCTGATTGTGTGGTCGGTGACGGTACCGTTCCAGTTCTACCTCGACGTCGTCGACTGGGGAATGCTGATCATCCTGTTCCCGGCGCAGTTGGCGATCCTCGCGATCCTCCTGATCAACGGCTTCGAATTCGTGGAGGTGCTGTGGCGCCGCAAGTGGCTCCGGCATTTCGGGTTGCTCGAGCCGGATCCACCCGCGCAGCAGCCGTTCGTCTCGATCCACCTCGCCTGCTACAACGAACCGCCGGACATGGTGATCGCGACGCTGGACTCACTTGCCGCGCTCGACTACCGGAACTTCGAGGTGCTGGTGATCGACAACAACACCAAGAACGAGGAGGTCTGGAAACCGGTCGAGGAGCACTGCGCGAAGCTCGGCGACCGCTTCCGCTTCTTCCACCTCGATCCCTGGCCCGGCTTCAAGGCCGGCGCGCTGAACTACGGCCTCAAGCAGACCGATCCGCGCGCCGACATCATCGGGGTGATCGATGCCGACTACGTGGTGCGCAAGGACTGGCTGGCGGCGCTGACCGGCTATTTCCACGACCGCAACGTCGCGGTGGTGCAGTGCCCGCAGGCGCACCGCGAGTTCCAGACCAACGCGTTCCGGCGCATGACCAACTGGGAGTTCGACGGCTTCTTCCGGATCGGCATGCACCATCGCAACGAGCGCAACGCGATCATCCAGCACGGCACCATGACGATGGTGCGGAGGGTCGCGCTGGAAGGCACCGGCGGCTGGTCGGAATGGACGATCTGCGAGGATGCCGAGCTCGGCCTGCGCCTGATGCACGCGGGTTATGAAACCGTGTACGTCGACGAACTGATGGGCAAGGGCCTCACGCCGGCCGACTTCCGCGCCTACAAGAGCCAACGCTACCGCTGGGCGTTCGGCGCGATGCAGATCCTGAAGGGTCGCTGGAACTGTATGGTGCACAAGGGGCCGCTGACGGGCGGCCAGCGTTTCCACTTCCTGACGGGCTGGTTCTCGTGGTTCGCCGACGCGCTGCACATGGTGTTCACCCTGATGGCACTGGGCTGGACCGCCGGCATGTTGCTCGCCCCGACCCTATTCAGCCTGCCGATGCGGCTGTTCCTGATCCCGGTGATGGGGTTCTTTGTCGCCAAGGCCGTATTCGGCGTGGTGCTGTACCGCGCGCGGGTGCCGTGCAGTTGGCGTGATACGCTCATGGCGTCGATCGCGAGCATGGGACTGTCGCACGCGATCGCGCGCGGCGTATGGATGGGCCTGATCAAGCAGAAGACCGCCTTCGTGCGGACCGCCAAGAGTCGCCGCCTGGGCGGCGCCGCCGCCGGTGCGCTCGGCCCGGTGCGCGAGGAACTCCTGATGTCCGTGGCGCTGGTCCTTGCGATCATCGGCATGGCCATCACCTTCGGGACGCACTACATCGAAGGCGAGCTGTGGATGGTCATCCTCGGCGCGCAGGCGATCCCGTACCTGTCCGCGCTGATCGGCGCGCTGGTCGCCCACTACTCCCACGAGCGCCCGGCGGAAGCGCCCGCGACCGAGAACGCACCTTCCCGCGAGCAACCCGCGCATGCGCCGGAGCCCATCGAGGCCCGCACCGCAACGGGCTGATGCCGCCCGTGCGCGCGCCACGTTCCCGCACTCGCCGCGATGACGGCCATGCAAATGGCAGATCCGCGGCACCGTCCTCGAAGCTGCGCACCCGATGCGGTGCATGAATCCAGTACGTGCCCGCATTGGGTGCACGCTCGTCGCAATGACGATACTTCTCACTGCGCCTGTCGCGCGCGCCGACACCCTGAAGGTGACGATCGACGGCGTCGACAAGCATCTTGCCGAAGCCATTCGCACGGAAGTGTCCGCCAGCCAGTACGCCGCGCGCACCGACGTCACCGGCACCCAGGCCCGCGCGTTGGCCGATGACGCAAGCAGCGAAGCCGCGACCGCCCTGCAGCCGTATGGCTACTACAACGCCGACGTCGAAGCCAATCTCACCCGCAACGGAAATGCATGGACGCTGCACCTGCAGGTCGCGACAGGCCCTCCGACCAGGGTCGCCCTGCTCGACCTCCAGGTGCCGCGCATTGCGATGCAGCTCGCGCCCGTGCGCAAGGCCGCGCAGTCGTTCCACCCGCGCGCGGGCGAGCAGATGAACGACTCGCTCTACGAATCATCCAAGGGCGCGATCGGTACGGCGCTGCTGGAACACGGCTGGCTGGATGCCGAAGCGGAAGTGCATCGCGTCGAGGTGACGCGCGCCAGCAACAGCGCGGCGATCCATTTGCACTACAAGGTCGGGGAGCGCTACAAGCTCGGCGCGGTGATCTTCAAGGGCTCGCAATTCAAGCCGGGCTTCCTGCAGCGTTACGTGCCGTGGCAACCCGGCGACTGGTATTCGCAGGCAAACCTGCTCGCCCTGCAACAGTCGCTGACCGACGCCGAGTATTTCTCGATCGTCGACGTGCAACCCGAGGTCGACGAAGCCAAAGGCCACGTGGTTCCCGTGCAGGTCGAGGTCGCACCGGCCAAGCGCACGGTGTACACCGCCGGGGTGTTCGTCGGCACCGACACCGGACCCGGGGTTCGCGCCGGCATCCGCCGGCGCTGGATCAACCGCAGCGGCCATACCCTGGACACGCAGGCGCTGCTGGCGCAGCGCCTGAAGACCGCGCAGGTCGTCTACGGCATTCCGCGTCCCGGCCGGGACCACGCGAGTTTCAATCTCGGCATCGGCTATCGCGACGAAAACACCACGACGTCCAAGTCGCGCACGTTCTCGACCGCCGCCAACGCAACGCGCGACTGGCATGGCTTCGTGCGTACGCTCGGCGTCCACCTTCTGACCGGCACGTTCACGGTCGGCAACCATGGAAGGCGGAACGTCGGCATTCCGGGCATCGAGCGCGGCCAGAGTACCCTCGTCTATCCGGAAGTCGCGCTGACGAAGAAGGTCGCCGACAACCCGTTGTTCGTGCGCCGCGGGTACTCGATCAACCTGATCGCGCGTGCGGGTCCCGGGATCGATACCCGTTTTGCGCAGGTGCTGGCCGACGTGGTGTGGATCCATGCGCTCGGCCAGGACAACCGCGTGATCCTGCGCGCCAACGCCGGTATCACCAGCGTAGGGGATTTCAGCAAGCTGCCGCCGCGACTGCGCTTCTTCGCCGGCGGCGATCGCTCGATCCGCGGCTACGGCTACCAGGCGATCGGCCCCCGCAACGCCTACGGCCTGGTGGTGGGTGGCGAGCGCCTGCTGGTCGGCAGCGCGACCGTCGAGCACTATTTCACGCGCGACTGGGGCATCGCCGCGTTCGTCGACTCCGGCGACGCCTTCGACGGCACCCATTTCCATGCAAGCACCGGCGCCGGCCTCGGCCTGCGCTGGCGCTCGCCGGTCGGCATGGTGCGCGTCGACCTCGGCGTGCCGGTGAACAACCCCTACCACCACGGTGTGCAGTTGCACATCGTGATCGGACCCGACTTGTGAGCAGCCTGTCCATCTACTGCGCTACTCGCCAAGGCCATGGGGGTCGCCGCAAGGGCCGCCTGCGGCGTTCCAATCGCCAGTCCCGCCGATCGGGCCGCCGCCACGCGACCCGTCTGCGCTCGCAACGCTTTGCAGTCCGCTCATGACCAGAAGAAGCAAATGGCTGGCGAGGATCGGCATCGCCGCGCTGGTGCTGATTGCCGCGTGCTTCGCCGCCCTCGCCTGGGTGCTGTACACCCCCTCCGGGCTGCGCTTCGCACTCGATCGCGGGGTGGCGATGATGCACGGCCAGTTCGCATACGCGAGCGCCAGCGGAACGCTCGCTGGCGAAACCACGATCACGGGACTGCGCTGGCGCGATGCGGCCGGTGACACGCTGAGCATCGACCACGCCGTGGTGGGCCTGCAACCATGGGCGTTGCTGGATCGTCGCATCCATGTCCGCAAGGCGCGCGTCGATGGCGTCGTGTTCGACATGGCACCAGCCGCACCCTCAAAAAACCAGGGGAGTTTCTCGCTGCAGTCGCTGAAGCCGCCGCTGCCCATCGTGCTCGACGACGCGCGCGTCACCGGCATCCATGTCCGCCGCGCGGGCCAGCCGGTGTTCACCGCCGACAGCCTCGCGATAGCGGGACGCTGGAGCGCCGACCAGTTGAAGCTGGACAGCCTCGACCTGCGCGCGCCCAACGGACATGTCACGCTCACCGGGACGCTTTCGCTGGCAAGCGGCTACCACGGTACGGGTCGCGCGACGATCGACTGGACCCAGGGCGGAACCCACTACGTCGGGACCATTACTTCGCACTCCGACGGCAAGCAGGCGAGGCTCCACGCCGGCTTGTCTTCACCCGTGCGGGCGGACCTCGATGCCGACGTCGCGCTCGCCGCAGGCCACGCCTGGCAAGTGTCGCTCGAGGTGCCGCCCTTCGATGCCGGCGACCTGCCCGTCCTCCCCGCCTCCGTCCAGACGCTGGCGCTCGGCCTGCACGGTACCGGCGACATACAGGGCGGCATGCTGAAGGGCCAAATCGTCGCCAACGGCCATACCGTCTTGATCGATCCCGCACAATTCCAATACGACGGCCAAACACTGACGCTCGAACTGCTGAAGCTGCGTTCCCCATCGATGCCCGGCATTGCCACCGCGACCGGCACGGTGCGCCTCGGCGCGACGCCGATCGCGGCATCCCTCGATGTCGCATGGCAGGGCGTGCGCCTGCCCGCGGATCTCGCCGGACAGCCACTCGACACCCACGGCAAGCTTCACGTGGACGGCAGCACCAGGCGATTCGCCGCCAAGGGAGCGCTCACGGTAGGCCCCCCAGGACACCCCGCCGACCTGCGCGTCGATCTTGCCGGCACGTCGCAGGCCATCGAACTGCACTCGCTCAAGCTGGTCCAGAAGAATGGCGGGCTCGACGCGCACGGCAGCATCGACGTCTCGCCGCGCACGTCGTGGAAGCTCGCCGCCACCGCGAAGCATTTCGATCCCGGCGCAATCCTCGCGGGCTGGAACGGAGCACTGGATTTCAAGCTTGCGACCCAAGGCACGCTGGCACCCAGCGGTCCGCAGGCGACGTTCCGGCTGACCGACGTCCGCGGCATGTTGCGCGGACGCAACCTGGCCGGCAGCCATGCCGATGTACGCGTCACCTCGTCGAACCTGCTCGACGGTGCGTTGACGCTGGTCGCGGGACAAAGCCGCATCAGCGCGGCCGGAAAGCCAGGCAAGCGCACCGACGCGACCGTCACCCTCGACATCGCTTCCCTCGGCGACTGGCTACCCCAGGCACACGGCAGCTTGCAGGGACGCTTCACCATCCGGGGCATCTGGCCGAAGCTCGCCGTCGCGGGACACCTGCACGGCAGCGGCTTGGAGCAGGCCGGCACCCGCATCCATTCGCTCGAGCTCACCGCATCGATCCCCGACATCAGCCAACCGGGCGGCGATTTCCGTTTGACGCTCGCGGGCGTGCACGCTGCGGGACTCGACTTCGCGACCATTCACTTGAGCGCCCGGGGCACGGCCGAAGCGCACCACTTGTCGCTCGACGCGGGCGGCAAGCAATTGAGCGCAAGGCTCTCGCTCGCCGGAAGCTGGCAAGCCAGGGCAAGGCGCTGGACCGGTACGCTGAGCGCCGTGAAACTCGCACCGCAAGGCCTGACCGCGTGGCAACAGCAGCAGCCGGCCACGATCACCTGGCGACGTGGCGCGGCCACGCTATCGCGCTTTTGCCTGGTCGCCGGTGACGCGCACCTGTGCCTGTCTGGCAACCGCAGCGCCCGGGGCGCCGTCGCGATCGACTACGACCTCCGCGAGCTGCCGCTGCAGATGTTCGCCCCGCTGGTTTCCGGCGCGGACCCGCTGCAGGCGACCGGCACGCTTGGCGGCTCCGGGCAGGTAACGCTCGGCGCGGACGGTGCGCTCGGGGGCAAGGCGAGCCTGTCCGCTGGCGCCGGCAGCATCAGCTACGCTTCGAATTCCGCCCAGCCGTTGCTGGCATGGACCCGAATCAACCTGGGGGTCCATGCCGGAGGCAACCGCCAGGCCTTTCGGCTGCACGGGGTGCTGGCCGATGGGGGGCACGTCGATGGCAACGTCACGATGGGCGGCACCACGCATGCCCTCGACGGCCACATCGATGTCGATCTGCGGAGCCTTGCGTTCCTTGCGGCGCTGACGCCCGAAATCGCCAACGTGCAAGGCAGCCTGGCCGGACGGCTGGCGCTCGCAGGCACGCTTTCGGCGCCGCGCTTCCAGGGCAGCATCCGCACGCGGGGTCTCGCTGCGGAATTGCCGCGCGCAGGCCTGAAGCTCCACGACGGCGCCTTCGCGATCGCCGGCGGTCCCGGTGGCCGCCTCGCGATCGAGGGCCGGGTGACTTCGGGGAAAGGCGTTCTGCACGTGACCGGCAGCGCAGGCCTCTCTGCCGGTGCGCCGTTCTCGCTCGCGCTCCAAGGCAGCAACGTGCTGGTCGCCGACATTCCCGCCGCGCACGTGGTGGCCTCTCCGGATTTGCAGATCGCACGCGCCGAGGGCGCGCTCACGATCAGGGGCAGCGTGGCGATCCCGAGCGCCAGCGTCAAGATCGAGAAGCTGCCGGGCCAAGGTCCCGCGCGCGCATCACCCGACGTCGTGATCGTCGACGAACCGCCCAGCGCGGAGGCGGCGCCGCTCGCGATGAACGCCGATATCGAGGTGAAACTCGGCGACGACGTCAAGGTCGCCGGATACGGCTTCGACGGCAAGGTGCACGGCCAGCTCGCGGTCCAGGTGCGACCGGGACGCACGGCCACCGGCCGCGGTGCGGTTCGGGTCACCGGCACCTACCGCGCCTACGGCCAGGATCTGACGATCGAGCGCGGCCGACTGATGTTCGCGGGCACACGGCTCGACAACCCTGGACTCGACATCCGCGCCGTGCGCAAGCTGCGCGCGCAGGACGTGACGGTCGGCCTTTCCATCCAGGGCACGGCGCAGCGGCCGGTCCTTACGGTGTATTCGGATCCCGCGATGGAGCAGTCCGAAGCGCTGTCGTACCTCGTCACCGGACGTCCGCTGAACTCCCTGAGCGGAGGCGAGAGCGATGCCCTTAACGCCGCGGCGCAGGCACTCGGCGGGCTGGCGGGCGACCGCCTCGCCAAATCGATCGGTTCGCGTCTCGGGTTCGAAGCCGGCGTCGCGAGCAGCGAGGTGCTGGGCGGCTCGGCCTTCACCGCGGGCAAGTACCTCTCGCCCCGTCTTTTCATCAGCTACGGGGTCGGCCTGTTCACGCCAGGCCAGGTCATCACCCTGCGCTACACGTTGAACCGTTTCCTGCAATTCGAAGCGGAGAACGCTACCACCGGAAATCGTGCGAGCCTCAACTACAAGATCGAGCACTAGCCCCAAATCGCACCGTGGATGGCTGCTACAGTGCAGGGCCGGTCCAACAGGGGTGCGAGTGCCGGATGGACATTCCCAGCGAAAACCCGATGGTTCCGGTTGAGCCGGAGACGCCGGTCGTGGCGCCGCCAAGGCAGCCGGGTATCTGGAGCGGGCTCGGGACTGTGGCGTTGTACTTCCTCCTGCAGTTCGGACTGAGCCTGCTCGTCGCGGCCACGATCGGCTTCTGGGTGGCATTGAAGGCGGGTTTCGTGGCCGGCCTCCAGCACACCAGGCCCGAGTCGCGGACCGTTACGCAGGCGGCGCTGGCCAGCCCGGACATACGGGTCGTATTGGCGGTGGTGACGATCGCCGCGGCCGCCGCGGTGATGATCGCGATCGTCCGCCGTGCGTGGCCCGCGCAATGGTCGCGCGCCGATCTGCCGGGCTTCGGGTTCGTCCGCCCCGCCGATCGGCGTGCCTACGCGGCAGCGGTGGTCCTCGGTGTCGGCGTGCTGCTGATCGGCGGCTTCATGACGCACCTGCTCGCGCATGGGCAGCCCGTCCACCAGGACGTGTCCGTGCTGGCGCGCGGTGTGCCCGTCGGGATGCGCGTCCTGCTGGCACTGCTGGTGGTGTGCGTGGCGCCGGTGGTCGAGGAACTGGTATTCCGCGGCGTGCTGCTGTCGGGACTCGCCCGCCGGATGCACGTCGGCTGGGCAGTCCTCGTGAGCGCGGTGATTTTCGGCTGCGTGCACCTGCCCGATTTCCGGTTTGCATGGTATCCCGTGCCTGCGCTGATCCTGGTGGGCCTGGTTGCGGGATGGCTGCGGATACGCACCCGTTCGCTGTGGCCTTCGATCACACTGCACGCGACCAACAACCTGGTGGCGGCGATCGCATGGCTGCTGGTCGCGCATCCGTGACGGAATCGAGTCCCCGCGAGCAGCCCGCAGGTTGGTGCTGAGCGCAGCGAAGCCCAACCCCGAAGCGGCAGCACCCGGGCGCTCTTGTAGGTTGGTGCTGGGCGCAGCGAAGCCCAACGTGTTCGACGGCTGTTGGGCTTCTCCGGGAATACATCCGGGAGCAGCCCACCCTGCGAGACTACGAAACCCCAAGCCTCACGGCGCAGCATGCGCCGGGCGCGATACCCGTGCGATCAATACCCCGCCGCCTTGCCGGCCGGATAGCGTGGATCGTTGACGGCCTGGAGCAGCCCTGACTTCGGGTTCACCAGGATCGCCTCGACATCGCCGAGCGCGTGCACCGGGCGGATCCTGTAGCCCATCGCCGCGAGCGAAGCCTCGACCGAGGGCGTGAACGCGCCGGGCTCGGCGAATATTTCATCCGGATACCACTGCATGTGGATGCGCGGCGCGTAGATGGCCTGCTTGATGTCCATGCCGTACTCGGCCACGTTGAGGATGCTTTCCATTGTCGTCGAGATGATCGTCGAACCGCCGGGGCTGCCGGTCACCATGAACAGCTTGCCATCGCGCAGCACGACCGTCGGGCTCATCGAACTCAAGGGCCGCTTGCCCGGTTCGATCCGGTTCGCCTTGCCCTGCACCAGGCCGAACTGGTTCGGCACGTGGGGTTTGGACGTAAAGTCGTCCATCTCGTTGTTGAGGAAGAAGCCGGTGCCGCCGGCGATCTGCTTGATGCCGAAATAGCTGTTCACGGTGAAGGTCACGGCCACCGCGTTGCCATGCCCGTCCACCACCGAGTAGTGCGTGGTGTTGGTCGCCTGGTAGGGACCGAGGCTGCCCGCGACTTCCGAAGAAGGGGTGGCCTTGTCGGGTTCGATTCCGGCGCGCAGCTTCGCGGCGTGTTCGGCGGAAAGCAGCTTGCCGATGGGATTGTCGACGAACGCGGGATCGCCGAGATAGGTGTTGCGATCGGCGAACGCGCGGCGTTCGGCCTCGATGAAGTAGTGCGCGCTGCGGGCGGAACGGAAACCCCATTTCGCCAACGGATACGGCGCGATGATCTGCAGCGTCTCGCAGATCGTGGTGCCCCCGGAACTTGGCGGCGGCGCCGAATAGATTGTGTATTCGTGATAGTTGCACTCGATCGGCTTCTCCCACGCAACCGTGTACCGCCTGAAGTCCTCGAGTGTGAGCAGTCCGTGGTTGGCCTTGCTCGCCTTGACCACTGCCTGGGCGATGGGACCCTCGTAGAACGCGCGGGTACCGCCGTCGGCGATCGACTGGAGCGTTCGGGCGAGTTGCGGCTGCCTGAGCGTCTGCCCCGCCTGCCACGGGTGCCCGTGGTCGAGGAAGATCGCGGCGACGTTCGGGTGCGCGCGGAACGCGTCGGTCGAGGTATCGAGGATCCGCACGTCACCGGGCTCGAGCACGAACCCGTCCTTCGCCAGCCGGATCGCGGGCGCCATCACCTGCTTCCGGCTCATCGTGCCGTATTTTGCGAGCGCCTCGTCGAGGCCCATCACGGTGCCCGGCACGCCGACGCCGAGGTAGGTCTTGGTGCTGCGCCCCTTGACGACCTGGCCGGTGGCGTTCTGCATCATGTCCGGAGTCGCCGCGAGCGGCGCCTTCTCGCGGAAGTCGAGGAACAAATTCCGGCCATCGGCGAGATGGATCGTCATGAATCCGCCGCCGCCGATGTTGCCGCAGCACGGATGCACGACCGCGAGCGCATACCCGACCGCGACGGCCGCGTCGATGGCGTTGCCGCCGTGCTTCAGGATGTCGACGCCCACCGCAGTCGCGAGGTGCTGGGCGCTGACCACCATGCCGTGTTTGGCGGTGACCAGCGGCTGGTCCGGCAGGCTCGTATCGCCCGTCGGCCGGGCCTGCAGCGGACCGTCCTGCGCCGCATTGGCGGCCGGCGGCCGGGCCAGCACGGCCGGCGCAGCGCCGATCGAAAACAACGAAAGGGCGAGCGCCGTGAGGATATTGCGCATTTTCGATTCCCGGAATGTGTCGCACACGAATCCGCCACGATGCGATCCGCGGCGGCGCTTGTCAACGCATCGCGGCCAGCGCGTCGATCACCGGCTGCACCTGCGCGCCGCGGCCGAGCGCGCGGGCGACCTGCCGCAAACGTCCGGCGAGCGTCGCGGCATCGTCGCCGCAGATCGTGGCATGGCCGACCTTGCGGCCGGGGCGCGGGGACTTGCCGTAATCGTGCCAGTGCGCGCCCGGAATCGCGATCAGTGCGTCGCGCTCCGGCAGCTCGCCGATCCAGTTCAGCATGCACGACAGCCCGCGCGGCGCGGTGTCGCCGAGCGGCATGCCGAGCACCGCGCGTACGTGGTTTTCGAATTGCGAGGTGACCGCGCCCTCGATCGTCCAGTGCCCGGAATTGTGGACCCGCGGCGCCATTTCGTTGCCGAGCAAGCGGTCGCCCCGGACGAACAATTCCAGCGCGAAGACGCCGACGTAGTCGAGCTGCTCGGCGATCGCCTGCGCGTGCGCGCGCGCGGCAGCGGCGATCGCATCGTCGAGCGGCGCGGGCGCGAGGCTCGCGGAAAGGATGCCACCGACGTGCCAGTTGCGGGTCACCGGCCATGCGTCGAATTCGCCCGACGCCGCGCGCACCGCGATGACCGACGCTTCGTGATCGAATTCGACGAAGGCTTCCAGGATCAGGCCCCGCGATCCGGCCTGCGCGCCCAGCGCTTGCCACGCGGCGCCGGCATCGCCGGCGGTCTGCAGACGGAACTGGCCCTTGCCGTCGTAGCCTTCCCGGCGGGTCTTCAGGATCGCCGGCGCGCCGATCCGCGCAAGCGCCGCATCGAGGTCGGCACGGGTCGTGACGTCCGCAAATTCGGTCGTCGGAAGGCCGCACTGCCGGAACAAATCCTTTTCCAGGACGCGGTCCTGCGCGATCGCCAGCGAACGCGCATTGGGCGCGACCTGCGCGTGGGCGGCGAGCCATTCGGCGGTCTCGGCCGGCACGTTCTCGAAATCGAAGGTGGCGGCGTCGATCTCGCGGGCAAACGCCTGCAATCGGTCAAGGGCGGTCCAGTCCTCGTGGAGCAGCGATGCGACCTGGCCCGCGCATGCATCGGCCACCGGATCGACGATCCGGAACCGCACCCCCAGCGGCACGCCCGCCAGCACCATCATGCGCGCGAGCTGGCCGCCGCCCAAAACACCGAGTGTCTGTTTAGCCTCTGTCATCACCTGCGATCCAATCTCCAGCGTGCGAAACCGCGCGGCCCCGGTTTCCCCGGGGGGAACGCCCTCGTCGGGAGCAAGCCTGCTCAGGCGCGCGCCTTGCGGCCCCGGCTGCGCGCCCCCCCGGCGCGCGCCGCCGGTCGTGCGACCGCGGGATGCGGCGGCTCGAGCCGCGGATCGGCATGCTCGAGGACCTGTCGGGTCTGTTCGTCCCGGAAGCGATCGAGCGCTTGCGCCACACCACCGTCGTGCAGCGCCACGATGGCGGCCGCGAGCAGGCCCGCGTTCTTCGCGCCCGCCTCGCCGATCGCGAGGGTGCCGACCGGCACACCCGCCGGCATCTGCGCGATCGACAGCAGCGAATCCAGCCCCTTGAGGGCGCGCGACTGCACGGGCACGCCCAGGACAGGCAGGCGGGTCTTCGCCGCCAGCATCCCGGGAAGGTGCGCGGCGCCGCCGGCCCCGGCGATGATCACTTCGATGCCGCGGGCGGCGGCGTCCTCGGCGTAGGCGAACAACTTGTCCGGGGTACGGTGCGCCGAGACCACCTCGACTTCATGGGCGACCCCGAGCGACGCGAGCATGTCCGCCGCATGGCGCATGGTCTCCCAATCCGAACGCGAACCCATCACCACCCCGACGCGGGGCGCCACTGTCGTTTTCCGCATGGTGTGTCCGTCGCAAAACGGGTATTGTACGCGCCATGGACAAGCGATTGCTCGACATCCTCTGCGATCCGGTCACCAAGACCCCGGTGCGCCCGCTGCGCCGCGACGAGCTCGACGCGCTGAACCATGCCATCTCTGCCGGCGAAGTCGACACCGTGGCCGGCCGCAAGGTCGCCACGCCGCTCGCCGCCGGTCTCATCACCACCGACCGCAAGGTGGTCTACCGGATCGAGGACGACATCCCGGTGATGCTCGCCGACGAAGGCATCGGCACGCTGCAGTTGGCGAGCTTCCCCGCCTAGCGTTTCTCCCGTTCGGGCACCCCCGCATTCCCGCCATGGTGCGCTTTGTGACACTTTGTGACCGCGTTGTGAGCGGATTCACGTTCCCGCGACTACGGAAAGGGATACTTAGATTCTCCATTCTGCCGCCCCAAGCGGTAAACCGGTTTTCGACATGACGCCGAATCCGTCCGATCTGCCCTCCGACATCCAGCGCAACGCGGCCACCAAGGTGGTCGACATCGCCTCGCGCGCGTCCGACTCCAGCCAGGACCACGTCGGCGGGCTGCTCGCGGCGGTGCGCGACATGACGCTCAAGGAGAGCGCGAACCTCGTTGCCGGGCTGCTCGACAACGTCGACGACACGCTGTTCGACCTCGCGGAAAAGGCCGAGAGCAACGCCAGCCAGACCGAATACTTCGATGGCATGCGCGAGACCCGCAAGCGCCGTCCGCGGATCGAGCGGCTGTTCGCCGATCGCGTCTCGCACGGCTTCGGCGAGTTCGCCGCCGGCCGTTCCACGCGCGGCGGCAGCGAGGCGCAAAAGGCGTTTTCCGCCAGCGGCGAATTGAGCCTCGTCGACGATCGCGAGCTGGAAGAATCGCTCGCGGTTTCCAGCATGGTTGCCAAGGCCGACGGCCGCCTGTCGGCACCGCTGATCGCGCTCAACCAGCGGCTGTCGGTATTGAGCGGCGGTCGCACCACCACCAACGCCAACAATCCGCTCGGCCCCAACGCCCTGACCGAAGCGTTCCGCGTCGCGCTGGGGGAGCTCACCGACATCAACATCCGGGTGCGCCTGATCATCCTCAAGATGTTCGAGCGCTACGTGCTGAATTCGCTCGACACGCTCTACCACGATGTCAACCTGCGGCTGGTGCAGGCCGGCGTGCTGCCGCAGTTGCGGCAGGCGAGCGTGGTGCGCCGCCACGGATACACGGGCACCACCGCGCGCGGCCAAGCGGCGCGGCCGGACAGCGCGGCCGAAGAAATCGTCGAGGGTGAATATGACGGCGCCGATCAGCTCCACAGCGAGCTGATGCAGCGCCTGACCTCCTTGCTCGCCGCGCGCAGGCAAACCACTGCCGGGACGGGCTACGCGCCGTCCGGCGCGGGCATCGCCTCGCTGAGCCCGGCCGAACTGCTGAGCGCGCTGACCCTGCTGCAGGGCGAAACCCGGCCGCTGCCGGCGCAACCCGTGGTCACCGACACCGCGGGCGCCGCGGAAATGGTCCAGCGCCTCAAGGCTGAGCTGATGGCGCAGATCCAGCGCCTGTCGGGCGAAGCCCGCGCGCGGATCTCCGGCAGCGACGAGGACACCATCGATCTCGTCGGCATGTTGTTCGAATACATCCTGCAGGACCACACGATCCCGGCGCCGATGCAGGTGCTGTTGTCGCGCCTGCAGATTCCGTACTTGAAGGTAGCGATCCTCGACCGCCGGATGTTCGCGCACGCGTCGCATCCCGCGCGCAAATTGCTGGACCAGTTGGCCGACACGGCGAAAGGCTGGTCCGAGGAATCCGACCGCGACCACCGGCTGTTCGGCAAGGTCAAGGCGGTGGTCGAAACCCTGCTGCAGGACTTCGACGACGACATCGGCGTGTTCGAGCGCCAACTCGCCGAATTCACGCAATTCGTCGAACAGAGCCGCAAGCGCGCGGAGCTCGCCGAGAGCCGTGCCACCGAAGCCGCGCGCGGACGCGAACGCCTGCAGGACGCGCGTCGCCGCGCCGCGCAGGAAATCCTCTCGCGCATCAGCGGCCGCAACCTCCCCGCCCTGCTGCGCGGCGTGCTGACGCGGCCGTGGGCAAACTATCTGGTGCTGATCGTGCTGCGCCAGGGCGTCGATTCGGCGGACTTTCGCGCTGCCGTGCATTTCGTCGACGACTTCATCGCCACCGCCGACGTGCCGCATGGCGAAGCGGCCCGCGAGCAGTACCGGGGCAGTCTGTCCACGATCGAGAAGCAGCTGCGCACCGGGCTCGCCACGGTGGCGTTCCAGGAACCGGACATCGAGCGGCTGCTCGGCGAGCTGCGGAAATTCTGGCGCCAGCAGGTGGGCGAACCTGCGCCTTTGGCACCGGCCGCGGAACCCGCCGTCGATGCGGCGGCGGTGCTCGGCATCAACCAGGATGCGCAGCCCGCGATCACCGAGGCGATGCCGGATGCCGATGAGGATTTCGGCTCCGACGAGATGTCGGTCGACATCGATGCCGGTTCCCTGCAGGCGGTGCGCGACCTCAAGGTCGGTGGCTGGGTCGAGTTCATCGACGACCAGGGGACCCGCGAGCGAGCCAAGCTGTCGTGGATCAGCCCGATCAGCGGCAAATACCTGTTCGTGAATCGCCGCGGCCTCAAGGTCGCCGACCGCACGGCGGTGCAGCTCGCCACCGAGTTGCATGACCAGCGGTTGATGATCCTCGAGGAGGTTCCGCTGTTCGACCGCGCCCTCGACGCGATCGTCGACCGCCTGCGCAACGCGCAGCCCGAGCCCGCGCAGCCCATCCGCGAATGAGTGGCCGCGGGGCACCGCCGCCGCTGCCACCGCGGGCGGTGATCGAAGCCGATGTCGCGCGCGCGCTGGCCGAGGACATCGGCACCGGCGATGTCACCGCCGCGCTGATCCACCCTGGCGCCCGCGCCCGTGCCCGCATCGTCTCCCGCGAGGATGCCGTGCTCGCGGGGAGCGCATGGGCCGACGCGTGCTTCCGCAAGCTCGATCCCTGGGTGCGCATCCATTGGCAGCACGCCGATGGCGACCCCATCGCCGCGGATTCCGTGTTGTGCGAACTCGAAGGCAACGCGCGCGCACTGGTGGCGGCGGAGCGCAATGCGCTCAATTTCCTGCAGACCCTTTCCGGCACGGCCACCGTGACGCGTTCCTATGTCGACGCGGTCGCGGGCACGCGCGCGAAGATCCTGGATACCCGCAAGACCATCCCGGGACTCAGGCTCGCCCAGAAATACGCCGTACGTTGCGGCGGCGGCCACAACCACCGCATGGGGTTATACGACGCGATCCTCGTCAAGGAAAACCACGTCGCGGCGGCAGGCGGCATCGCCAATGCGATCCGCGCCGCGCGCGCCGCGAGCCCCGGCGTGTTCCTCGATTGCGAGGTGGAATCGCTGGACGAACTCCGCGAGGCCATCGATGCCGGCGCCGACCGCGTGCTGCTGGACGAATTCAGCGGCACGATGCTGCGCGAAGCCGTCGCGCTCACCGCCGGCCGGGTGCCACTGGAAGTCTCCGGCAGCGTCGATCTCGAGCGAGTGCGGGCGATTGCCGAAACCGGCATCGATTGCATCTCCATCGGCGCCCTGACCAAGCACGTGCGCGCGATCGACCTCTCGATGCGCTTCGACCCGGCCTGAACTCCGCCGGGCTGCACCGGGTGCGCCCTGCCGACCTGCTAGGCGCGCGGGCGCCCGACCAGTTCCGGTGCGTCGAGGCGCTCGCCCCGATAGGCTGCGACCTCGCCGAAACGGCGTCCGGCTTGCCAGTCCTCGCGCGCTTGCCGGATCTCATCGCCGCTCCGTGCGACGAAATTCCACCAGATGACGATGCTCTCGCCGAATGGCGCGCCGCCGATGAGCACCGCGCGGGCGGGGTCAGTGCCTTCGAGCTGCAGGCCATTGCGCCGGGTTCCGAGATAGTGCAGGGCGCCCGACTCAAGAAGCACGCCGTCCAACCGGAGCCGCCCATCGACGATGACCAGCGCGTGCTCCCATGCGGGATCGAGCGGAACCCGCAGGGTTCCGCGCGCTGAGCCTGATCTCGGCGCCCACCAGGGGCGAGAAGGTGCGCGCTGTGGAGCGCGCACCGCCGAGTTCGCCCATGAAGACCTCGACACACCCACCACCCGGCTCCAGCACCGGAAGGTCGCGGTAATGATGGAACGCGGGTTCGCGATGGCGGTCGGCGTCCGGCAGTGCCACCCACAACTGCACCCCATGGAGGCGGCCGGAATTTTGCGGCGGGGTTTCTTCCGAATGGGCGATGCCGCGCCCGGCCGTCATCAGGTTCAATTCACCCGGCCGGACCGTGCCCTGGCAGCCCAGGCTGTCGTTGTGCAGCACCTCGCCCGCAAACAGCCACGAGACCGTTTGCAGCCCGATGTGCGGATGCGGTGCGACATCCATGGCCTTGCTGCCGTGGAACGACAGTGGGCCGTAGCAGTCGAAGAAACACCACGGTCCGACCAGGCGGTGCTGGCGCAATGGCAGGGCCCTGACCACGCGCAGGCCACGGCCGAGATCCGCTTCGCGGGCGGGCCAGCTTTCAACTTCGGCCCGCATCATGGACGCCGCTTCACAGCGCTCGAGTGCCGGCAATGGCAGGAGATTGCTCATGATGCCGCCCGACCACCTGCGCGCGATTCGGCCGATCCTCGACGGAGTCTACCCTCAACCCGGCTATCCGACGTGAGCCGTGAAGCCGCCCACAACCCCCAGCGGCAGCATCGGCCAGGCGGCTGGTCGGACCCTTCGGGCGGCCGGCGCATTCGCGCGCGCAGCTGCGCCCTGCACTAACCGGCGCGCTTGCGGCCGGTAAGCATCGCGCGCACGAGGTTTTCGCGGTGGCGCCAACTGACATAGATGACGCCGGCCACGTGCAGGCCGACCAGCGCCAGGGTGAGGTTGGCCGCCCATTCGTGGGTCCCCTGCACCCAGGCGACGCCCCACAGGGCGTCGGTCGTCATCATCCAGCCGCTGATGCTGGTCACCGCGATCCCCACCAGTAGCGCGATGATCATCGCCGCGCCCGCCGGGTTGTGCCCGAGGTGGCGCGGCTCGCCACGCGCAAGCATCGCTCGCACGTAACCGAGGAACTTCGCCGGCGACGGCATGAAGTTCGCGAATCGTGCGTAGCGCCCCCCGACGAAACCCCAGACCAGGCGGAAGCCGACGAGGCCGAGCGCCGCGTATCCCAGCGCCTGGTGCCAGGCGCCGCCTCCATCACCGAGCAGGTACGCAGCGAAGAAAGCGCCCGCCAGCGACCAGTGGAAGACGCGCACGACCGGGTCCCAAACCCGGATCGTCGGGACCAGGCCGGTTTTGCGCAGCACCCGTACGTCCGGAGCCGTCGTCATGGCTTCATCGGAGGCTTGCCCGCTTCCTGCACCAGCGCGCCGGTAGCCGGATTCACGAACAACTCCACCTTCTTTCCAGTCTTGTCGACGGCATACACTTCATAGCAGGTACCGCCGGTCCTTACGCGCCGCACGGCATAGCCCTGTTTTTCGTACTGCTGCTTCACCGTTGCCGTCGACAACCACTTCGATTGCGGTTGCCTGGTGCACGTACCGCTGTAGGTGGATGCCAATGCGGACAACGAGCAGCCGCTGGCGGCGATGGCCACGAGGGCCGCGAGATGACGCGTTTTCATGATGCCTCCTCTCGGGAATGGGAGCGAAATGCCCGGAACTGCCATGGACCATGGGCGAAGCTGTGGGCGGTGCCCCGAACGAAACCTGGCGGAAACATCACCAATCGCGCCGCGCCAAGGCAGTGCTCATGGTCGACTCCGCCGGCCGCGAGGACTTGAGCCACGTCAATTCCGCTGCGCGGAAATGCTTCACGCGAAGTCCTGTTCACGCCGCGAGCGCCGATGGTGTCGCAAACGATCGCCGCCGCGACGTCTTGGCCCGAAGCCCGATCCAGGTCTTGGGAGGCGCCGGCGTCGGCGACGGCATCGGAGCCGCCCCGGTTGCCGTTGATGCACGTCAACTTGCCGGCACATACGCCGTGCGACGCTGGGCGCCCTCATCCCCGAAAGCCCACCATGAAGGTCCACCTCAACATCTTGGCGCTCGTGCTGCTTGCCGTGTCCGCCACGGCGTTCGCCCGCTACGGGCCGCCCGGGCAGGCAACGCAGGAAAATGCATCACGATTCCAGGCCGACGCCCCGCTGAGCCGCGAAATGGCGGCGCTGCGCGCCGCGTTCGCCGCCCGGCTGCCCGCCATCCAGGCAGACCACCTCGACGCCGCGGGCTACACCGCCCTCGGCGCGGAAGTCGACACGAGGGTGGCCACGATCATCCGCGAGTGCCGCCTGCCGAGCGACGCCGACGCCGTGTTGCACGGCTACCTTGGGCGCATGCTGGGTGCCGCTGCGCGCATGCGCAAGGCCGACGCCGATGGCACTGCACGGCGCGACGCGGCGCTTGAAGTGGTCACGGCCTACAACGCCTACGGAAACCGGTTCGCGGATCCAGCCTGGAAAGCGCTGGAGCGATAGCCGCCGGTAGCGACGGGTGGGAGCCCGCGCCGGAAGCGGCGCGGCCGATGATGGCCGGCGCGTTCACTGCTTCCGGAGCGCGGCCAACACCTGCGCCATGCGCTTGCCGGATACGGGTTCGGCGGTCCCGAGCTGCTGCGCGAACACCGACACCCGCCATTCCTCGACCAGCCAGCGCAGGTGTTCCAGCTCCTGTGAGCGTTGGCCCGCCGCGCGCGCATCCAGCACCGCGCGCCAGTACGGCAACACCTGTTGCATGCGCGCGTGGTCGCGGGCGGGATCGGTGCGCAACTTCTCCGCGCGCAGCCGCATCGCCTTGAGGTAACGCGGCAGGTGCGCGAGCCGGGCCCGCGGGAGCTCGCGCAAGAAACCCGGCCGGAGCAAGGCATCGAGTTGGCCGCGCAGGTCCGCGTAGTTCGCTGCGGCCTGCCCCTTGATGGCCGGTTGGAGCCATGGCTGCAACTCGGCGAGCGCGACGAGGATCGGCTCGGCGAGTTTCAGCCTCTCCATCGCGGCGCCGAACAGCGCGCGTGACACGGCATCGTGCAACGCTTCCCAGGCAGAGCGGTCGCGCACATGCAGATCATGCTCCCGTACCACATCGGCGAATGCGCCTTCGACGATGTCCTCGCGTAGCGCCTCGGCGCGCCCGTGGGGTGCGAACGCGACCGCGAGCTTCGCCTGCAAGGGCAATTGCTTGCGCGCGCGCTTGAGCTCGACCTCGAGCGAGAGGCGCAACAGCCGTTCAACACCCGAGCGGTGTGCGGCGGCGGCCTCATCGACCGTCTCGAACACCCGCAGCGCGACGGTGCTCCCCAGGTCGACCAGCGCCGGGAACGCCGGTATGCCGCTGCGGGTTTCGGTTTCGACCGGTAGCCGGTCGAAATCCCAGGCACGGACCTCCCGCTGCGCCACGGGCGCGGCCGCCTCGCGCGAGAAGGCCGCACGTGCCCGCGCCGCCCATTCCGCGCGCAGCGCCGCGAGATTGCGGCCGCTGGCGAGCGAGGCGCCTTGTCGGTCGCGCAGATCGAAACGCATCCGCAGGTGCGCCGGCAGCGATGCTTCATCGAAAGCCGCGGGATCGACCGCGACGCCGGTGATGCGCTCGAGGAACGCTGCCAGCGCCTGCGCGAGCGGCTCGTCGCGCGGCGCCTCGGCTTCGAGGAAGGCGCGCGCGAAATCCGGTGCGGGTACGAAGTTGCGGCGCAGCGCCTTCGGCAGGCTCCGGATCAATGCCGCGACCTTCTCCGCCAGCAGCCCCGGTATCAGCCATTCGCAGCGCGCCGCCGGCACCGCGTTCAACAATTCCAGCGGCACGCGCAACGTGACGCCGTCGGCCGGATCACCCGGCACGAAGCGGTATTCGAAGTGCAACGGCTGGCCGGAAACTTCCATGGATTCCGGAAATGCGCCGCTCGCATCGCCCGTTCCGGATTCCAGCACGTCCTCGGGCGACCAGCGCAGCGCAGCCCGCGCCGCCGCATCGGCGCGGCGGTACCAGGCATCGACGCCGGCAGCCGTGCATACATCCTGCGGAAGCTTCCCCTCGAAAAATGCGGCGCGACCCTCCTCGGATTTCAGCAACCCTTCGCGGCGTTGCTGCGCTTCGATCTCGCGCGCCTCGTCCAGCACGTTTGCATTGGCGCGCACGAAGTCCGCGCGGCAGTCGATGTCGCAACGCGCCAGCGCTTCGCGCAGAAAGATTTCGTGTGCGAGCGCGGGGTCCTGCTTCGCGAACGTCACCGCCCGCCGCTCGACCAGGATCAGCCCGTACAGCGACACCTGCTCGAATGCCAGCACGGCGCCCCGCGCGCGCGACCAGTGCGGCTCCCGATACGTGCGTCGTACCAGGTGCGCGGCCTGGCGCTCGATCCATGCGGACTCGATGCGCGCGCATTGCAGGCCCCACACCTTGCCGCCGAGGTCGAGGATCTGCGCGACGAACAACCAGGGCGGCGGCTTCTTCGCCAGAGCCGAGCCCGGGAATACCTTGAACTTGCGCTCGCGCGTGCCGCGATAGATGCCCTGCTCGTCCTTGCGCGCGACGTTGGCGGGCAGGCCGGAGAGCAGGGCGAGGTGGATGGGCTGGTAAAGCGAGGGAGCGGGGGAAACAGCTTTGCGCGTTGATTGCGCGTCGTCGCGCCCGCTCCGTCTTTCCGCAATTTCCTTTCTTGCAACGCTCTGCTTTTCCCTGCTCCCTGCTCCCTCCGCCCTGCTCCCGGCTTCCAAAAGCAGTTGCCGATGCAAGGCGAGCCACTCGCGCATCCGCATGAAGGACACGAAATGCTTGCCGCACCAGTCCCGCAGCTTCGATTGCGAGAACTCCTCGTGTGCGGCCCGGTACGCGCTCCAGAGGTTCAGCACGCCCATGAAATCCGATTGCGGGTCTGCAAATTCGCGATGCGCTGCATCGGCCTGCGCCTGCTTGTCGGCGGGGCGCTCGCGTGGGTCCTGCACCCCGAGAAACGCGACGACCGGCAACACCTCCTGCAACGCGCCGAGCTTGCGCGCCTCGACCAGCATCCGCGCCAACTGCGCGTCGACCGGTATCCGCGCGAGTTCCTTGCCGAGCGGCGTCAGCTTGCGTGCTTCATCCACGGCACCGATTTCGCCGAGCCGCCGCCAGCCGTCGTTGACGGCGGCCGGATCGGGCGGATCGATGAACGGAAACGAATCGACTTCGCCGAGCCCGAGGTCGAGCATCCGCAGGATCACGTCCGCAAGCGCGCTGCGCAGGATTTCGGGATCGCCGTACGGCGGACGCGCCGTGAAGTCGGCTTCGTCGTAGAGGCGCACGCAGATGCCGGGACCGATGCGTCCGCACCGGCCGGCGCGCTGGTTGGCCGCCGCCTGCGACACCGGCTCGACATACAGGCGCTCGATCTGGCTGCGCCGCGAATAGCGCTTGACGCGCGCGTCGCCGGAATCCACCACCCAGCGGATCCGCGGTACCGTGAGCGAGGTCTCCGCCACGTTGGTGGCGAGCACGATGCGACGCGCCGGGCCGGGATTGAACACGCGGTCCTGGTCCTTCGCCGACAGCCGCGCGTATAGCGGCAGCACTTCGGTGTGACGATACCGGCGCCGCTCCAGCGCGAGGTGCGTGTCGCGGATCTCGCGCTCGCCCGGCAGGAACACCAGCACGTCGCCGCGCGGGTCTTCGCGGACGATGTCATCGAGGGCGCTCGCGACGCGTTCCGCAAGCGGGCCGTCCGCGGAGCGCCTTGCACCCGCCCCGGCGGGGCCCTTTGGGGCTGCGGGCGGCGGCGACTCACTGGAAAACGGAGGGCGGTAGCGAATTTCCACCGGGTACGCGCGCCCTTCGACGGTCACGACCGGCGCGCTGCCGAAATGTTCGGCGAATCGCGCGGTGTCGATGGTCGCGGAGGTCACGATCAGCTTGAGGTCGCACCGCCTGGCCAACAGTTGCTTCAGGTATCCCAGCAGGAAATCGATGTTGAGGCTGCGCTCGTGGGCCTCGTCGAGGATGACGGTGTCGTAGCCGGACAGCCAACGGTCGTGCGCGATCTCGGCGAGCAGGATGCCATCCGTCATGAACTTCACGAGCGTGGTGTCGCCGAGCTGCTTTGCGAAGCGCACCTCGTAACCCACCACGCCGCCCCGTGGATCCAGGCCTTCGCTGCCGAGTTCGGAGGCGACGCGGCGCGCCATCGCCCTGGCCGCGAGCCGCCTCGGCTGGGTGCAACCGATCATTCCGGCGACGCCGCGCCCCGCAGCAAGGCACAGCTTCGGCAATTGCGTGGTCTTGCCGGAACCGGTCTCGCCGGCGATCACCAGCACCTGGTGGGCGCGGATCAATCGCATGATCTCGTCCGCGCGCTGCGCGATCGGCAACGCCATATCCAGCATGATCGGCGGCACCGCCGCGGCACGCGCCGCGCGCGCGGCGGCCGAGGCGGCGGTCGCGTCGGCCAGCGCGCCCACGGCCGAAGGCGACGGCGAGGCCTCGCGCTGCAACCGCCGCAAGCGCGAGCGCAGCGTGACCCGATCCCGGCTCAGCACGGAACGCAGCGCGTGTTCGACATCGCGCAGCGACGGGCCACTCACCGATTTTTCCGTTCGCGCTGCCATGGGGGAAATAATAACGAGGTGTGCACGGGGTCCACGGCCAGACGACGGGCGGACGACGTGGCTCCGCCGTGTACAACGGCACCTGCAAATGCGCGAAGTTTGGGGCATCATCGGCGTTTCCCCACACCCGGACCCGCCCGATGCCACACACCGCCTGGATCCTCGCCGCCGCCGTCGCCTGCGCCTGCACCGCATGCTCGCAACCTGCCCCGCCCGACGCGGCCGCGGCGCCGTCAGCCTCGCCGGCCGCGCAGCCATCCACTGCCGCCACACCGGCGCCGGCGAGCACCGCCACGAACGTCGGCATCCAACCGGCGTACATCGACAAAGCGGTGAAACCCGGCGACGACTTCTTCGAATATGCCAACGGCGCGTGGCTGAAGACGGCGAAGATCCCGGCCGACCGCTCCAGCATCGGCGCGTTCTATGACGTCTACAAAGTTACCGAAAAGCAAACCGCCGACCTGATCCGGAGCGCGAGCCGGGGTGATCCGCAGGCGGGCAGCAACGCGCGCAAGATCGCCGACTATTACGCGGCCTACATGGACACCGCCGCAATCGAAAAGGCGGGCCTCACTCCGCTGAAGCCGGAGCTCGACGCGATCGACGCCATCAAGACCCGCGAAGACCTCGCGCGTGTGCTGGGTTCACGCCTGCGCGCCGACGTCGATCCGGTCAATGCAACCCACTTCCACACCCAACACCTGTTTGGCCTGTTCGTCACCAAGGGGCTGGAAGAGGAATCCACGCAGATTCCCTACCTGCTGCAGGGCGGCCTCGGCATGCCCAGCCGCGACTACTACCTTTCGAACGACTCCCACATGGCGGATGCGCGCGCCAGGTACAAGACCTACATCGCCGCGCTGCTGAAGCAGGCCGGCATCCAGGATGCCGACAAGAAGGCGCAAGCGGTATTCGATCTCGAAACGAAGATCGCGAAGGTGCAGGAAAGCCTGGTCGAAAGCGAGGACATCCACAAGGCCAACACCATCTGGACGATCGCCGAGTTCCCGAAGAAGGCTCCCGGCCTCGACTGGAACGCGTACTTCAAGTCCGCGGGCCTTGCCGGCGTGAAGCGGGTCGACCTGTGGCAGCCCTCCGCGATCGTCGGGGAATCGAAGCTGGTCGCCAGCCAGCCGCTCGACGCGTGGAAGGATCTTTTGGTATTCCATACCCTGAACGCGGCGGCGCCGCTGCTGCCCAAGGCCTATGCCGATCTCTCCTTCGACTTCTTCGGCAAGACCCTGCAAGGAACGCCCGAGCAGCGCGAACGCTGGAAGCGCGCGGTCAGCGCCACCAGCAGCGACCTCGGTGACGCGGTCGGCCAGTTGTACGTGAAGAAGTATTTCCCGGCCTCGTCGAAGGCCGCGGCCGAAGCGATGGTGAAGAACCTGATCAGCGCGTTCCGCACCGGCATCCAGAACCTCGCCTGGATGTCGCCGCAAACGAAGCAGAAGGCCGAAGCCAAGCTCGATACGCTGAAGGTGAGCGTCGGCTATCCCGATCACTGGCGCGATTATTCCTCGCTGGTGATCAAGCCGGACGACGCGCTCGGCAACCACCAGCGCGCGGTTAAGTTCGAATACGAGCTCGCCAAGGCCAAGATCGGCAAACCGATCGACGACAACGAATGGTGGATGACGCCGCAGACGGTGAACGCGGTGAACCTGCCGTTGCAGAACGCATTGAACTTCCCCGCCGCGATCCTGCAGCCGCCGTTCTTCGATCCCGCGGCCGATCCGGCCGCCAATTACGGCGCGATCGGCGCGGTGATCGGCCATGAGATCAGCCACAGCTTCGACAACACCGGCGCCGACTTCGATGCGCACGGACGCCTCCGGAACTGGTGGACACCCGCGGACCTCAAGCATTTCGAGGCCGCGACGGATGCGCTGGCCGCGCAGTACAGCAGCTACGAGGCGCTGCCTGGCCTGCACGTCAACGGCAAGCAGACGCTCGGCGAGGACATCGCCGACGTATCCGGGCTCACCGCGGCCTATCGCGCATACCACCTCTCGCTCGACGGCCAGCCCGCGCCGGCGATCGAAGGGCTGTCCGGTGACCAGCGCTTCTTCATCGCCTACGGACAGGCGTGGCGCACCAAGGTGCGCGCCGCCGCGCTGCGCCAGCGACTCGCGACCGATGTGCACGCGCCGCCGCGCTTCCGCGCCGAAACCGTGCGCAACCTCGATCCGTGGTACCAGGCCTTCGACATCCAAGCGGATGCGAATCTGTACCTGAAGCCCGACCAGCGGGTCAAGATCTGGTAAGTCGCGGGCAACCGAAGCGACGCAACGAAAAGGCCGCCCGCAGTTGCGGCCTTTTCGTTGCCGTCTCCGCGGACCCGCGGATGCCCCACTCTCTGAACATGAATGTCACTGCAATGGGTGGACCTGCATTCAGCCGCGGGTCGCATCCGCGCGGTAGGGTTGGCGACGCAGCGCGGCATTTTCCCGCGTCGTTCCGGGCGCTGCCTTGCGGTGCGACCGATCCGATGGAGAGACTGGATGTCCAGCAATGTTTATCGCACGCTCTGTCTGGCCGTGGGCGTGACATCGGCCGTGGCGTTCGCCGGCTGCACGAATTACGTCAAACGCAGCGACTTCGACGCGGCCATCGCCAAGCTCCAGAACACCGACCAGGGCCTGCAACAGCAGATCAACTCGTTGTCGCAGGACATGCAACGGCATTTCGCCAAGTACGACACCGAGATCACCGCGATGCAGGGCCGCATCCGCGTGGACACGGTCGCGCACTTTGCGTTCAACCAGGCCACCTTGCAGGATCAGGACAAGGCGATGCTGGACGAATTCGCCAAGGTCATGCGCGCGCACCATTCGGACGCGCTGGTGACTGTGGAAGGCTTCGCCGATCCGGCAGGCTCGACTTCCTACAACAAGCGCCTCGGTGAGCGGCGCGCCGATGCGGTGCGCAACTACCTGGTCAACAACGACGGCATGGATGCCAGCCGGGTGCGGGCGGTCAGCTACGGCGAGGCCCGCAACCGCCAGGTGAAACCGGGTGCCACGCGTTCGGCGGGTGAACCCAACCGCCGCGCTTCGCTGGTGATCGACTTCGCCGGCAACGCGAGCTGATCGCCGCGCGAGCAGGCGGTAACCGCAGCGGGCGGACGCCGGAGACGGCAGGCGGGCAAGGGCCGGCCAGGTCTTCGCGGGTCGCCGCGCCCGTGCTACCTTGCCCCATCCCACGCCGATGGAGTGAGCCCATGATCGCCCGTCTGCTTGTTTGTGCGTGGTTACTGGGTGCCGCCGGGGCGGCCAGCGCCCAGAACCAGCCTGCACCCGTCCTCGAGAAGTCGCAGGCCCGGCAGCCATTGACGCCCGCACAGCAGGCGGCCCTGCAAAAGCAGAACGACGTGCTGGCCAAATACGCCGACCGCATCGTCGCGATGATCGACAACGGCCAGATCGGACAGGTATGGGACCAGGCTTCGGACGTCGCCAAGCAGGCGATATCACGCGACCAGTTCGTGAAGCTGACGGAGGCCGACCGCGCCCGCCTCGGGCCCGTGAAGTCGCGCAAGGTTGCGGCGATTACGCGCACCCTTTCCAGCGGCAAGGGAAGGTTGCCCGCGGGCGAGTACGTCAATGTGAACTATGCGACCCAGTTCGACGCGGCGGCGAACCCGATCCGCGAGAAGGTGTCGTTCCACCTGGACGGCGACCGCAAGTGGCGGTTGTCGGGCTACACGGTGCACTCGCCGGAAATGCCCGCATCGACGGCACCCGCGCCCCGCAAGTGATGCTTCCCGAAGCGCACGCGGCGCGTGCGCTCAGGCAACGCCGAGCCCCGCAATGTCCCCGATCGCGTCGCCATCGAAGCCCGCGAGCCGCGCGAAGGCGCGGCCGCGTTCGGCGTAGTCCCTGAACTGGTCGAAGCTCGGGGCCCCGGGCGAGAGCAGCACCACGCCGCCCGCTGGCGTCAGCTCGCGTGCGCGCGCGACCGCCGCGACGAGATCTGACGTTTCCTCGATTGGTGATCCCACACGCGCCTCGTGCAGCATGCGCGCGATGCGCGCACCGGCTGCACCCTGCGTCACCACCGTGCGTGGCGGCTGCGCCGCGAGGGCGCGCGCGAACGCGTCCCAGGCGAGCCCGCGATCGAATCCGCCGAGGATCAGCGTCACATCGCGCCCTCGAAGGCTCAACCAAGCCGCGAGCGCGGCGTCGGGCGTGGTGCTGATCGAATCATCGACCCATTCGACACCATCGCGCTCCCCCAGCGCAGTGAAGCGGTGCGGCAACGGCCGGAAGTCGCGCAGGGACGCCGCCGCCGTGCGCGCATCGAAACCCAGCAGTTCGATCGCGGCCAGCGCGGCACAGGCATTGCGAGCGTTGTGCAGGCCGTGCAACGGCAGATCCCCGGGCGCGACGACCATTTCGTCACCCTGGTGGATGGCGCCGGCTGCGACATGCCAGCCGCCGGCGCCGCCGAACAGCTCCCGGTGCGGATGGTCAGCCGTGCGTTCCATCAACAGTTCGGACTCGGCGTCGACCAGCAACGTGCGCGAAACATCCATCAGTTTCAGTTTGTCGGCGACATAGCGCTCGCGGCTGCCGTGCCAGTCGAGGTGTTCCTCTCCGAGGCTCACGATGACGCCGAGCTCGACCGCTCCCGCTTCGCCGGTCTGGAAGCTGGAAAGTTCGATCGCCCACAGGTCCGCCCGCTGCCCATCGAGATCGAGCAACGGCAGGCCGATGTTGCCCGCCAGCGCCGTTCGAATCCCGAGCGCACGCGCACAATGCGCGATCATCGCGGTCGTGGTGCTTTTGCCCTTGGTGCCGGTAACGGCGGCGACACGCGCGTCGCCACGGGTACCCGACACGTTCTCCCCGAACCAGAGCGCGGTGCCGGACGTAAAACGGGTGCCACGTTCCTGCGCCGCGAGGAGTTCCGGCCGGTAGGCGCTGATCCCGGGCGACTTGATCACCACGTCGTGCGACGCGAGTGCATCGGCATCGGGCGGTTCGGTGCGGATCGCGAGGGACGGCGGAGCGCCATCGCTGCCGCTTGGAGTGGCCGTCGCAAGCGCTCCCTGGTATGCATCGCGCACCGTCTGGACTTCACCCGGGCTGCAATAGATTGTGAGTGACTTGTCCGGAAACCGCCGGCCCAGAGCAGCGAGCACGCTGCGGCCTTCACGGCCGCCACCCCAAACCGCGATGCCGGCGGTTTCAAGCTCCGTGAATCGCATCGAGCGCCCCCGAGAATCGCGCGGGAACCTGATGTTCGCCACTGGGCACCAGCCAAGGCTCCAGCCCGAGCGCCGAGCCGTCGAGCTGCGGCGCGATCTCTTCGCGAAACCGCGCGACCAGCGCATCCTCGCGCCATTCCGGGCGGGCGGCGCGCGCGGCCAATGCCGCGCGCGCCTCGGCGCCCTCGCCCACGCATTCGAACGGCTTGTGGTCGCGGTACTCGATCAGCGCGTCGAAGCCGGCAGCGTGGGTTTCATCATCCAGCAGGTTGCGGCCGAAAATCTTCAGCAGGCGGGGCTTCGGCAGGAACGGCGCCAGGGCCAGGAACACGAAATGACACTTCGGACACTGTCCACACCAGCGATCCACCGGTTTTGGTCCGGAAATCCGGAAGTTGCGATTGCAGCTTGAAAATGAATCGAAGTATGCCGCCCCGGATTTCGCGAAGGCCCGGGTGACCGCGAGCTCGGAGAACGGGCGGAGCAGCGAAAAGTAGTCGAGGCCGGCCGCGACGTGCGAGCGCAGGTAGGCGGCGAACACCGCCTCGAAGTCGCGGCCCTTGCTCCACTGGTGGTTGACCTGTTGCCCCTCGTATTCGAGCGTGGCCGCGGAGGCCGAGCGTTCGTTGGCGAACGCGATCGCGTCGAATCCGTAGAGCACCGCCGCGCAGGTGAGGGTCGCGGAATTGATCGCGGTCACCGGAACGTGGCCATTCCAGGCGCCGGCACGGTTGTATTCGAACAGTACCGGCGACAACTCGCGGGCGAGGTTGAGCATGGGCAACCCAGTGCGTGCGGCGACTCCCGCGATCAGGGGCGATGCTCCGACCCAAACGGCGGTCGCATCGGCGCCGATGGCCTTCAATGCCTCCACCACCACCAGCGAATCCTTTCCGCCTCCGATCGGAACGAGCGTACGGGACGCAGGCTCGCCTCCCTCCAACAACGGCGCCGCGGGAGTGCCGGATTGCACGTCCCGCGGAAACCTGATCCGCCCGCGCAAATCCACGCCATTGCGGTAGGCGAATTCGGCCAGCCCGTGCAGGTACAAGGCATCGAGCAGTTCGGCAGCCGCGGCATCCGGTACGCCATTTTCGATCTCGAGGGCGGCCGGAATCCCGGCCTTGTAGTAACTGACCCCCGCGACGAGGTGCAGCAGCCGCAACGCCGCATCGAATGCCCGGCGGCGCTCGCCGTCGAGCGGCGGCGGGTCCGGGAAACGGACGCGCTCCGTCAGCTCCGGACCGTCGTCGAACGCATACACCAGTTCGGCGACGCCATCCGCGTACCCGCAGCGGACGAAGCGAAACGTTTGCGCCCGGCGCGGATCAGGAACGCCTGTCATGCCATGCCCTCCGCTCCACCACGGGGAGGTCCGGGGGAGTGAGTCGACGATGCCGGCTCCGACCGTCGGCCTTGGGCCGGCACACTCCAAAACCCGTTCCGCACAGGCCGGTCCAAGGAGCGCAGCGACGACTGCACCGCAGGAGCGGCGCGAACGGCGTAGCCGAGCCCGAAGGGCCGGAGGGCCGGATGCCCGGAGTCTGCCGGCGGAGCCAACGGACCCTGTGCGCAATGCAGCGGCACGTTCATTCGATCACCACCGATTCGGCCAACGGCCGCAGGTTGTAATGGGAGGCCATGGATTCACCGTAGGCGCCCGCCTGCGCGATCACGAGGACGTCGCCCTCGCGGCTCTCCGGAAGGTGGCGGTCGGCCCCGAGCACGTCGCCGGATTCGCAGATCGGGCCGACCACCTGGTACAGCGTATCGGCCGGCGCGCCGAGCCGGCTCAGGTTTTCGATCGGGTGCCACGCGTCGTAGAGTGCCGGGCGGATCAGCGCATGCATGCCCGCATCGCAGCCGAGATAGTGGAGCGCGCCCTTGCGCTTCAGTTGGGTGACCCGCGCCAGCAGCACGCCGGCGTCCGCAACCAGCCAGCGGCCGGGTTCGAGCCACAGTTCGTACTGCGGGCAGGTGCGCCGGACTTCGCCGAGCGCCGCATCGAGCGCGGCGAGGTCGAGTTCGGCCTCGCCGGGGTGCGAGGGCACGCCGAGTCCGCCGCCGAGATCGAGATACCGGACGCTGCCGATGCGGTCGGCGATGCCGGCGAGCTGGCCACATACCTGCGCCCAGTGCGAAGCATCGAGAACGCCAGATCCCAAGTGCGCGTGCAGGCCGACTATACGCACGTGGTGTTCACGCGCGAGGCCGAGGAATGCATCAAGCTGCTCCATCGGCAGCCCGAACTTGCTGGCAGCGCCGCCGGTGCGCACCTTGTCGTGGTGCCCGACCCCGCGGTCCAGGTCCACGCGCAGCATCACTTCGCGGCCTTCGAATACCTCTGGCCAGTGGTGCAACGGATGGAGCGCGTCGAGCGTCGGCAGCGGTTCGGCACTCGCGACTCGGGACCCGGGACCCGGAGCAGAGCCGTCGGCCTCCGGCACCGGGGTCGCTCGATCCAGCAATGCGGCTTCGTAATCCGCGCGCGGCGCGAAATTCGGCGTGAACAGGCGTGGCGATCCGTGCGCTGCCCTGACCGCCTCGACTGCGGCGAGTTCGCCGGGCGACACGCATTCGAAGCCCAGGCCCTCTTCCGCGAGTGCCGCGAGGATCGCAGGATGCGGATTGGCCTTGACCGCGTAGTAGACGCGGTCCACCGACCACAGCGCACGCAGGGCGCGCGCGCGTTCGCGGATCGTTGGCAGGTGGTAAACGTAGCGTGGCGTTGCGCGCTTTTCCCCTCTTCCGGAGGGAGAATGGAGATTTTCCGCGAGTTCCAGCAGCCTCGCCCTTTCTGCCTTCCACCATGGCGCGCGTGCACCCGCCGCGCCCGCGCCATACAGCGCCTGCCAGCTCGGACCGAACAGTCCTGCATCGTCCGTACGCAGCGCGCCGGCGCGGATCAACAGCTCGTGCAGCCTCGGGGCGAGCCCATCCAGGATGCCCTCGTCGATCACGAAAGTCAGGTTGAGGTTGTTCGACGATTGCGAAATCAGGTGCACCCGCTCGCGACCGAACTCGGCGAGCACCCCGGACAGGCGGTGCAGCATCGAGCGCATGCCGCGCCCGACCAGGGTGACCGCCGCGCACGGCGCGATCACCTTTACGCGGCATACCCTGGCGAGGTCCGTCGCAAGCGCGGCGACCACGTCCGAATCGAGCAGGTTCTCGCCGGGATCGAGCGAGACCGTCACGTTGGTTTCGGCCGACCCGATCAGGTCCACCGACAACCCATGCTGCTTGAACAGCGCGAACACGTCCGCGAGGAACCCCACCTGCTGCCACATTCCGGAGGTTTCCATCGACACCAGCGTTATGCCGCGGCGCGAACTGATGGCCTTGACACTGGGCACCGCCTCCGCCGGCTGGAGACCGATCACCGTCCCGGCGAGCTCCGGGAACCGCGTATCCTTGATCCACAACGGCACCCGGGCGCGCCGGCAGGGTGACAGGCACCGGGGGTGCAGCACCTTGGCGCCGGTGGTCGCGATTTCCTGCGCCTCCTCGTAATCCAGGTGCTGCAGCAGGCGGGCCCCCGGCACCTCGCGCGGATCGGCCGTGAACATCCCGGCGACGTCGGTCCAGATCTCCACCCGCGTCGCGCGCAGCAACGCACCCAGGTACGCCGCCGAAGTATCGGAGCCTCCGCGGCCGAGCAACACCGTGTCGCCGGCCGCGTCGCGCGCGATGAAGCCCTGGGTGATGAACACCTCGCCACGCGCGGCGAGTGCCGCGGCAAACGCGGGGTCCGGATCCGCCTGCACCTGCGCCGAGAGCCTGCGCGCGCGCTCGTTCAGGAATGGCAGGTCCCGCGCCAGCAACGCCTCGCGCGCGTCCAGCCAACGGGTAGCCAGTCCGTTCGCGGTCAGGAATGCGGCCCCGAGCGCACTCGACAGCAACTCGCCGTGCGCCTGCACCGCGGCTTGCCACGAATAAGCGCTCTCCCGTCGCGACGTCGGTTTGAGCGGAGGCCCGGAATCAACCAACGACTGTCGAATACCCGCACCCTCACCCGGCGCTGGCTCGCCACCCTCTCCCGGAGAGAGAGGGAAAATCAGTGCGGCCAGCGAAGCGAGCCAGCGTTCCATCTCATCCGCGCGGTCCAGTTGCATCTGCGCCGCAAGCTCGCGATGCCGTGCGACGAGACTCGCGAGCGCGCCTTCGCGCGCTTCGCTCGCGCAGGTGCACAGCGCCTTCAGGGCATCGGTGACACCCGAAACGGCCGACACCACCACCAGCACGCGCATGCCTTGCTCGCGCCGCGCCGCGGCGAGTCTGCGGATGGTGTGCCAGCGTTCGACGGTCGCCACGCTGGTGCCCCCGAACTTCAGCACGACCCATGGCGCGTCGGGGGCAAGCAACGAAGGAGATGCGGTCATGGAGACGGCGCGGCAACGACGCGCGGCGGCGCGGACACGGCCCGCAAGTGTTGCGTGCAGCCGGGGAAAACGCAATTCCGCCCGGATACGCATTGCGGAGCACCGTTCAGAGCGGCCTCGGCAAGCACCGAATACAATCGGCCAATGCAACAGACGCCCCAGAATCCACCGGCCGCGATCACCCCGCAGCCGGTCCGAAGCGGCATCGACGTGGTCGTCAACGGCGAGCCGTTCCGCCACACCGGCGAGCCCGAACTTCCGCTGATCTGGTACCTGCGCGACGTGCTGCGGCTGACCGGCTGCAAGTACGGTTGCGACGACGCCAGTTGCGGCGCGTGCAGCGTGCTGGTGGATGGCAAGCTGAAACTCGCCTGCACCTTGACGATGCAATCGCTCGCGGGGAGGCGCATCACGACGATCGAGGGCCTGGCCGGCGCGCACGGCGAGCTTCACCCGGTGCAGCAGGCGTGGATCGAGGAGGACGCGATCCTTTGCGGCTACTGCCAACCCGGCCAGATCATGGCCGCCGTCGACCTGCTCACGCGCAAGCCGCACCCCTCGGACAAGGACATCGACGGCATCGGCAACCTGTGCCGGTGCGGCAGCTATCCGCGCATCCGGAGCGCGATCAAACGCGCATCCAAAGTCATGCGGGACAAGCCCAGGTGACCTCCGCGCACGATGCGAGCCGCCGGCGCTTCCTCCAGGTGCTCGGCGGGGCCGGCGGCGCGCTGATCGTCGGCCTGCCGGCGTTCGCCTGGAATCCCGATGAGCTGCTCGGGCAGAACCCGGTCCGCCTGAATCCCTATGTCCGGATCGAACCCGACGGCACCACCGTGATCGGTTCGCGCGATCCGGAAGTCGGCCAGGGCATCCGCACCGCCGAGGCGCGCATCCTCGCCGAGGCGCTCGACGCCGACTGGGACAAGGTGATCGTCGAACCGCTCGACCTCGGGGTGACGACGGTCGGCGGCGAACCGCACTGGACCCTCGGCCACCAGATGGCTGCCGGCAGCACCAGCATACCCGCCGCCTGGAACGACCTGCCCGCGGTCGGGGCGGCCGCGCGGGAATTGCTGGTGCGCGCGGCGGCCGAACGCTGGAAGACGACGTCCGCCAACCTGCGCACGTCGCGGGGCGTGGTGATCGCCGCCGACGGGCGCCGCCTCGGCTATGGCGGCCTCGCCCAGGCCGCCTCGAAACTGAAACCCGCGGCGACCCGGCCCAGGCCGAAACTGCCGTCCGAATACGTGCTGATCGGACAAGACGCGGGCGACGTGGATGCGCGCGACATCGTCACCGGCACGCAGCACTTCGCGATCGACGAATGGCTCGGCGACGTGTTGGTCGCAGTGATCACCCGCTGCCCCTATCCGGGCGGCCGGCTCGCGCGGTTCGATTACGCCGCAGCCAGCAAGCTCAAGGGCGTCGAGAAGGTCCTGACGATTCCCCCGCCGGATCCCTCGCGCCCGCCCGGAACCCAGCCGCTCACGGCGGGTGTCGCGGTGCTCGCCACCGATACCTGGACGGCACTGCAGGGGATCGCCGCTCTGGAGGTCGAGTGGCAGATGGAGCCACATGCCGCCGAGGGCGACGCCGCGCTGGCCGAGGCGGCCGCCCACGCGCTTGCCGGGGAACCCACCACGGTGGTCCGGACCGACGGCGACTTCACCGCGACGTTCGAGCACGCCCCGCGCAAGTTCAAGGCCGAGTACCGCATCGCGACGGTCGCGCACGCCGACCTCGAGCCGCCCAGTGCGCTGGTGAAGATCGACCACCAGCATGCATTGGTCATCGCGCCGGTGCAGAACCCGCGCGCCACCTTCGAAACCGTCCGCCGCCTCACCGGGCTTGCGCCCGACAAGATCGAGGTGCGGTTGCCGCGCGCGGGCGGGGGCTTCGGCCGCTTCCTCGAAAGCGATTATGTCGCCGAGGCGGTGATGCTCGCCAAGGCCGTGGGCAAGCCGATCAAGCTGATGTGGACGCGCAAGGACGCATTCACCCACGATCTGTACCGGCCCTTCTCCGTCCACGCCATGCAGGCGTGTGCCGACCGCCACGGCGCGCTGACCGGCTGGAGCCACCGCATTGCCAGTACTTCGCGCCTCCAGGAACACGAGCCGCGCGCGCGTTGGTGGCTTTCGGAAATGCACCCGGACGACCTGCCGGCGGGGCTGATCGACAACCTGCAATACGCCTGGTACGCGCTGGACTCCGCGCTGCCGCGCGGGAGCTACCGCGCCAGTTCGCACGCGGTCAACGCGTTCGCGACCGAGTGCTTCATCGACGAAGTGGCGCATGCACTGAAGCGCGATTCCCTCGAGTTCCGGCTGGCGCTGCTGGGCGAGTCGCGCCAGCTTCCGTATCGCGGGCATGGCGGACCGGTGCTCGACATCGGACGGCTGGCGTGGGTGCTGCGGCTGGCCGCCGACGCGATCGGCTGGAACCAACCCCATCCGCACGGCCACGGCTTTGGGCTGGCCTGCCATTTCACCTTCGGCGGATACGTCGCGCACGCGATGGAAGTGTCGATGGAGGGCAGGCGGCTGGTGATCCACAAGGCCGTGTGCGCAGCCGACCTCGGGCGCGTGGTGAATCCGCTCGGCGCGCGCGCGGCATTGATGGGCGCGACGCTCGATGGCTTGTCCACCGCCCTGCGCCAGCGGATCAGCCTCGACAAGCAGGGCCGCATCGCACAACACGGCTTCGAGGATTATCCGCTCGCCACGATGGCGCAGGCGCCCCACGCCGTCGAGGTGATCCTGGTGCCCTCGGAGGAAAGCCCGACCGGGGCGTTCGCGATGGGCTTCCCCTCTGCCGCGCCGGCGCTCGCCAACGCGATCTTCGCCGGCACCACCGTGCGGATCCACCAGATGCCGATCTGGCCGGAACTGATGCGGTTGCTGTGAACGCAAACCTGGGGCGGACATCGTCCGCCGCATCAGCTGCGAGTCCCCTCTCGGCCGGTCACCATGTGTAGGCCGGTTCAAGGAGGGCAGCGACGACTGCGCCGCAGGAGCGGCGCGAACGGCGCAGCCGGGCTCGAAGGCCGAAGGGCAGGATGCCCGGAGCCTACCGGGTCGTACCGCGACGGCAGCCCGCCATGGAGATACGCTGGCTCCGACCTTCGGCCTTGCGATGCAGTTGCTGGAGGAGGCCGCATGCAGGGCGAGGAGCGGTGCCTGCGTGGTGCCAGTGGCATTCCGCGCCGATCCGAACGGGCGGCCAGGGATGGCCGCACCGACGCGCCGCGACATGGATGGCTGCTTGCTCAGCCATCGATCACGGCCGCGGCCGCTCCTACAACCGGTCCTGCAATGACTCTCCCATCTTGAATCCGCGCGACACCTTGAATGTGCCTACCGCGTCGATCTCGCCAATGGCCAATAGCCAGCCGTCCGGCGAGTGGGCGCGATAATGGCCGGGCGCTGCACCAGTGCGAATGCCGCGCCCATGCGCCACCGCGTCGGCCTCTTCGTCGTTCAAACCCAAGATCGGCCAGTCGGCAAGCCCGGCCTCGATCGGCAACAAGCATGCACACAAGGCAGCCGCGCCGTTTCCGCGCAAATCCTGGACTTCATCGAGGGTGAACATGCGCGGATCACGAAACGGATCGACCCACAGGCGCCGCAACGCGGTCAGGTGCGCGCCGCAACCGAGCGCCTCGCCGAGGTCACGGACCAGGCTGCGCACATAGGTACCCGAACCGCATTCTACGAACAGCCGCAGCGTGTCACCGGTGCGGCCGGCGAGTTCGAAGCGGAACACTTCCACCTCGCGCGGCGGCGCTTCCACCTGCTCGCCGCGTCGCGCGCGCTTGTAGAGCGGCACTCCTCCCTGTTTCAGCGCCGAGTACACCGGCGGCACCTGTACGATGCGCCCCGTCAGCGCGTCCAGCGCAGTTGCGATGGCAGCCTCATCCAGAGCCGGGACCGGACGTTCCTGCAACACGACGCCTTCGCTGTCGCAGGTGTCGGTCGTGGCGCCCAGCAGGCATTCGGCCGCGTACGCCTTGCGTGCGCCGAGCAGATACCCGCTGATCTTGGTGGCTTCGCCGAAACAGATCGGCAGGAGTCCGGTCGCGAGCGGGTCGAGGCTTCCGGTGTGCCCCGCCTTGGCGGCTCCGAACAGGCGTTTTGCCTGTTGCAACGCGCGGTTGGAGCTTATTCCTGATGGCTTGTCGAGAAGGAGGATGCCACTGACAGGCCGGGCATGGGGAATCGGGAATCGGGATTCGGATGGAAGCATCGAACCAACCAGGATGGATCAGTTTCGTCATTCCGGATGCAGCAAGGCCGCGATCCGGAATCCAAGTTGATCTTGCGGTTTGCAAGCAGGCCAATGAATCCAGGCCCGCGCCGGAATGACGGTCAGGCTATTGCCCTTCCGGGTCCCGGGTCCCGGGGGCCGAGTCCCGCAAAAGCCGCTCGATCCGCTCGCCCTTGTCCACCGAGTCGTCGTACTTGAAGCGCAGCTGCGGGACGCGCCGCATCCGCATCGTGTGCGCCAGCGCATGGCGGAATTCCTTGGCGAGCGCCTTGAGCGCCTTTACCGCTTCGGAGGAGCGCTCCGGCTGCAGCGCGGTGACCCAGACCGTGGCCACGTCGAGTTCGCGGCTTACCTCGACGTCCACAACGCTCGCCTGCGGCAGCCCATGGTCGCGCACCGCAGCGTGCACCAACACGCCAACCTCGCGGCGGAGTTCGGCGTTGACGCGGTCGGTGCGGTGGAAGGAACGTGTAGGCATGGCTCAAAAGCAAAAATGGATTACTCGCGCCATCCATGGCGCTCGCCTTCTAGGCCGCCGGCTGCGCCGACGTTCGCTTCGGCTCCCGCCTCCGCAGTCCGGGCTCATCGCCGATGAAGCCGGCGATGCCCCGGAATGATGACAACAGGACGCTGTCGCGACGTCCTGCCATGCCGAGTCCCGAGCCCCGGCTTTACAGCGTCCTCGCCACCTCGATGCGCTCGAAGCATTCGATCCGGTCGCCCGGCCTGACGTCGTTGTACTGCTTGACGCCGATGCCGCACTCGCTGCCGTTGCGCACTTCGTCGACGTTCTCCTTGAAGTGGCGCAGTGATTCCAGTTCGCCCTCGAAGACCACCACATCGTCGCGCAGCACGCGGATCGGCTTGTTGCGCCTGACGGTGCCCTCGACGATCATGCAGCCCGCGATC
>JAICJG010000072.1 GCA_025928585.1 Rhodanobacteraceae bacterium
ACCGACTGCTTGACGGTGCGGAAGTTGGTCAGCATGCCGCCCAGCCAGCGGGCGTTGACGTAGGGCATGCCGCAACGCTGGGCTTCCTCGCCGATCGCCTCGCGCGCCGAGCGCTTGGTGCCGACGAACAGCACGGTGCGGCGCTTTTGCGCCAGCCCCGACAGGTAGTTCATCGCGTCGGTGAACTTCGGCAGCGTGGATTCGAGGTTGATGATGTGGATCTTGCCGCGCGCACCGAAGATGAACGGTGCCATCTTCGGGTTCCAGTAGCGCGTCTGGTGACCGAAATGCACGCCGGCTTCCAGCATCTGGCGCATGGTGACTTGGGGCATGGTTTGAAACTCCGATGTGGGAACCCGCTCGTTTTCACGAGGAGCGCGGCCGTCAGCGACGGGTCAGGCGCGTCAGGTTCCGGGGTTGGGCTTCCGCAGGCCCCCGGCAACGACCCTCGAACGGAGGGACCCCGGTGCCGGTGCATCACGATGGATGCAGGACTGCGTGTGGATTCGCCGGTGACGCCCGGCGTGGGCGGTTTGCCTTGGCAAAGCCCGGCAATTGTACGGTAGGCCGGCACCCGCGACAAGCAGGGGCTCCGACGTGGCGCCGGTGGCCCCCCCGGGGTCGCGGGGAAGCACGCGACCATCGCCGCAGATCGCTGAACGAAGCTACCGGGCGCGGCGGGAATCCCGATGCAGGCTCGCTGTTGCGCGAGCGGGGACGAGAGACATCGGACCCCGCGACGCGCACCCAGCGAGCCTGCCCACCTCTCCCGATTCTGCGCCACCTCTACGGGCGTGCCGGCCGCTCGAAGCGCCGCTTCAGGAGCCCCAGACCCAGGAGGGCGAAACCGAACAGCGCGAGGTTCGACGGCTCGGGGACGCCCGTTGGCGGCGGACCGATGCTCGCGATCCCGCTGACGTAGAAACCAGCCAGGAAAATGTTGTCATTTTCCGACGCATTCACCGTGTCCACCACGATGGAGGTGTCGCCCATGCTGATTTGCGGCACCAGGTTGTAGCGCTCGTGGTCCTCGGCGGTCGTTGGCAGCATCGGCGAGAACGGGTCGTTGAATCCCCCGGTGGTGAACAGGTTGCCGTTGGATGCAGTCGGATCGATGCTGTCGTCGTTGCAACCGGCGTTGTCGGTGATCACGGTGCCGTTGACCTTGACGGTGGACACCTGCTCGGAAGTCGTGCAACCGGTTCCGTCGAAGCTGAAGCCGTCACCCAGGAACATCTCGGAAAAGAAGCCGGGGGCGGAGGGATCCAGCGGATGGGCGAAACTGATCGTCGTGGTGTCGCCGGTGGTGCGGGCAAACCCATCGAGGATCGCAAAGGTCGACTCCGACAGCGAGGGGTTGCTGTACACCACGACCAGCGATTCGCCATCCTGGTTGCCGCCGGTTTCCGACACGTTGAAGTCGTAGACGCCCCCGGCGCCACCATCGATGACCGGTTTGATGATCGAGGTGACATCGGCCTTTCTTGAACCGAGGGTGCAGCACGCATCGGTGTTCAGGACCGGGGCGCCGAAGCTGACCGCCGTGCCGTTCAGCGTGGTTCCGTCGCCCGAGGTGGCCGTGGTGTCGAAAGTCGCCGTGTACAGATACGCGGCGAGGACGGTCGATCCCACCGGCACACTCGCGGAAATGGTGCCGGTCTGGCCCGTGGATGCAAACCCATCGGATGAATAGCCCACCTTTCCGACGAAGGTCTTGAATGTAGTCAACGATGCCGAGGCAGGATCCGCGATTGCACCTGCCAGCATCAGCAACAACATTGGCGATACCAATCTGCGAACGTTCATGCACACCTCCCGGGGTTTTTAGCCCCGACTGGGTTGAATGCTCTCGTCGGCACTCCCCCTGTGGTTGCATAAGCCGTCTCGATGCGCCCGCAGAAATGCACGTGGCGTGCCAGCCATGTAACCGATTGTTCCGATGGACAATTGATTTTCTCTATTTCGGCCCCCCAGCGCCGACTTGTAAGCATCTCCGACGTGGCACGAATGGGCGGCATTTTGCCGGCTCTTTTCGCGCGTCTTTCGGGGCGGTTCGCTTGGGATTTACCCCTTGGGAGGGCAGAGTTCGATCCAGGAAAAATGGAGATCGATTGCCTCGTAGCCTGCATGAATAACCGGAATGGGCATAGCCAATTTATTGGGAAGGCACATAATTCACATAATTCCTGCTCCTGCGAGTGATCGGAGCGTGCGGGCCGTTGCCGCGTGGCGTGCAGGGACGCACCTGGATCCGTTCGCCGGGAAATCCTTCCTTTCCGCGCCCGCTGGGTATCTGATTCTGTAAAGGACTCCGACAAGCGCCGTTCGGCAGCGATTTGCCGTACGTCCCGACGACCCGGTGGCGACGGCGGCGCCACCCGCTCGCACGCGGCAGCGAATGGGGCGGCGGTACCTTCGACCTTGTGAGCGTCGGGCTGCGACGCTATCTTTTGGAGGTCCCGAGGCGGCGTTGCTGCCAACCTTACTTCTTCATTCCGGCGGACCGGCTACGTGCTCCGCTACACTTGAGCACCATGCCTGTTGTCCCCAAAACCCCCGAAGAAATCGAAAAAATGCGCGTCGCCGGCCGCCTGGCGGCGGAGGTCCTCGCGCTGCTCAAGGAACGCGTGAAGCCGGGCGTCACGACCGAAGAGCTTGATCGCATCGCCTACCACCACATCGTGGACGTGCAACACGCGATCCCGGCCAATGTCGGTTACCGCGGCTTTCCGAAGACCTTGTGTACGTCGGTCAACCATGTGATCTGCCACGGCATCCCGAGCCCCGGCAAGGTCCTCAAGGACGGCGACATCGTCAATTGCGACGTCACGGTCATCAAGGACGGTTGGCATGGCGACACTTCGCGGATGTACTTCGTTGGCACCCCGTCGGTGCTCGCGAAAAGGCTGGTCGACACCACCTGGGAAGCGATGATGAAGGGCATCGAGCAGGTGCGTCCCGGAGCGACCCTGGGCGACATCGGCCATGCCATACAGCAACATGCCGAAGGCGCCGGCTATTCCATCGTGCGCGAGTACTGCGGGCATGGCATCGGACGCATCTACCACGATGATCCGCAGGTGCTCCACTACGGGCGCGCCGGCGAAGGGCTGCGGCTGGAACAGGGCATGACCTTCACGGTCGAGCCCATGGTCAACGCCGGCAAGCGCCACACCCGCTCGTTGCCGGACGGCTGGACCGTCGTCACCAAGGACCATTCGCTGTCGGCACAGTGGGAACACACGGTCGTCGTCACCGATGACGGGTTCGAGATCCTGACGCCCTGGCCGGATGGGTGAAAGCCGGGAATCGGAAATGGGGAATCGGGAATCGTTCGGCCTGACATGGCCGATTCCCAGCGGCAAAGCGTGATCGAAGCCAAAAGGCTGAACATGCATATGAGCAGCATGGCGCCGATTCCCGATTCCCCATTCCCGATTCCCGTGTCCCCCCGCCTTCCGCCCGCCCTGCCGCTGGCCGGAGTGTCCGACGACGCGCGGGCGGCGTTGCGTCAATTGCTGGATGACCATGCGCGCGCCCTCACCACGGCGTTCCGGGAAGGCGCCGATGCAACCGTGCTGGCACGCGCGCGCGCCGGCGTGGTCGACATGGTCTGCACCCACGCGTGGTCGGCGTACGTCGGCGAGACCGATGCGATGGCGCTTTTCGCGGTCGGCGGTTTCGGGCACGGCCTGCTGTTCCCCTGTTCGGACGTCGACCTGCTGGTGTTGCATGCGCCGGACCCCGACTCCGCCGTTGTCCGTTCGCTGGAGGCGTTCTTCGCCTGCCTGTGGGACATCGGCCTGAAGCCGGGGCAGGCGGTGCGCACGCTGGCGCAATGCCGCGAACTGGCGGGGTCGGACGTCGGGGTGTTCACCAGCCTTCTGGATGCGCGCCGGTTGGCCGGGGCCCGCCGATTCCAGACTGGGCTCGGCGCGATCATTGCGGATCCAGCGCTGTGGCCCTCCGACGCCTATCTCGCGGCCAAGCTGGAAGAGCGCGCGCAGCGCCACGCGCGCTACGACGACACCACCCACAACCTCGAGCCCGACCTCAAGGACGGTCCTGGCGGGTTGCGCAACCTCGACCTGATCCGCTGGCTGGGCAAGCGGCTGGTGGGTGTCGACGACCTCGACGGGCTGGTGCGCGCGAATCTGCTCGAGGAGAGCGAGCGGGACGCGCTGCGGGAGGCACGCGCGGTGCTGCGCCGCGACCGTTACGGTTTGCACCTGGAAGCCGGTCGCGCCGAGGAGCGCCTGCTGTTCGACTGGCAGCGTGCACTGGCGGCGCGGCTCGGCTACGAGGACGTCAATACCGCCGGCAACGACGCGGTCGAACGCTTCATGCAGGACTACTTCCGGGCGGCGGGCGCCACCGAGCGTTTGCTGGTGCAGTTGCTGGAGCGCCTGCAGGAGTACCTGCATCCGTTGCCGCCGCCGCGCGACCTGGACTCGCATTTCGTGCTGCGCGGAAGCCGCATCGAATTCCGCGATCCGGGCTGGCCGCTGCACGCTCCCGAGGGCCTGATCGAGCTGTTCGTCCAGCGCTTCGAGGTCGAGGGTTGCACCGGCACGACCGCGGCGACCATGCGCGCGGTGGAACACGCCCTGGTTGCGCACGGCACCTCGCTGTCGAGGCACCCGCAGGTGCTCGCGGCTTTCCTGGCGCTGGTGCGGCGCGGCGCGGATGCGGTGCGGGTGATCGACGCGCTGAACCGGCACGGCATCCTCGCGGCGATCCTGCCGCCGTTCGCGCGCGTGGTGGGGCGCATGCAGTACGACTTGTTCCATGTCTACACGGTCGATGAGCACACCCTGCGGGTACTGCGCAACATCGCCCGCTATGCGCAGCCGGAGGCGCGCGCGGCACTGCCGCTCGCCTGCGACGCGTTTTCCCGGCTCGCGAAACCGGAGTTGCTGCTGCTGGCCGGAATCTTCCATGACATCGCGAAGGGCCGCGGCGGCGATCATTCCAGCCTCGGCGAGACCGAAGCACGCGCGTTTTGCCGGAACCTGGGCCTGGACGACGGCGATACCGAGGAGGTCGCGTGGCTGGTGCGCTGGCACCTGCTGATGAGCGTGACCGCGCAGCGCCAGGACATCGCCGATCCGGAGGTGGTGCATCGCTTCGCCGTGCAGGTCGGCGACTGGGCGCGGCTGGATCTCCTGTATCTCCTGACGATCGCCGATATCGCCGGCACCAGCCCGAAGTTGTGGAACTCGTGGAAGGATCGTCTGCTGGCGGACTTATATGTCGCGGCGCGTTACGTGCTCCGCCGCGACCTCGAGCGTCCCGCGCGCGCGGAGATCAGGATTCGGGAGGCGCACGAGCGGGCGCTGGCGCAGCTCGTCGAACGCGGTTTCGCGCGTGGCGCGGCGGTCGCGGTGCTCGGTCAGTTCCCCGACACGGCGCTGCTGCGCCAGCGGCCCGATTCGCTGGCGTGGCAGACGATTGCGTTGCTGGAGGCTCCCGCTGCGCGGACCGTGGTCGCGGTGCGTCCGCCCGACGTGCGCGGCGGCACCGAGGTGTTCGTCTGCACGCCCGACCGCGACGGGGTGTTCGCGGTGGTCGCCGCGACGCTCGACCGACTGCGCCTGGATGTCGTTGCTGCGCGTGTGATGTCTTCCCGCGATGGTCGCGCGCTGGACACCTTCACCGTCCTCGAAGCTGGCACGCAGCTGCCGGTCGCGGCGGAACGCGCGGCCGGACTCCGCGACACCCTGCTGGCCGCGCTCGGCACCGCGGTTCTCCGCACCCAGCCGGCGCGGCGAGGTCTCACCCGGCGTCTGCGGCATTTCCAGCGGCCGCCGCGGATCGACTTCCATGGAGACGACGGCCAGCGTTTGACGAGGCTGGCGCTGGTATGCAGCGACCGGCCGGGCCTGCTGGTCGCGATCGCGCAGGCCTTCCTGGATGTCGGCGTGCGCGTCCACGATGCCCGCATCGCGACCTTCGGCGATCAGGTCGAGGATTTTTTCGAGCTCACCGATCGGGCCGACGCACCCCTCGACGCGGCCCTGCAGGAATCCCTGCGTGGGGCGTTGCAGCGGCGTCTTGCGCCGGGCAGCATGGCGGGCCAAGGCTAGGCGAGCGCATATGCATCCGTTGCAACCGGTGATCGAGGCGGCGTGGGCAACCCGCGGCAATCGGGACGAGCCGCTGGAGGGCGAATTCCGGCCGGCGCTCGACAAGGTGCTGGCTGAACTCGAGGCGGGTCGCTTGCGGGTCGCCGAACCCGACGGGCGCGGCGGCTGGACCGTGCATGCCTGGATCAAGCAGGCAATCCTCTTGTATTTCCGCGTGCACGAGGTGCGGGTGATGGATGGCGGCCCGATGGCGGCTTTCGACAAGGTGCCGCTGCGCTTCGCGGGCGCCCGCGAATCCGCGTTCCGCGCGGTCGGGGCGCGGATCGTGCCGGGCGCGCTGGTGCGGCGCGGTGCGTTCATCGGGACCGACGCGGTATTGATGCCATCCTACGTCAATGTCGGCGCATATGTCGGCGCGGGCACGATGGTGGACACCTGGGCCACGGTCGGCTCCTGCGCGCAGATCGGCGCGCGCGTGCATCTTTCCGGCGGCGTCGGCATCGGTGGGGTGCTCGAACCGCTGCAGGCCGCACCCACCGTCATCGAGGACGACTGCTTCATCGGCGCGCGCTCGGAAGTGGTCGAAGGCGTGGTCGTCGAGCGCGGCTGCGTGCTCGGCATGGGCGTGTACCTGGGGCAATCGACGCGCATCTATGATCGCGCGACGCGGACGGTTTCCCACGGGCGCGTGCCTGCCGGCAGCGTCGTGGTATCCGGCGCGCTGCCGGCCGCGGACGGCTCGCATAGTTTGTACGCAGCCGTGATCGTCAAACACGTGGACGAGAAGACGCGCGCCAAGACGTCGATCAACGAGTTGCTGCGGGCATGACCGAGCAAGATCGATCGAATGGACGTGCATGGAGTCAGAAGCAGGATCTGGCTTGAACATTTGCGTTTATTCGCGTCTATTCGCGGACCAATGCTCTTTTTGATGCCTGCTGGAGAAATCAATGGGCTCCGTCACTCTTTACGGCCTCTCCACCTGCGACACCTGCCGCAAGGCGCGCCATTGGCTGGACCGGTTCGGAGTCGAGCACACCTTCATCGACTACCGCGCGAATCCGGTTCCCGCGGAAATGCTGAAGGATTGGGCGCGGCAACTCGGCGGCTGGGAGAAGCTGGTCAACAAGTCCTCGACGACCTGGCGCAACCTGTTGCCGCAGCGCAAGCATCCCGGGAGTGATCCCGAATGGACGTTGCTGTTGAAGGAATACCCGGCGCTGATCCGCCGGCCGGTGGCAGTGGATGGAAGCGGCGCGGCCGGCGTGGGCTTCAGCGACAATGCATTCAAGAAACGGTTCGGCCCGTGAACGACGCCCGCGCGCGCCGCTATCTCCGGAACCTGCGCGTCGAGCGCGACAACGAAGCCTTGTACGCGCAGCTCGCGGCGGTCGCCTCCGACGCGCGCCTTGCGCGCGCCTATCGGCGGATCGCGGACGGGGAGGGCGCCAACGCGGCGTTCTGGGAATCACGATTGAGCGAATTGGGGGCGGACATTCCGCTGCCGCGACCGCGGGTGCGGGTGCGGGTGCTCGGCACGCTGGCGAAATGGTTCGGTACCGGCTTCGTGATGCCCACCGTGATGCGGCTGGAGCACGCCGATCACCTGGAAACCCCCGTTGATCGGACCGGCCATCGCAATCATTTCGTGCCCGCGGATGCCGAAGGCGTGCGCGTGCACCGGCATCGCGCCGCCGGCGGCAACACCTTGCGCGCTTCGGTGCTCGGTGCCAACGACGGGCTGGTGTCGAACGTCAGCCTGGTGATGGGCATGGCCGGAGCCGCGACCGGCAATCACGCGGTGCTGCTCGCGGGCCTCGCCGGCCTGGTCGCGGGTTCGTGTTCGATGGCGTTGGGAGAATGGCTGTCGGTCAACAGTTCGCGCGAGTTCTACCAGGCCCAGATCACCGAGCGCGCCGAACGGATGGCCGTCGCGCCGGAAGAGAGCGTGCGCCGCATTACCGGAATCTACCGCGACAAGGGCCTGGCCCGGGCCAAGGCCGAGCACCTGGCCGAGCACTTGTCGGAATCGCCGCGCACCGCGCTGGACACCGTGGTGCGCGAAGACCTCGGCGTGGATCCATCCGAACTGGGCGGCTCGGCATGGAGCGCCGCGGTCTCGTCATTGTGTTTCTTCGCATTCGGGGCGATTTTCCCGGTGGCGCCGTACTTTTTCGTGGGCGGTCGCGTCGCCATGTTCGCCAGCATGGCCGCTACCTTCGCCGGCCTGTGCCTGATCGCGGTCGGCACCTCGCTCTTCACCGGGCGCAGCCTCGCGTTCTCGATCGCGCGGCAGGCGTTGATCACCGCCATCGCGGCGGCGATCACCTTCGGTGTCGGCCACGTCCTCGGGACCGCGATCGCGGGTTGAGTCGAGCCCTCCCCTGCAAGGGGGAGGGGTACAACCCCTCCCCCTCCCGCCCACCCCCTTGGAGGGGAGGAGAAAATCGCTTGCACCGCGTACTGATGCGGCCATGCCCGGTGATTTGGCGGTCATTGCTATGCTGCGCCGTATTGCTGGCCGGGCGATGGTGCCGTGTCCGAGGTATTCGATCTCACTTGCGAACTGATTCGCCGTCGTTCGCTGACGCCGGATGACGCGGGCTGCACGGCGCTGCTGGCGGCGCGGCTGCAACGCGCGGGGTTCCGTTGCGAGAACCTGCGCTTCGGCGAGGTCTCGAATCTATGGGCGACGCACGGGACGGGCGGTCCGGTGCTCGCGTTCCTCGGGCACGTGGACGTGGTGCCGCCGGGTCCCGAAGCCGACTGGAACTCGCCGCCGTTCGATCCGACGGTCCGGGATGGCAGGTTGTACGGGCGCGGCGCAGCCGACATGAAGTCCGGCGTGGCCGCGATGGTGGTGGCCCTGGAGCGGTTCGTTGCCGATTACCCCGATCACGCCGGCACGCTCGCCCTGTTGGTGACCAGCGACGAGGAAGGCCCGGTCAATCTGGATGGCGTGCGCCGCGTCGCACAGCATTTCCGCGAAACCGGCCAGACCATCGACTGGTGCGTCGCCGGGGAGCCGACCGCGAAGGAGAGGCTCGGCGACCTGATCCGGGTCGGACGGCGCGGATCGCTGTCCGGCGCACTCACGGTGCGCGGCCTGCAAGGCCACGTCGCGTATCCGCAGCTCGCGCGCAATCCGATCCATTTGTTCGCGCCGGCGCTGGCCGAACTCGCCGCCACGCGCTGGGACGAGGGCAACGCGGATTTTCCGCCGACCACGTTCCAGGTTTCGAACGTCGGTGCCGGCACCGGCGCGTACAACGTGGTTCCCGGCTCCCTGGTCGCGCACTTCAATTTCCGGTTCGGTACCGCGAGCCGCGCGGATTCGCTTCGCGACCGCACCGAAGCCATCCTGAAAAAGCATGCGCTCGATTACGCGATCGACTGGAATCTTTCCGGCGAACCGTTCCACTCGCCCGGTGGCGGACGCCTGCGCGAAACCGTGATAGGCGTCTGCCGAGAAGTCTGCGGCATCGAGCCCGAATCCAGCACCGGCGGCGGCACTTCGGACGGCCGCTTCATCGCGCCGCTGGGCGCGGAGGTCATCGAGATCGGCCCGGTGAACTCCACCATCCACAAGGTCGATGAGTGCGTGGCGCTCGATGAACTGGAGTGCCTGCCGGCGATCCACTTCGCCATCGCGGCCGAGCTGCTGCGCTGAGGGCCCGGTGGCGGTCGCCGCCGGACGATGGGTACACCCGGACGCGATGAGCCGCGACAAGCGCTGCGGCGACGCGCCCGTCAGTGGCCGAATGGCACGAACACCGCAAAAATCCCGGCGTAGGGCTTCACCATGAACGCAGGAGCGCCGTAATAGTTTCCGTTTGCGTAGATCTGCGACAAGGTGCCGTCGAGGTAGAGCGCGTTGCGGCAACCGAGCTTGTCCAGGAACAGCGATGCGAAGGTGTGGAAGTTCACGGGCCCGGCGCTTACCGCGAACACCGCCTGGCCGGGGGTCGGGGCGCACACGCCGCTGCGCCACTTCACGCTGTCCGATCCCGCCACGAACTCGGGATTGATCTTGCCGTCGATCACCAGCATCGGGCCCGACTGGGTGGCGATGCGGGGCTCGGGACCGGTTTTCGCGAAGGCTCGCGTGGTCTGCACCGAGGCATGGCCCGCGGCATCGATCGCGAACACGCCGTTCGGCAGCAGCGAGAAGTTGCCGGCCATCGGATCGCCGTGCGCGGTGTTGAGCGGCCTGATCGTGTTGCCGCGTTCGACGTACAGGCCGAGCGGCTCCCCGCGGGCGTCGTAGATGCCGGCATTGGCGGCGAACAGCAGCCGCTGCCCGTGGCGGCTGCCCCAGAGTTGCAGCGAATGGATGCTGGCGAATGGTTTGCCGCTGGCCGGATCACGCCAGTGCAGGCTCAAGTCCGCCTTCGCGAGATCGATGGTCACCACGCGAAAATGCACGTTGTCGAACACGACGTCATGGCTGGAGACGCCGTGCGATGCATGTGCGCACGCAGCCAGGAGAAGGGGCATGCCGAGCAGGGCCAGCCGGCCGAGCTGCAGGGCGAGATGTTGGAGGGCGGGGCGGGTTCGAAGCATGGTGCGATGGTCGCCGCACTATCGCCACGGAAGCAAGCGGCGGGTGCGGTGCGTGTTCAGGAGCCGACCGTGCGGTACGTCAACGGTCGGGTTGGAGGGTGAGGTGGTAGAGCGCAGGGCCCGGCAGCAGCGGTGTCGGCGTGCCCTCGACCCAGGCTTCATGGCCCTTGCCGAACCAGGGCGAGAGCGGATTGTCGGATTGGCCGCCCGGCATTTCCAGGATGCCGTGCGCCTCGTTGCCCGGTTGCACGTCCATCCGCATCGACGCGCCGAACGCAGGATGCAGCACCCGCGGCATGTCGTTGTCGCCGGGCAGAGGGTCGTGCGGCATGTCGACCAGGCGCGCCAGCCAGTCCGGCAGCACCACTGACAGCGGATTGTCGATCTGCGCGGCATTGTGGCTGCCCCAGGTCTGGTCCCCGAGCGGCCCCGGCAGTTCCGCCAGCTCGTCCGCCACCTGACGGGCCGAATCGCTCAGCAATGCGTTCCAGTCCCGGTATTTCGGATCGAGCAGCCAGGCCGGCTTGCGGGTCACCAGCGTCCACACCGCGTACTCCCCGACGGCGGGCGTCGGCCACGCGAATTCCTTCCATCTCGCCGACGCCATGGCGGAGAACGGGGCCAGCGCGTTTTCCCGCACTCGCTCGTGGAACAGCCGGACGATGCGATAGCCGACGCTGTCGGCGGCAGCGCGCGCCTGCCAGTTCGCGACGAACGGCGCGAGCGTGGCCAAGGCCCGATCATGCGAAGCATCGAGTACGGACAGCAGCAGCTTCTGCCAGCGCGCGAGGAACAGGGCGCGGTCGTCGAGCTGGATGTACAACATGTCGCGCGGGATGAAATGGCCGCCCGCGCGCAGGTCGTCGCGGATCTGCTGCGCCCGCGCGCCTTGGTCGTAGCCGCCGTCTCCGATCAGCGTGAGCGCGGGGCCCGAGACGATCCGCTGGTTGGCGGTCCAGATGCGCGCGCCCGGCGGGTCTTCGATCCGCGGGTCCTGTTGCGGCGTCGCGAATCCGATCCAGCCGGCACCGGGCTGCGACCAGTCGGCGGGCTGCGAGGGGTCGTATCCGGCGCGGATCGGGAGCGCGCTGCCGGCGATGCTCCAGCCGATGTGGCCCCGTGCGTCGGCCACCACCAGGTTCTGTGGGGGAACGCCGATGCTCGGCGCGATCGCGAGCGCCTGCTCCGCCGTGGTCGCCGTCTCCAGTGCCATGAGGTCCAGGTTGACCGCGCGGGGGTCCTGCGCAATCCAGGCGAGCGCGAGCGGCGTCCCGTCCGGCGCCGTGCCCATGATCGGCCCCCAGATCGTATCCGCGACCGTGAAGTGCACGTCGGGCGCGCCCTTCACGTGGATGACTTCGTCATGGCGCTGGATGGGCGTCCAGCCGTTTGGAGTCCTGTAGCGTGAGGGATCGTGGGGAGCGCAGTCCACCCGCACCCAGTCCATCCAGTCGCCGGCGCTGTTGGTGAAGCCCCAAGCGATGTGACCGTTGCTGCCGATCACCATGGCGGGCGTGCCCGGAAGGGTCACGCCGTTCAGGTCGATCATCCGTGCCGGATTGGCCGGGTCGGGATAGCGCATACGCGCGCGATACCAGATGTTCGGTACCCGCAGGTGCAGGTGCGGGTCGTTGGCGAGGAGCGCGGCGCCGCCGGTGAGCGCCCCGCCGACCGCGAACGCATTGCTGCCGACGCCGGTGTTCTTCAAATCCGTTGCGGTGATTGCGCGGCGTCCCTGTTCCAGCGCGAGGCGGCTGGGCGCGTGGCTGCGCAGGTCGAACGTGGATGCAGGCGGCACCGGAACCGCCTGCGCAGAGCCGCCCTCCATTGGCGCCTCCCAGCGCGGGGCCTGGGCCAGAAGGAAATCGGCGACCGCCCGTGGCAGCACCGCCCGCAGGCGTGCAATATCGAGCTCGCGCGTGTCGATGCCGCCCTGGTCGAGATCGAGGTACATGGCATCGACGGTGAGGATGGTGTCCTGGTCGGTCCACGGTTGCGGCGTGGAATGCAGCAGCAGGTATTCCCACGGGCGCACCGAAAGGTGCGCAAGCCCGGCGTTGACACCCTGCGTGTAGGCGTCGATCCATTTGCGCTGCGTCGGCGGCAGCGAGGCGAGTTGCCGGGCGGCCAGGGCGCGGAAGCGATGCCGGCGATGGTCCTCGTCCGCCTTCAGTGCGGCCTTGCCGACCAGCGCCGCAAGTTCGCCCGCTGCATTGCGGCGCTGCAGGTCCATCTGGAAGAAGCGTTCCTGCCCGTGCACGAAACCGAGCGCCCAGGCGAGGTCGGCGCGATTCCTCGCGGTGATCGTCGGCACCCCGCCGGCGTCGCGTTCGATCGTCACCGGCGCCGCGAGGCCCCTGGCCTGGACGCTGCCCGCGGTTTGCGGGCGGCTCCCCGCGAGCAGGCGCCAGCCGATCGCGGACACGATGACGAGCACGACAATCAGCACAACGACAGTGCGTCGCAGCCAGCGCATGGATCGTCCTTCCGCAGTCGGCGCAATTGTGCCGGTTGCAAGTG
>JAICJG010000038.1 GCA_025928585.1 Rhodanobacteraceae bacterium
CGATTTTCGACCTCTGGCCCTGGGCCTATGCCACCGATTATCAGTTGAAACCGGGCGCCACGCCGGTGCCGCCGAGTGATCCGAAATTCCTCGACAACTGGGAACCGGTCGGCGATTTCCCGGAGGTCAACCTGTCGTTGACGGCGATCATCACTCGCTTCATCACTGCCTTTGGCGCCGGCATCCAGGGGATCCTTTAGCCTTGCGTTCCTCCGTGAACGCTGCACCACGAGGCGCCGGGGATCCCTATGCATTTGCGCCCCCGTGTAGACCAGGGCGGCCATCCATGGCCTGACTTTCCGCAAAAGCCGCTACGGCGGGCAGGCCGTCATTGACGGGCCAGAAGCCTGTCGCTAGGCTGGCGCATTCAGCCGCCCGACCTTGAGGACACCCGCCATGCCCATGGACATCAACATCCAGTTGAGCGACGACGATCTGCAGTACTTCGTCAAGGGCATGCACGACGTCGAGGAAAGCGTCAAGGAGACCCCGGACGAGCAGATCATCGCCGCTGCGCAGGAGCTCCTCGACCGCACCCGCGGCGCGAGCGTGCCACCGTTCATCGCCGAACGCCTCGGCAGCGTCGAATCGCTGATTTCCTTGGCCAGGGACGTGGGCTTCGGCCTGCCCGACGCCGATCGGCGGCGCGTGCTCGCGGCGCTCGCGTATCTCGCCGACCCCAAGGACGCGATCCCCGACGCGGTGCCGGTGCTCGGCTTCCTCGACGACGCAATCATGATCGAGCTGTGCCGGCAAGACCTGCGTTTCGAGATCGAAGCCTACGACGACTTCTGCGAATGGCGCACCGACGAGGCGCGTTCGCGCGGCATCGATCCGGACAAGCTCATGGCGCAGCGCGCCGACTGGGCCGACGCACGTGCGGCCGAGGCCATCACGCTGATGCACCGCCGCCGGCGCGATTCCTATGCGAGCGGCTCGTGGAAGCCGACGCTGTTCCGGGTCGGCTGACGTGTATCCGCGCGATCGTCCATGATCGCCGCGCCACGGAATTAGCTATTGCCTCTGGCGTTCATGCGCCGGAGCACGCCAGAACGGGCGTCCCTGGCCTGACTTTTCGCGAAAGCCGCTCCGATTCGGGGTTCCGGGTTGTCGCACCCGAGAACTTCACGGACGCTCCAGGATGGCCACCACCCCCATGCCCCCCGCGGTGCAAATCGAGATCAGGCCGCGTCCCGAGCCCTTCTGCGCGAGCAGCTTGGACAGCGTCGCCACGATCCGCGCGCCGGTCGCGGCGAACGGATGGCCGGTCGCGAGGCTCGACCCGTGCACGTTGATCCGGGCCGGGTCGATGGCGCCGAGCGGCGCGTCGAGCCCGAGGCGGGTCCTGCAGTAGTCGGCTGATTCCCACGCGCGCAGCTGGCACAGCACCTGGGCGGCGAAGGCCTCGTGGATTTCATAGAAATCGAAATCCTGCAGTTTCAATCCGGCTCGTTGCAGCATCCGCGGCACCGCAATCGTCGGCGCCATCAAGAGGCCCTCGCCGCGCACGTAGTCGACGGCGGCGACCTCGGCGTCCGTAAGCCAGGCGAGCACCGGCAGGTTGCGCTGCCGGGCCCACGCCTCGCTGGCGAGCAGCACCGCCGCCGCGCCGTCCGAGAGCGCCGAGGAGTTGCCGGCCGTCAGCGTGCCCTTGCCGGATGACTTGTCGAACGCCGGTTTCAAGGCCGCGAGTTTTTCCAGTGAGCTGTCGGATCGCAACAGGTTGTCGCGCGCGACCCCGCGAAACGGGACCACCAGGTCGTCGAAGAACCCGGCGTCATAGGCGGCGGCGAGCTTGCGATGGCTTTCGAGCGCCCATTGGTCCTGCTCGGCGCGGCCGATCTTCCATTCGCGCGCCATCTTCTCGCAGTGCTGGCCCATCGACAGTCCGGTGCGCGGCTCGGCCACGCCCGGGGCTGCGGGTTTCAGTTCGCGCAAGCGAAACCCCCGCGTGGCGGCGCGCAGCTTCTGCCCGAGGGTTCCCGCGCGATTGAGGTCGAGCAGGCGTTGCTGCAACCGGTCGGAATAGGTGAGCGGCACCTGGCTGGTCGTATCCGAGCCGCCGCCGATGCCGGCATCGATCTGGCCGGTGGCGATCTTCTGCGCGATCAGGATCGCATTGTCGAGCGAGGTACCGCAGGCGCGCGCGGTGGTGATGCCGGGCGTCGTCACCGCGAGGCCTGACGATTGGAGCGCCTCGCGCGCGAGGTTCCAGTCCGCGGGTTGTTTCATCACCGCACCGAACGCGACCTCGCCGAGCTCCAGTCCATGCAGGCCGAATTTCTCGACCACGGCACCCAGCACCTCCACCGACATTCCGAAGTTGCCGAGGTCGGCGTAGGCGGTGTCGCGCTTGCAGAACGGGATGCGCATGCCGCCCAGCACGGCGACGCGGCGGGTTTGGGAAATCATTTCCCGGCTCCCTCGGAAGTTTCCGCCATTGTAGAAGCGCGCATGCGCGCGACCGATCGGCCCAGCAAGCCGCCATCCCTGGCAAGGGGGCCGGCCGCCTGGACGCCGCGCAGCCGGTCAGGCGGTGCCACCGGCATCGCGTACACGCATGACTTCGCCCCGCGCGCAGGTTCCTATCCGAACTCGATGAAGCCGCGCCCCAGCATCCGGTAGGGTTCCTCATCCATGCCCAGAGACGCGTAGGTCCGCAGCGCGTGCACGTTGTCGCGTTCGACGTACAGCCGCAGCCCCACCGCGCCCGCTTCGCGCGCCCGCCGCTCCACCTCTGCGTACAGCCTGCGGAACACGCCGCGGCGCCGCTGCGCCGGCACCACGTAGACGCTCTGGAACCACCACCAGTCACCATTGCGCCAGTCGCTCCACTCGTAGGTGACGAGCAAGCACCCGGCCGACTTGCCATCCTGCTCGGCGACGAGATAGAAGCCGCGGCGGGGGTCGTCGAATACCGCGCGCGTTCCGCGCGTCAGCGCGTCGCGGTCGAGTGTCTTGTGCTCGGTTTCCCGGGCCATCTCGGCGTTGCACTCGACCAGGAACGGGACGTCGGTGGGGACGGCTGTGCGAATGGTGATGGACATGGAACCGCTATGATCAGGAGCGGATCGGGGGACCGGGGCCCGCCAGGGACCAGGGACAGAAGCGTAGCAACCCGACGCCCTCGGTGTCAGCCAGTAGCTGCCAACCCGCGTCCGTGAAGGCGCGCGAACCGTGTGCCCCTGGTGTATCAGCTCTTCCGGTCCCCGGTCTCCGGTCCCCGGCCCCGGCTCTTCCGCGAACTGCCCAATTTGCGCGTCAGGGTATTGCGCCCCAGCCCCAGCGCCCTGGCGGCGTTCTGCCGGTGTCCGGCCCGCGCCGCCAGCGCTGCGTCGAGCAGCACCCGGTCGAAGCGCTGGCGCGCCCGCGCGTGCAGGTTCTCCGCCCCGGTCGCAAGTTCGGCTTCGGCCCAGGCCCGCAACGCCGACTCCCAAGGCTGTGCGGCGGCGGCGCCCGCGGCACCGGTGCGGGCGCCGGCTTCCGCGAGGTCCTCGCGCCGGATGCTGGCGCCGGGGGCGATCACCGCCAGCCGACGGCAAAGGTTTTCCAGCTGCCGCACGTTGCCCGGAAAATCCATTCGTGCGAGCGCCTGCAACGCCTCCTGCGTGAACCGCTTCTCCGGCAGTCCGGCTTCCGCCGCCGCGCCCGACAGGAACCGCTTCGCGAGCAACGGGATGTCCTGGCGCCGCTCGCGCAGCGCCGGCAGATGGATACCGACGACGTCGAGGCGGTGCATGAGGTCGGCCCGGAACTCGCCGCGTTGCACTTTCGCATCGAGGTCCTGGTGGGTCGCCGCCAGTACGCGCACGTCGCTGCGGATCAGTTCGCGACCACCGACGCGGTAGAACTCGCCGCCGGCCAGCACACGCAGCAATCGCGTCTGCAGGGCGAGCGGCATGTCGCCGATCTCGTCCAGGAACAGGGTGCCGCCTTCGGCCTGCTCGAAGCGGCCCACGGTGCGTCGCTGCGCGCCGGTGAATGCCCCGGCCTCGTGGCCGAACAGTTCCGACTCCAGCAACTCCGCCGGGATCGCCGCCGTGTTGAGCGCGACGAACGCCCGCGCACGGCGGGCGCTTTCCTCGTGCAGGGCACGTGCGACCAGCTCCTTGCCGGTCCCGGTTTCGCCCGTGATCAGCACGTTGAGATCGCTCGCCGCGACCCGTCCGATCCGCCGGAACACTTCGCGCATGGCCGGGCTTTCGCCGAGCAGCCCGTGGCGCGGCGCCTGCTCGCGCGGCCCGATGTTTTGCGGACCGGTTTCGGCGAGCGCGCGCCGCACGGCGGCGACGGCGCGGGCGAGATCGAACGGCTTGGCGAGGTAGTCGACGGCGCCTTCGCGATAGGCCGCCGCCGTCGTCGCGACGTCGGTAAAGGCGCTCATCACGATCACCGGCAGTTCCGGATGGGCCGCTTTCGCCTCGTGCAGCAAGCTCAGCCCGTCGGCCCCGGGAAGGCGCACGTCACACAGCAGCAGGGCGGGCACGTCGTGGCGCAACGCGCGTCCTGCATCCTCGGCGCTGGCGAACTCCGCAACCGCATGCCCTGCGTCGCGCAGCGCCGTTGCCAGCACAAAGCGCACCGAACGATCGTCATCGACGACATAGATTTCGCTCATCCGCTTTCTCCGGTTCGCGGGTGGCGCGGCAACCGGATCACGAAGCACGATCCCGCCTCGCGCGGCGTGTACGTCAATTCACCGCCGTGCTCCCGCGCGATCTCGCGCGCCAGCGCCAGGCCGAGCCCGGTCCCGTCGGGGCGGCCCGAGACCATCGGCTCGAACAGGGTCGAGGCAATCGCCACCGGTACCCCCTTGCCGTCGTCCTCGACTTCGATCCTGAGCGCCGGAACCCGCTGGCCGCGCTCATCGCGCCAGCCGGCTTCGGCGCGGCTGCGCAGCACCACCCGCCGTGCCTCGGCTTCGGCCGCATTGCGGACGAGGTTCAACAACGCCTGCAGCGCGCGATCGGGGTCGCCGTGCCAGGCGGGCAGGCTCGGGTCGTAGTCGCGCACGATCGCGATCTCCGGCCGCTCGACCTGCAGCAACTCGGCGACGCGTTCCAGCAACGCGTGCACGTTCACCGCGCGCGTCGCCATGCGGTTGCGCGCTCCCAGCAGCCGATCCGCCAGCCCGGCCAGGCGGGCCGCTTCATCGTGGATCAGTTGCGCGAGCTCGCGCTGCCGCGCGTCTCCCGCGGACTGCTGCAACAGTTGCGCCGCCCCGGAGATCGCGGCCAGCGGGTTGCGGATTTCGTGCGCGAATCCACGCAGGGATTCCGAGGGGCCCGCGCCGTCGGAGACCGGGACGGCAGGATGCGCTTCGACCAACACGCCTTCCGCGCCGGGGGTGAGGGTGAAGTCCAGTCGCGCCTCGCGTCCGGGCGCCGCGCACACGGTCGCACCGGACAGGAGATAGGTGCCGCCGTCCTGCAGCGCCCGCAGCGCCAGCGCGTGCAGGGCGTCGCCCTCCGGCTTCATCACTGCGAGCGTATGGCCCTGCAGGCGCGAGACCCCGAACCCCGTGTGCTCCGCAAACGCGGGGTTGGCCGCCACCAGCCGCAACGCGCCATCCAGCCGCGCGATGCCGGTCGCAAGCGGACCAAATGGATCGACGTCTGGATTGGTGCGCCGCATTGCACCAATCTAGTGCAGACGGGGAAGCGCGGCAAGCTCAGCGGGCGACCCGGAACGTCAGGTTGTAGCGCAATACCCCCGTGGTCGCGTGCACGCCATCGCGGACCGGCAGCACCCCGTGATAGCGCATCCGCGAAGGACCGCCCCACACAACGACGTCGCCATGCGCGAGCGGCACGCGGCGCTGCGGATCCCGGCGCAGAAACCCGCCGAACAGGAAGGTCGCCGGCAGGCCCAGCGACACCGACACGATCGGCGCGCGCCGGTCGCGCTCATCGCGATCCTGGTGCAGGGCCAGGCGTGCACCGACCTCGTAGCGGTTGATCAGGCACACGTCGGGCGCATAGTCGCGGAACCCCGCTTCGTGCGCTGCCCCGCGCGCGAGTCGCATGAACAATGCCGGGATCGGCGGCCAGGGTCTTCCGGTTTCAGGATCGATCGCGGTGTAGCGGTAGCCGCGCCGATCGCTGAACCAGCCCGCTGCCCCACAGTTCGTCATCGCCACCGACATGGTCCTGCCGCCGGGCGTAATCACGTTCCGGAACGGCGAACGCGCGGCGACACGCCGGATGGCCGCGAGCAAGTCTTCGGCGTCGCCCAATGCAAATCCGCGCAACACCCCGGCGCCGGGCGCGAGTTCCTCGCGGATGGGGGCATCCAGCGCATCGTCGAACAGCGGTGGCGTAGAGGCGAGCATGGTGGTTCAAAATCCGGCCGAACAGCATATACACGTGTCCGGCCAACTGCAGCGGCACCCGGTGCGATCACTGGATCCCATGGCGCGCGACCGGGCGCGTCGGTTCATTGCAGTGGGCGACCTTGGGTGTCGGGAACCTATACTCCACCATCCCTTGACAGGAGGTTCTCCATGTCCACGCGGGCATTCACCACGGTCGCGATCGCCGCGCTGGCGTTGTCCGCGTGCGCCAGCATCGACAGCAGCCCCGGAGGGAAGCGCCTGGCGTCGCTCCACTTGTTCGACGCACAGTCACACCCGAATTTCATCGTTTATGTGGCTTGTTCCGGCGAAATGAAGTACGAGACCATCCAGTGTGCGACCGTGAGCCACGCTTTCCACACCTGGAGCCACGCCCGCAACATACATCTCGACGAAATAGGACCAGACGACCCTCTGTTCAGTACCGGCCGACCCTTGGGCGGCGCTTCTCCTGCGCCATCCGGTGAACCTTACTGCGTGGCCATCCGGTTCGAACCCGTGATCGTACCGAGCATGGATACCTGGAGCGGTACGATGGGCACGATGACGTCGGGGACCGTCCCGGGCAGGGCCGGTTACCTGGCCACCCTGTATGTATTCTCCCGGGCGTCGGGAGCACTTTTGCGCAAGCTGCCACTGCACGCCCAGGTGGAAATGCCTGAACACGCAGACGTGACGCCGACCATCAAGGCCGACGCCTATGCGGTGATCCATCGGATCGACCCGGCTTACCCGGTCCCCTGAGGCTCATCGCACGTCCACCCGGGCTCGAGAATCCCATTTGGCTCGCCGCTTGCAGCCTGTCTCGGCGCGATGCGGGGCAGGCGAGGCGTGGGCTCGATCGCACGGCCGTAGCCCGCATGCCTGCAATCCGCCAGCGGCGGAAAGGCCGGGGCGTGCCGGAGAATTCCGGCGCGAACGCGCTGGCGGTGGTTCGCGCCAACGCATTCGCACGGTCGAGGGGCATTCGCCAGCCGCACTCGCGCCGGGTCAGATCGAGTAGTACATCTGGTACTCGAGCGGATGAGTCGAGGCGCGGTAGGCCGTCACTTCCTTCATCTTGAGCGCGATGTAGGCGTCGATGAAATCGTCGCTCATGACGCCGCCGGCCTTGAGGAACTCGCGGTCGCGATCGAGCGCCTCCAGGGCGCCATCCAGCGAGGAACAGACCTGCGGGATGTTGCGCTCTTCTTCCGGCGGGAGGTCGTAGAGGTCCTTGTCCATCGGCGCACCCGGGTCGGTCTTGTTCAGGATGCCGTCGAGGCCGGCCATCATCAGCGCGGTGAAGGTGAGGTAACCCGAGTTCATCGGGTCCGGGAAGCGCACCTCGATCCGGCGGCCCTTCGGATTCGACACATACGGAATGCGGCACGACGCCGAGCGGTTGCGCGCGGAATACGCGAGCATCACCGGCGCCTCGAAACCCGGCACCAGGCGCTTGTACGAATTGGTGGTGGAGTTGGCGAAGGCGTTGATCGCGCGCGCGTGCTTGAAGATGCCGCCGATGTACCACAGCGCGAGCTGCGACAGCCCGCCGTAGAGCTCGCCCGCGAACAGGTTCTTGCCATCCTTGCTGAGCGACTGGTGCACGTGCATGCCCGAGCCGTTGTCGCCCACCACCGGCTTCGCCATGAAGGTGACCGTCTTGCCGTTGGCGTGCGCGACGTTGCGGATCACGTATTTCATGGTCTGCAGGTCATCCGCCTTGTGCAGCAGCGTGTTGAAGCGCACGCCGATCTCGCACTGGCCGGCATTGCCGACTTCGTGATGGTGCACTTCGACGACCTGTCCGAGCGACTCCAGCACGTGGCACATTTCGGCGCGCAGGTCGTGCAGCGAATCGACCGGCGGCACCGGAAAATAGCCACCCTTCACGCCGGGACGATGGCCGTGGTTGCCTTCGTCGTACTTGTAGCGCGAGCTCCACGCCGCCTCTTCGGAACCGATCTCGTAGAACACGCGGCCCATGTCGTTCTGCCAACGCACGGAGTCGAAGATGAAAAATTCCGGCTCCGGTCCGAAGAACGCGGTGTCGGCGACTCCGGAGGATTTGAGATAGGCCTCGGCGCGCCGGGCGATCGAGCGCGGATCGCGCGAATATGCCTGCATGGTCGAAGGCTCCAGTACGTCGCACACGATGTTCATCTGCTTGTGCGCGGCGAACGGATCGACGAACGCGGTGGCCGGGTCGGGCATCAGGATCATGTCCGACTCGTTGATGCCCTTCCAGCCGGCGATCGACGAGCCGTCGAACATCTTGCCGTCCTCGAAAGTGTCGGCATCGACCGCATGGGCGGGGAAGGTTACGTGGTGCTGGACGCCTCGCAGGTCGGCGAAGCGGAGGTCGATGAATTCGATGCCGTCGTTTTCGATCGTTTCCAGGATCTTGTCGGGGGTCATGGGTGCGGGGCTCGGGCAGGATGGACGCCGGGTGGTTGCACATCCGGTGCCAAGGACAAGGTGGCGAAATTTCAAAAGCTTGTATTGTATCGGGCCGGGCGATGCACCACGATCACCCAACAGAAGAACCATAATGGTGCGAGACGCGCAGCCCGCCCGGCGTGTGCCCTACATCAGCTTGGTGCCGACCGGCACCGTCCGGTCAGGGACGCACAGCGCCACCTCGCCGTTTTCATCGTGGAAGCCGGTGACGAGGCATTCGGACATCACGGGTCCGATCTGCTTCTTTGGGAAGTTGACCACGCCGACGACGAGTTTGCCGACCAGCTGGTCCGGCCGGTACAACCCGGTGATCTGCGCGCTGGACTTGCGGATGCCGATCTCCGCGCCGAAATCGACCTGCAACAGGTAGGCAGGTTTGCGCGCCTCCTTGAACACCCGCGCTTCGAGGATCCGGCCGACCCGCAGCTCGACCTTCGCGAAATCTTCCCAGCCGATCGTTTCCATGGGTTACCTCCCGGCGGGCATACTACCGCCTCGCGTGAAGGGGCCTAGGTGTGCCGGGCGGTGCCCGCAATGCCCGCGCCGTCATGTACGCTCCGCTTGTTCGCGCAGCCGCTTTCGCCCGCGACGGTTCTTCAGAGGTTTCCAGGCAACCGGTTTTGCTTCCACGGGAGTTCTTGATGCTCGCCTTGTGGCTGAAAGCGTTCCACATCGTCGGCGTGGTGACCTGGTTCGCTGGGCTGTTCTACCTGCCGCGGCTGTTCGTCTACCACGCCGAGGCAACCGACGCGGGGGTCCGGGAGCGCCTGAAGGTCATGGAACGGCGCTTGCTGATGATGACCCACATCGGCGGCGTGCTCGCGATCGGGTTCGGCGCGGCGCTCCTGGCAGTCGAAGCATTCTATGTACGTGCGGAATGGCTGCACGTGAAACTGGCACTGGTGCTGCTGCTCGTCGTCTACCACGGAATGCTGGTGAAACTGGTGCGCGATTTCGCCCACGACCGCTGCGGCTGGCGTTCGCGGAGCCTACGCTGGTTCAACGAGATCCCGGGTGTGTTGCTGCTTGCGATCGTGATCCTCGCGGTGGTGAAACCGTTCTAGCGCCGTGAACGCCATGCCGCATGGTCGCGCCGTTGGCCCGGTCACCGGTTGATCCAGACCAGAACGGCCCTCCGCGGCCTGACTTCCCACGAAGCCCGCTTCGAACGGGACACCCGTTCCGCGGCCCATCCCGCTGGCGGCTGGACCAGGCGAAAACTCGCCAGCGGCGGCCCCCGCCTTGGCTTGCCTTGCGCAACTGCCACGTCGAATGGGACGCCGTTCTCAATCCGTGCGCAACCGGTGCCGCCGCCTTGCTATAGTTTTGCAGTAACGGGGAGTCCCGATGGCATCGCTGTTTTCCCGGCAGAATTCCGATGCGGAATTGCAGGCGGCATTTCGCCGCCACCTTCCGCAACGCTTGCGTACGCTGCTTCGGCGCGCGCGCGCGCAGTGCCGTACCGGCTGGGACTGCAACGTGCTGCGCCAGTTGCACGACGAGATCGCGCAACTCGCCGGCACCTGCGGGCGCTACGGCATGCTCGAGACCGGCGAGCGGCTGCTGGCGCTGGAGTCCGCGCTGGCGCCGGCGGTAGCCGCGCACGAGGTACCCGATCCCGCGAGCAATGCCAGGATCGATGCGCTGCTCGACAGTCTCCGCCCGCATTTGCAACAGGTGGCGCCGGGACCGGGGCTCCCGGCGTGGATGCAGGATGCCGCGCCGGCGACGGCCAAGGCGCCGTTTCCGCGCTGCGAGATTCCGCCGCCCGGCTACTGGTCGCAACTCGGCTTCGAGGCCGGCGGAGACGTCGCCCCACCGTCCACCCCGCCCCAGGCCGCCGCGGTCCAGCAACCGGACTTCGTTCCCCTGCCCGAAGCCAACCGCGGCCCGCGCGTGCGCATCCTCAACGACGACGACCCGCTGGTGAACGAGCTGATGGTGCGGCTGGACCAGCAGGGCTGCGACGTCGTGCTGGTCGAATCGTTGGAAAACCTGACAGAGGAGGTGCGTGCCACGCCGCCCGAACTCGCGGTGCTCGTGGCCGACGCCAAGCTGCCGCTGGAGGATCTGGCGAGGGCGCTGCGCGAGGCGCGCCGCGATCCGGCCCACCGCGTTCGCCTGCTGGTGCTGCTGCGCGAATCCGACATCGAGCTCCGGCTGCGCGCGCTGCGCGCGGGCGCCGACCGCTGCATCGCGCTGCCGTCCACCCCGGGCGACCTGGTCGCCGCGGCGCTGGAACTCGCGATGGTCGACCAGGAACTTCCCTACCGCATCCTGATCGTCGATGACGACGCGCCGCAGGCACTGTTCGCACAGGCGATCCTGCGGCGCGCCGGGATGGAGACGAGGGTGCTCGGTGAGTCACTGGCGGTGCTGGAGGAACTCGACCGCTTCCAGCCCGACCTGCTGCTGCTCGACTTGAACATGCCCGATTGCGACGGCTTCGAGCTGACCGCGCTGGTCCGGGAACGGGAAGGCTACGTCAACACGCCCATCGTGTTCCTCTCCGGCGACCAGGACGAAGATCGCCAATTCGCGGCGCTCGACGCCGGCGGCGATGACTTCCTGATGAAGCCGATCCGTCCGGCGCACCTCGTGGCTGCAGTCACCAACCGCGTGCGACGTGCGCGGGCCGCCGCCTCGCGCAGCCGTCGCAAGCGGCGCCGCGATGCGACGACCGGCCTGCACGAACGGATGCAATTGCTGGATGCGTTGTCCGAACACCTCGCCACCGGCGGCGGGCATGCGGCACCGGGCGGACTGCTCGGGATCGAACTGCAGAACTCCGACACCCTGCGCAAGCGGCTCGGGGTGGTCGCGTTCGACCAGCTCCTGACCCAGGTCGGAGAATTCATCGTGCGCCATGCCCGCGCCGGCACCATGACTGCGCGCCACGGCGAGTCCGGCTTCCTGGTGCTGGCCCCGGGCCGCAGCGAACGCGAACTGGTGGAACTGGCCACGGAGGTCGCCAGCACCGTGGACGAACAACGTTTCGGCTCGCAGGCGCTGGCGGTGCGGCTGACCTTCGCCGCTTGCGGCTTCGATGCCTCGACCAGCGAGTCCGCGGTTGCGCTGGCTGCGGTGGAACAGACCCTGCGTGCGGCGCGCGCACAGCCGGGCGGGATCGCCGCCCGCTCCGCGCTGGTGTCCGATCCCAATGCGATCGCACAACACATCGGCTCGGCGCTCGACAACGGCACGTTCGACCTCGCCTTCCAGCCGATCATCCCGATCCGCGGCGCCGCGGGTCCCCATTACCAGGCGTTGCTGCGCCTGCGTGACGGTGCGCGCGAGCTGCTGGCGGCGGAACTGGTACCCGCCGCGATCCGCGCCGGATCGATCGCCGCGGTCGACGCATGGGTGGTGGAACACTGCGTCGCCATTCTTTCGCAACGCCAGCGGGAAGGGGAACCGGTGCGCCTTTTCGCCAGCCAGTCGCTGCGCGGCTGGCAGGACGCGGAGCGGCGCGCGCAGCTCGCGGCGAGCCTCGCTGCGGCGGGCGTCAGCGCGGAAACGCTGGTGCTGGAGTTCCGCTGCGAGGACGTACGCGCGAATCCCGGCGCGTGGTGCGAGCTGGGGCTCGAGCTGAAACGCGCGGGCGTGCGCCTGTCGCTGGCGGGCGCCGATACGGAGGCCGTCACGGGGGGCCTGATCGCCCACCTGCCACTCGATTACGTCAAGCTCGCGCCGGGACTCGACGACGCCGGGCTGGAGCAGGTCGTCCAGGCCGCCCACGCGCACGACCTGTGCGTGATCGCGCCGCGCATCGAGACCGTCGCGCGTGCCGACCAACTGCGCGCCGCGAACGTCGACCTGTTGCAAGGCAACTACTTCCAGCCGCCCGCCGCCAGCCTGGATCGCGCCTCTCCCGACGGGGGTGGCTGAAGTGGCGGAGTCCGACCGTGGAACCGTGATCTCGTGGTCCCGGATCGTGGGCAGCGTGGCGCTGCTTGCGGCCGGTGCGCTCGCCATGCTGTGGATCACGATTCCGCAGGTATTCGCGGTGTGGGCCTTGCTGCTGGTCGCGCTGGTCCTGATCTGGCTGGTAGGGACCACGCATCCGGAAGAGACCCGCGCGCCCGCCTCGGTGCCCATCCACGATCCGGTGGACGTGGCGATGCGCACCCGCCTCGCCTCGGCGCAGGCGGAACTCAGTTCGCTGCGCGGCGTGCAACGCGAGTTGCTCGCGGCCAAGGTTGCCGCGGAATCCGCGATGCTCGCCAAGAGCGAGTTCCTGGCCAGCATGAGCCACGAGATCCGCACGCCGCTGAACGGCATCCTGCCGCTGCTCGACATCGTGCTCGGCACCGAGCTTTCGCCGACCCAGCGCGAGTACCTCGTCACCGCCAACGCCTCGGCCAAGGAACTGCTGCGGATCGTCGATGACATCCTGGATTATTCCAAGGCCGAGGCCGGCAAACTCACCCTCGAATCGGTAAGCATCAACATCCGCGAGCTGGTGGACAGCGTGAAACGCCTGCTGGAGAAGCCGGCCGAAGCCAAGGGGCTCGCGATGCGTGCGGTGGTCGATCCGGACGTGCGGCCGGTGGTCCGCGGCGATCCGATGCGAATCCGCCAGATCCTCACCAACCTCATGGGCAACGCGATCAAGTTCACCCAGCGGGGCGGCGTGTCGGTGCGGGTCAGCCGCCGCAACGAAACCGCGACCCAGCACGAGCTGCTGTTCGCGGTTCGCGATACGGGGATCGGACTGGCCGCCGATGCAGCGGCGCGGCTGTTCCAGCCGTTCACCCAGGCGGATGCGTCGGTGACGCGACGATATGGCGGCACCGGCCTCGGCCTCACGATCTGCAAGAAGCTGGTCGACCTCATGGGCGGACGGATCGGCGTGCGCTCGGAGCCCGGCCGCGGTTCGGTGTTCTGGTTCACCATACCGTTCGAGAAAGCGCCCGGGGACATCGTCGGCCCGCAACAGCAGGTCGCGGGCTCGCGTGCCCTCCTGGTCGCCAGCCCCCAGCGCGCGCAGCAGATCATGCCGTTGCTCGCGACGCTGGAGCTCGACGCCGCCCAGGTCGCCGATACCGCGGGCGCCCTCAACCGGGCCCGGCAGGCGGCGCCGCTCGGCAGGACCTTCGGTTTGGACCTGCTGGTGGTCGATGCGGAAAGCGCGATCGGCGACGCCGGCAAGCTCCTGCGCAGCGTGGTGGCCGACCGCCAGCTCGATTCGCTGAGGCTGCTGGCATTGGGACTCGACAGCGTACCGGACCCGCGGGTCGTGGTTGTGCCGGCGCACCCCGACGACGCGGCGCTGCGCCAGGGCGTACGCAGCGCCTTCGGGCTGGGTCCGCAGGCGCGGGTGCAGCCGGTGCTGAGCGTGCCGGCGCTGCCTGCAACCCCGCCCACGACCGCCAAGACCGACCTGCCCCTCAGCGGCAACGTGTTGCTGGTCGAGGACCACCCGGTCAATCAGAAGGTTGCCCGCAAGCTGCTGGAGCGGCTCGGCCTCGCAGTCGATGTCGCCGACAACGGCGAAGTGGCGCTCGACCGGCTGCGCCAACACGCCTACGCGATGATCCTGATGGACTGCCAGATGCCGGTGCTCGACGGCTACAGCACAACCCGGCGCCTGCGCGAAATCGAGAGCGACCAGGGCAAGCCGCGCACGCCCGTGATCGCGATGACCGCGCACGCGATGTCCGGCGACCGGGAGCGCTGCCTGCAGGCCGGCATGGACGATTACCTCTCCAAGCCGCTCGACCGGCAACTGCTCGAGCAGACGCTGACGCGCTGGATACAGCATGCCCCCGAGGCAGCCGTCGCCGCGGCCGCGCCGCTTCCCGAGCCCGTCGCCGCGCCAACCCCCACACCGGAGGCTTCCGCACCCGCCATGCAGAACCCGATACCGTCGGACACCCTGGACACCGCAACACTGGTCGATCTCGAAGACATCATGGGCGACGAATTGACCCAATTGGTGGATGCCTATCTGCGCGACGGTGACGTGCGGTTGCGCAACCTGCGCGAGGCGGCGGACCGCGGCGATGCCGCGGAAGTGGGCAAGCTCGCGCATTCGCTGAAGTCCTCCAGCGCGAACCTCGGCGCGATGCCGCTCGCCAATCGCGCGCGCCAGGTGGAGGAAGCCGCCCGCAACGGCACCCTCGCCAATCCGTCCGACAGCGTGACGGCCCTCGAAAACCTCTACGCCCATGCAGCCGTGGCGCTTAGGCGACGCTACAAGAGGCCGTAATCGCGAGCGAGCGCCTGTAGGTGGGGCTTCCCACGGGCTTTATCCGTGGGAAGCCCGACGTATCCGGGACGATCGTTCCACCAGCGCGGATCAGGGGCGAACGCAGAAACCGGGCGTCGCCCCCACCTGGACCGAGCAGGCCGCTTCGACGAGGGGTGCGAAATAGCGCAAGGCACGCCGATACACTTCGCGCTTGAAGTCCACCACGTGTTCGGCCGGATACCAGAAATCCACCCAGCGCCAGACGTCGAATTCAGGGGTCGCGTGGGCATCGAGGCGGAAGGCCGCATCGCCGTCCAGCATCCGGAGCAGGAACCAGACCTGCTTCTGGCCGATGCAGGTAGGCCGCTGGCCGCGCCGCACGTAACGGGGCGGCAGCCGGTAGCGCAGCCAGCCGTGGGTCGAACCGAGCACCTCGACTTGGCCGGCATGCAAGCCCGTCTCTTCCTCGAGTTCGCGGTACATCGCCTCATCGGGGGTCTCGTCGCTGTTCATCCCGCCCTGCGGGAACTGCCAGCCGTCGCGTCGCACCCGCCGGGCCCAGAACACCTGGCCACGCGCGTTCAGCAACACGATGCCCACATTCAGGCGGTAGCCATCGACGTCGATCATGGTTGGATTCAAGCACAGCCCGCGAAGTCTCGGCAACCCTGAAGTGTACGCTTCGCCGAGCTGCGCGCCAGCATCCCCGGAGCGGGTCCGGAAGCGCCTGCCGGACGCTCCCCCAAGTTGCGCCGCGCGCCGGTGCTCGCTATAAGCGGCGGACCGGCGACGCGACGATCCATGGCCTCGACCATTTTCCATCACTGGCTCGACCAGTTCCGCGCGCTCCCGCCGACCCGCCAGCGCTGGATCCGCGGCGTACTCTGGGCCATCGCCCTCATCGTGGTATTCGTCGCGGGCTTGGCGGTCGGCCGCACGTTCGGTCTTCCGGACGACCTCCAGGCGCGCGCGCACCGGCTCGCTGCGACCAATGCCGCGCTCGAAGACCAGCTCCAGGGCCTGCAACAACAGCAGCAGACCAACGCCACCGCGCTCGCGGCGCTCCGGTCCTCGCTCGCGAACCGCGATGCCGAGCTGCAGAAGCTCCGGCAGGAACAGGCTTTCTACGCCAGGCTGATCGGCCTCGACAGCAACCGTTCGGGCCTGGGCATACACAGCATGGCGCTGGCGCCGGTCACCGGCACCCGCGCGTGGAATTTCACGGTCACCCTCGTCAACACCGCCGAAAACGCGGACGCTGCGCGCGGCACGCTGACGCTCGCAATCGATGGCGTACGCGACGGCAAGCTGGCGACGCTGGCCTGGTCGGACCTGGCCGCACCCGCAGCCAGCGGCGGGGTGCCTTTCGCGTTCAAGTTCTTCCAGCAGGTGCGTGGCTCGTTCATGCTGCCCACCGGCTTCGTGCCGACCCGTGTCACGGTGACGTTGCACCCCGAGGGCGGCGAGCCGGTCAGCCGCAGGATCGACTGGAAAGCGGCGCTCGATCGACAGGGCGAAACGGCGACGCCTTGATCGGACCGCGCCTCGCCACCATCATGGATCGAGAGGTGTCCGCCATGCCCATCGCTTCCATGCTCGAATCCGAAGCCTCGCTCACCGTCTCGGCCGCCGCGCTCGCGCGCGTGCGCGAGTTGATCCGCGAGCAAGGCGACCCCGCGCTCAAGCTGCGGGTATCCGTGGAGGGTGGCGGCTGCTCCGGCTTCCACTACGGCTTCGACCTGACCAGCGAGTCCGCGGAGGACGATCTCGTGCTCGACCGCGACGGCGTGGAACTGCTGGTCGACCCCTTGAGCATGCAATATCTCGGGGGCGCGGAAGTCGATTACGTCGAGCAACTCTCGGGCGCCCATTTCGTGATCCACAATCCCAACGCCAAGTCCACCTGCGGGTGCGGCAGCTCGTTCACGGCTTGACCGTGCGATCGGACCTGATCGCCGGATCGCCGGATGGCGTTCTTGCGAGACACCGCACCGTGCCTGCAAAGACCAGGACGGCCATCCCCGGGCTGGCTTTTCGCAACAGCGACTTCGTCGGGTGCCTCACACTTCCCGTGTTTCCAACCGGAACCGCATAGTGAGTTCGGCCGAACGCGCGCGCCGCAATGCCTTCGCGAATTCCCTCCTCGATCGTTGCGGCGAGTACCGCGGCGACTCGGCATGGCTCGCGAAACAGCGCGGCTGCGCTGCCGCGCGCTGGCTCGGTTTCGACGCCGACGGTCGCACCCCCATCTGCGAGGGCAGGCTGTGCTGGCTGGACGCCGCAGGCGTCGCGCCGGATGCCGCCGCGAACTTTCTCGGCCGTCTCGGGGATGTGCCGATCTTCACCCTGCGCGATGCCGTTTCCCACCAGTTGCTGCCGCACGCCGACTGGCTGGACCTGCGCAGTGCGGCCGCCTGCCTCGCACGCGATGAAGCTGGGCTCCTCGCCTACGCCCGCGGGCTCCTGAACTGGCAGGAGGCGACCCGCCATTGCGCGCGTTGCGGTGCCCCGTTGCGCCTGGTCGAAGGCGGCCACCGCGCCCACTGCGAAGCGTGCGATCGCTTGCATTTCCCGCGGACCGATCCCGCGGTGATCGTGATCGTCGAACACGGCGACGCCTGCCTGCTCGGTCGCCAGGCGGCCTGGCGGCCCAACCAGTACTCGACCCTCGCCGGGTTCGTCGAACCCGGCGAATCGCTGGCCGATGCGGTGCACCGCGAGGTGCGCGAGGAAACCGGCATCGAGGTCATCGACTGCGACTTCCACTCTTCGCAACCGTGGCCGTTCCCCGCCTCGCTGATGCTGGGCTTCACCGCCAACGCGGCGGCCCGCGACATCAGCCTCGCGGATGGGGAACTCGAGGATGCCCGCTGGTTCACCGCGCAGGACATCGTCACCGGCTTGCGCGATGGCTCGCTGCGGGTCTCGACACCGTTCTCGATTTCGTACCGGCTGCTCGAACACTGGCTGCAATCGCGCGCCGGCATCGAGATTTCGGATCTTTCCCGCGCAGACTAGGCCTTTCGATCGATGGCGGGCGGCAGCGGCGCCGCTACACTCGCCGGCAAGCTTGTACCCTGGGGCCGGTTGACCGGATGGCTATCGAACTCGTCGCTGCACTGATCGTATTGCTGGTGCTGCTGCTGTGGCCGGGCAATGTTTCGGGCCTGCGTCAGTTTGGCTGGTACCGCGGCTGGCTCGGCGTACTCGACTTCGCGGAAGGCGGCGGCCGCGTCGCGCTGGCGCTGGTGCTGCCGGTGGCAGCCTGCGCGGTGGCCGCGCATTTTCTGCAAGGCCGGGTGTTCGCGCTCGCCGGATTGGCGTTTGCGGTGTTGATCCTCTTCTACACTTTCGGCCCGCGCGAGCTGGAAGCAGACTTCGAGGCAATTCTGGGGGAGGACGACGTCGTCGCCCGGGTGGTGGCCGCGCAAAACCTGCGCAGCGTGCCGGAGGGTGCGCCACGGTCCTTCACCTCCGCGGAGCTGGTCGAGGCTGCCGTGACGGCCGCGTTGCGGCGCCGTTTCGGGGTGCTGTTCTGGTTCTTCCTGCTCGGTCCCGCCGGCGCGCTCGGCTATCGGCTCGCCTGGGTCACGGCCGAGAGCGATGGCGCCCGCATCGATCCGCGCACGCGCCATGCCGCGCAGCGCTTCGCGTTGGCGCTGGACTGGGCACCGGCGCACCTGATGGTGCTGGCCATGGCGCTGGTTTCCGACTTCGACGCGGTCATCCGGACCTGGCGGCGCTGGCACGGCGACGCGGCGCGTGCACCTTGGGAGCTCGATCCCGGGTTCCTCGCGGCGGTGGCGCGCTCCGGCGTGGACGCAGACATCGTCGCGGGTGATGGTCCCGTTGTCGACATCCACGATCCGCTCATCGAGCTCGCCGATGCCCGGCGCCTGATGCTGCGCGTGCTCGTCGTCTGGCTCGCCGTCATCGCCCTGATCGTCCTCGCCGGTTGGGGTACTTGAGCATCCCAGCCGGCAAGGGCCGTGTGCGACTTCGGCACCCGCCGCTATGCTGTGGCCAGCACAACCCGCCACCACCCTGATGCGCCAACTACTCCTGATCCAGACCGGCGAAGCGCCGGAAATCATTCATGCCCGCTTCGGCGGTTTCGCCGACTGGTTCCGCGAGGCGATGCGCATCCAGCCCGAAAGGATGCGCACGGTCCAGGTCGCCGCCGGCGAACCGCTGCCGGATCCCGACACGATCGCCGGTGCGGTGATCACGGGCTCGGCATCGATGGTGACCGACCGCGCCGCCTGGAGCGAGCGCGCCGCCGCGTGGATCCGCGACGCCATCGATGCCGAAACGCCGATGTTCGGGGTGTGCTACGGACACCAGTTGATGGCGCATGCGCTCGGTGGCAGTGTGGGCTGGCTGCCGGCCGGCCGCGAAATGGGCACCCGTGCCATTACCCGGCACGGCCGCGAGGGCAGCGACTGGCTTGCCGGGCTGCCCGCCAGGTTCTCAGCGCATACGACGCACCGGCAGTCGGTGCTGGAACCGCCAAGGGGCGCGGAAATCATCGCCTCGTCCGAGCTCGACCCGCACCAGCTCCTGCGCTACGCGCCGTACGCGATATCCACGCAGTTCCATCCCGAATTCGGCGCCGCCGTCATGCGGGCCTACATCGACGCACGAGCCGATGCATTGCGCGAGGAAGGGTTCGATATCGACGCATTGCGCAGGGACGCCTGCGAAACCGAAGCCGCACGCGGTCTGCTCCAGCGCTTTGCGCAAGCTGCGTTGTCGCGGCAGCTCGACGAAGAAGGGGCGCTGCAGTCCTAGCGGCGCTGGTGAGAAGTCGGGACCCTCAATAACTCCTTTCGCGCAGACGCCGTTCGACGGCGCCGCGCGAAACCACCGCGAACAGGATTCCGAGCCCGAATCCGGCAATGTGCGCCCACCACACCACGGTGCCGAAACCCGGTCCTGCCCAGGTGAACAGCAGTTGCAGCAGTACCCACATGCCGATCAGCAATGCGGCCGGGACCCGGATGAACTGGAAGTAGAGCCCGAGCGGCAGTACCAGCCCGAGCTGCGCGCGCGGAAACAGCGCGAGGTACGCACCGAGGATCGCCGAAACCGCGCCGCTGCAGCCGACGATCGGCCGCAACTGGCCGGACAGCGTCCATGCCCCGACCAGATTCGCGAACGCACCACCGACCAGGAACAGCAACAGGAAGCGCCGCGAACCGAGCGCGCGTTCGGCCGGCAGTCCGAAAATCACCAGGAACAGGAGGTTGCCGAGCAGGTGCAGCCAGTCCGCGTGCATGAACAGGGAGGTGAGCGGCCGCAGCCAGAGCCAGCCCTGGAAGATCACGCCACGGCGGAACAGGTGCGCCGGCACGGTGCCCCAGTCGCCAAGCACGAAATCGCGCGTCACCGGCGAGGACAGCATCAGCCACAGGTAACACGCGACACAGGTGATCACCAGCAGCGGCGTCACCCAGCGCAGGTGTGCACGATGCCGGCTGGGTACGTCTACGAACATGGGGCATACCTTAACGTGCCGGACCGACCGTGGCGGCTTCAGCGTCCCTAACGAAATCACCATTTCCCCATCACGACTGTGGCCGGGCGCACGGTTATAGTGCGCCACGAATCGATCCCGGGACGGATCTTTCGATCCTGTCCCGCGGAAGGAGCGCAGACATGTCTGCCGAATCCGGCCGCACCGCTTCATGGCACGCGCTTGCCACAGCGCTGCGCGGCGGGCTGTTGATGCCGGATGATCCCGATTACGAAACGCGCCGCCGGGTCTGGAACGGCGCGATCGACCGGCGTCCACCGGCCATCGCCCGCTGCGCCGATGCGGATGACGTGTGCGCCGCCGTCCGGTTCGCGGCACGCGAGCATTTGCCGATGAGCGTGCGCGGCGGAGGCCACAATGTCGCCGGACTGGCGGTACGGGACCGTGCGCTGATGCTGGATCTGGGCGCCATGAACCGCGTCGAAGTCGATGCCTCATCGCGCGTTGCACGCGTGGAAGGCGGCGCCCTGTGGCGCGATGTGGATGCGGCGACGCAGGCGCATGGATTGGCGACCACGGGCGGGTTCGTTTCGACGACCGGAGTGGGCGGATACACGTTGGGCGGCGGGGTGGGCTGGCTGATGCGCCGCTGCGGACTGGCCATCGACAATCTGCTCGAGGCGGATGTGGTGCTGGCGGACGGGCGCAGTGTCGTCGCCAGCCAGAACCAGCACGCCGACCTGTTCTGGGGCTTGCGCGGCGGCGCGGGCGGCCTCGGCGTGGTGACGCGCTTCACCTGTCGTCTGCATCCGGTCCACGAAGTGTATGCCGGTGCGGTGTTCTATCCGGTGGAAGCGGCGAGGGAATTGTTGCGCGCGTTCCGTGCGTTCACTCCGAGCGCGGCGGATGGATTCACCGCAATGCTGGCGTTCACCACCGCACCGCCGTTGCCGTTCCTGCCCGTCGAAGCACATGGGCATCGAGTGGTGGCGCTCGCGTATTGCTGGAGCGGCGATCCCGAGCAGGGCAAGAGAATCGCGGAACCGATCTCGGCGCGGGCCGAACCGCTCGGGCGTCACGAAGGCGCGGTGCCTTATGCAGTTTGGCAGCAGACCTTCGATCCTGCCGCGCCGCCGGGTCATCATTACTACTGGACGACTTCGCAGTTCGATGCATTCGACGACGCCCTGATCGATGCGCTCGTTCCACGCGCTGCGGGACCCGTCGATCCCTTGTGCGAAGTGCACGTGCATCATCTCGGCGGCGCGGTCGCGCGCATCGCCAACGACGCCACCGCGTTCTCGCACCGGGAAGCGCCGTTCTTCATCAATGTGATCGGACACACCGCCGCCGCGGAAGGCTTTGCCGGCATCCGTGACTGGGCACGCGGGTTGCGCACCGCGCTGGCGCCCCATGCACGCAAGGACATGCAGCCGAACTTCGTCGGCGAGGCGGCCGATCTGGATGCGCATGCGCCCGGCTCTGACATACGGACGAAGCTGGCCGCGTTGCGCGCGCGTTACGATCCGGAGGGATTGCTGCTTCCGGTTCGCCCCGGCTGAGCCGCGAACGCCATCAGCAACCCGCGCGCTTCCATTACGACATCTTCGAAACGCGCCGAGGCGCCTGCGTGGCGTGCCCGCTCGAATTCCGGCCCTAGCGCTTCCCTGGCCTTGAGGTCGGCGGCGTGCTGCGCCTTCCGCCATTGTTCGAACAGCGGCGCTCCGGTCCATTCCCGCACCCGCGCTGCGGCCGCGAGAAAGCGCGCCGCCTTCGCCGGCTCGCCCCTTTCGACGGCGAGGTAGGCCGTTCCCTCGACGCAGCCCGCCATCCCGCGCCAATTCTGGAACCGGGCAAACCATTCCAGATCAGCCAGCCAGTCCTGGGTCGCACCCATGAAGTCGCCGAGATAGAAGCGTTGCAGCGCCCGGTTGATGAGCGTGTAGGCCCACTGAAAAGAATTCCCGTGCAAGGACAGGCAGTCCAGTGCTTCGCTGATGCTGGCCTCGGCGCCACGATGATTGTTCTTCAATGACCGCGCGATGCCGCGCCCCAGCAAGGCATTCGATCGCAGCCAACCGTCGCCGCATGCTTCCGCCATGGCAAGCACCGACTCCGCGCGAGCTTCGGCCCCCACCGAATCGCCACAAGTCGCGAGTTCGAAGGCCATGATCGCTTCGCCCGCCGCTGCCAACCACGTGTCTCCCTGGTCTTTGGCCAGCGCGATGCCTTCGCGCAGCCGTGACCCGGCGCGCTCGTGCGTTTTGGAGAAATGCAGGGCCACGCCGGCAGCGACCAGGGCCCGCGCGAGATGGCGCGAGGACGGATCGCTCGCCTGCAAGGCTTTCTCGGCCCATTGCACCGATTGGTGATAGTCCGTGCTGCCGCGGAAATACCAGCAAAGGTTGCCGACCAGCGCCAGTGCGTCGTCGACGAGGCCCTGATGTCCCAGCGCGAAATCGAACGCCGCATGCAGGTTGTTCCATTCCCGCCGGACACGTTCGAACCATAGCTGGAAACGATTGCTGCGGATCTCCGTGTAGACGTGTTCGGTGAGCTGGACGAAATGCGCGAGGTGCGCGGTCCGCACGCGCACTTCGTTCCCGCTGGCAGCCAGGCGCTCCTGCGCGAACAGCCGCACGCTATCGAGCAGGCGGTAGGAAGGCGGATCGGTGGCGGCGTCGACGGCCAACAGCGACTTGTCGACCAGTCCGCACAGCAAATCCAGAGTCTGCTCCTCGGTCAGCCCGAACACCGCGCCTACCGCACTTGCGCCGCTGAGCGTGCACGTGCCGACGAAGACGCTCAATCCGCAAAGCAGCGATTGCTCGCGCCCCGACAGCAGCGCGAAACTCCACTCGATCAGCGCACCCAACGTCTGATGGCGGGGCGGACGGCTGGGATTGTCTTCGGCCAGGTTGAGCAGACGATCCTCCATCCGCACCAGCAGTTGCTGCGGGCTCAGCAGGCGCAGCCGTGCAGCGGCGAGCTCCAGCGCGAGGGGCAATCCCGCGACCCGGCGGCAGATCTCGGCGACCGTGGCCGCGTTGGCCACCGTCAGGGTGAATCCGGACGCGCATGCCTCGGACCGCAGCAACAACAGTCGCACGGCGGGGATCAGGGAGAGGCACGCGATCTGTTCGTCGGTCGACCATTCCCCTTGGAGTGGCACCTGCAACGGCGGCAATCCATAGAGCGACTCTCCCGCGCAGTTCAGGCGCTGCTGGCTCGTCACCAGGACGTGCAAGTCCACACAGGCCGAAAGCAGGC
>JAICJG010000037.1 GCA_025928585.1 Rhodanobacteraceae bacterium
ATGCTGGACGCGATGTACCACGGTGGCAAGGTCGCGCTGCTCGGGATCCTGCCGAACGGCGCCGGGATCGACTGGGACAATGTGATCTTCAAGGGTCTTACCCTGCACGGTATCTACGGACGACGGATGTACGAGACCTGGTACAAGATGACCCAGATGCTGCTGTCGGGCTTCCCGCTCCACAAGGCGCTGACCCACCAGATCGCGATCGACGACTTCCAGCAGGGCTTCGACCTGATGGCGTCGGGCCAGTGCGGCAAGGTGGTGTGCAGTTGGAAGTAGCGGGGCTCGGGGCTCGGGATCTGGGAAAGCGTAGCCTCCAAAAACCCGTCGTCATTCCGGAGCGACCCGCGCTCCGCGCGGGGAGAACCCGGAATCCATTTTGATCTGCTCTCGAACGCGGGCAAAAGCAAAATGGATTCCGGCTTTCGCCGGAATGACGGCCAAGAACATCTGAACCTTGGAATCACCATGACCTACGCAGCGCAAGAACGACTCAGCGAAGAACTCGAATCCATCCGCGATTCCGGGCTCTACAAGGACGAGCGCATCATCACCTCGCCGCAGTCGGCCGAGATCACGCTGGCCGATGGCCGCAAGGTGCTGAACTTCTGCGCCAACAACTATCTCGGGTTGGCCGACCATCCGCGGCTGATCGAGGCCGCCAAGCAGGCGCTCGACAGCCACGGTTTCGGGATGGCCTCGGTGCGTTTCATTTGCGGCACGCAGGACCTGCACAAGCAGCTCGAGCACGACATCGCACGGTTCTTCGGCACCGACGACGCCATCCTGTACGCGGCGTGCTTCGATGCCAACGGTGGCCTGTTCGAGCCGCTGCTGGGCGAAGAGGACGCGATCATCTCCGACGCGCTGAACCATGCCTCGATCATCGACGGCATCCGCCTGTGCAAGGCCAGGCGCTATCGCTACGCCAACGGCGACGTCGACGATCTGGAAAGGCAGTTGCAGGCGGCCGACGCCGCCGCCGCGCGCACCAAGATCATTTCGAGTGACGGCGTGTTCTCGATGGACGGCGTGGTTGCGCCACTGGACAAGATCACCGCACTGGCGAGGAAGTACAACGCGCTGGTGCACATCGACGAATGCCACGCCACCGGTTTCATCGGCAAGACCGGGCGCGGTTCGGCCGAATTGCACGGGGTGATGGACCGGATCGACATCTTCACCGGCACGCTCGGCAAGGCGCTGGGCGGGGCAGTCGGCGGCTTCACCACGGGCCGCCGCGAAATCATCGACATGCTGCGCCAGCGTTCGCGCCCGTACCTGTTCTCGAACTCGCTGCCGCCGGCGCTGGTCGCGGCATCGATCGAGGTGCTGAAGATGCTGGACGGCGCCGCGAGCCTGCGCGAAACGCTCGCGGAGAACACCCGCTACTTCCGCGCGGCGATGACCAGGGCCGGTTTCGAGATCAAGCCGGGCGACCACCCGATCGTTCCGGTGATGATCCACGATGCCAAGCGCGCGCAGGCGATGGCGGCTGGCCTGCTTGAGGAAGGCATCTACGCGATCGGGTTCTTCTTTCCGGTGGTGCCGCAGGGCCAGGCCCGCATCCGCACGCAGATGTGCGCAGCGCACACCCGCGAGCATCTGGATCGCGCGATCGCGGCGTTCACCAAGGTCGGACGCGAGACGGGATTGCTGGAATCCTGAGGAGCGACGGGCCACGGTATCGCCTTCCGTCATTCCCAGCCAGACACCCGATCACCCAGGCCATCGACCCGCGAACAGGCTCCTCCATGACCCGACCCGAAAGCACGCCGGCAGCCCCGCACTACGTCATGTCGATGGTGATCATCGGCGTGCTGTTCTTCATCTTCGGTTTCGTCACCTGGTTGAACGGGCCACTGACGATCTTCGTCAAGCTGGCCTTCCACCTCGACAACGTCACCGCGTTCCTGATCCCGGTGGCGTTCTACATGTCCTACTTCGTGCTGGCGCTGCCCTCGGCAGCGGTGCTCAAGCGCACCGGCATGAAACGCGGCATGGCGCTGGGGCTGTTCGTGATGGCGATCGGCGCCGCGTTGTTCGGACAGTTCATCGTCCTGCACAGCTACCACGGCGCGCTGGCGGCCTTGTTCGTGATCGGCGCCGGCCTTTCGATCCTGCAGACGGCTTCCAATCCCTACGTCAGCATCCTCGGCCCGATCGAAAGCGGCGCCCGCCGGGTCGCGATCATGGGCATCTGCAACAAGGGCGCGGGCGCGCTCGCCCCGCTGGTGTTCGGCTGGCTGGTCCTGAGCGGAATCGGCAGCTTCGAGCAGCAGGTCAAGGCGGCGCCGACGCCCGCGGCGGCGCAGGCGTTGCTCGACGGCTTCGTGGCGCGCGTGTACTGGCCGTACATGGCAATGGCCGCGATCCTCGCCGTGCTTGCCGTGTGGGTCGCGCGCTCGCGGCTTCCGGAAATCAGACCGGCGGGCGCGAATCGCGCTTCCCGCGGCGGGCGCGGCCAGCGCGGCATCTTCGCATTCCCACACCTCTGGCTCGGCGTGGTATGCCTGTTCATCTATGTCGGCATGGAGGTGATGGCCGGCGACGCGATCGGCGTGTACGGGCAGGCACTCGGCCTGCCGCTCGACGCCGTCAAGCATTTCACCACCTTCACGATGGTGGCGATGCTGGCCGGTTACCTCGCCGGGCTGCTGCTGATCCCGCGCTTCGTTTCGCAGCAACGCTACCTCGCGGCTTCGGCGGTGCTCGGCGTGCTGCTGGCCTTCGGTGCGTGGTCCACCACCGGCTATACATCGGTGGCCTTCGTCGCGGCCCTCGGGTTCGCCAACGCGATGATGTGGCCGGCGATCTTTCCGCTGGCGATCAAGGGGCTCGGCGGCCACACCGAATTCGGCTCGGCATTGCTGATCATGGGCATCGTCGGCGGCGCGCTGATCCCGCAGGCGTTCTTCCACCTGGCGGAAGCCGTTCCGCTGCAATGGGCCTTCCTGCTGGTGATGGTGCCCGGCTACGCCTACATCCTTTTCTACGGATTGCTCGGCCACCGCGCGGGACAGGCGCGCACCGCCCAGGCCGTCGATTCCGCGGCCGCCCTGCCCTAGCGGCCGCGGGAGGCGCATGCCGCAATCCATTCGCATCCGAAGGAGCATTCCAAGACATGTCCGGCACACCGAACCGCGACCTGCGCCCGGAATCGACGTTCCTGTTCCGGGAGGCGGCCGAGGCGGCCGACACCGCGGCCAGGCAGCTCGAGCGCAACGATCACCTGGTGCGGGAGCTCGCGCAGGCATTGCGCGATTCGCCGCCACCGTTCGTCGTCACCTGCGCGCGCGGCAGTTCCGACCACGCGGCGACCTACGCCAAGTACGTGATCGAAACACAGACCGGCTGCGCCACCGCCTCGGCATCGCCGTCGGTCGAGTCGATCTATGCCGTGCCGTTGCGGCTGCGCGGCGCGCTGTACCTCGTGATCTCGCAATCCGGCGCGAGCCCGGACCTGCTGCGGAGCGCCGAAGCCGCACGCGCCGCCGGCGCGCGCGTGGTCGCGATGGTCAACGCCGAAGGCTCGCCGCTCGCCGCGATCGCCGACCGGGTGATTCCGCTGCAGGCGGGCGCCGAGCGGAGCGTGGCCGCCACCAAGAGCTTCCTCGGCTCGCTGGTCGCGGTGCTGCACCTGGTGGCCCACTGGCGCGCGGATTCCTCGTTGCTGCGCGACCTTCGCGACCTTCCGGGACAAATGCGGCAGGCCTTCTCGCTGGACTGGTCGCCCATGGTCGACGGACTCGCCGGCGCGCGTGACCTGTTCGTGCTCGGACGCGGTTACGGCCTCGCCGCTGCCCAGGAAGCCGCCTTGAAGCTCAAGGAGACCTGCGCGCTGCACGCCGAAGCGTTCAGCAGCGCCGAGGTCCGCCACGGACCGATGGAACTGGTCGGCCCGGACCTGCCGGTGCTGCTGTTCGCGCAGCAGGACGACGCACTCGCCGGCACACTGACGACGGCCGCGGATTTCCGCAAACGCGGTGCCGAAGTATGGACGGCCGCGCCGGGGGCGTCCGGGCGTGGCGCGTTGCCGATCGTCCCGACGACGCAGCCGATGTGCGCGCCGATCCTCGGGATCCAGAGTTTCTACCGCGCGGTCAACGCGCTCGCGCTGCGGCGCGGACGCGATCCGGACCGTCCGCCGCACCTCGCGAAAGTGACCGAGACCGTGTGATGGCGACGGCGATCGTCAACGCGCGCGTACTCACCGCCGACGGCTGGCGCGACGACCTCGCCACGATCGTGGAGGGCGAACGGATCCGCGACCTGGTTGCGACGCCGCAGGTCCCCGCCGATGCCAGAATCCACGACCTCGGCGGCGGCATGCTGCTGCCCGGTTTCATCGACTGCCAGGTCAATGGCGGCGGCGGCGTGCTGTTCAATGACCGGCCCGATGTGGATGGCATCCGCACGATCGGCGCCGCCCACCGCCGCTTCGGGACTACCGGGTTCCTGCCGACCCTGATCAGCGACAGCCCGGAGAAAATCCGCGCGGCGATCGCCGCCGTGGATGCGGCGATCGCGGAAGGCGTGCCCGGCGTGCTCGGCATCCATCTCGAGGGGCCGTACCTCAGCCGTGAGCGTCGCGGCGTCCACGCAGCCGGTTTCCTGCACACGCCGGACGCGGAGGAGCTGCGGCAGGCGGCCGCGCTCCGCAGCGGCAAGACCCTGCTGACGATGGCTCCCGAGTGTGTCGCGCCGGATGCAATCCGCCGGCTCGCGGACGCGGGCGTGATCGTCGCCGCGGGGCACTCGAACGCCGACTACGCCACCGTGCGCGCCGCACTCGACGCGGGCGTGCGGGGTTTCACCCACCTGTTCAACGCGATGTCGCCGCTCGCCAGCCGCGCACCCGGAATGGTCGGCGCCGCGCTGGACGATCCGGAAAGCTGGTGCGGCGTGATCGTCGATGGCCACCACGTGCATCCCGCGAGCCTGCGGGTAGCCCTGAAGGCCAAACCGCGCGGCAAGCTGCTGCTGGTGACCGATGCGATGCCGCCCGTGGGGGCCGAGGATCCGTCGTTCGACCTCAATGGCGAAACGATCACGGCCCGCGACGGAATTTGCCAGACGGCGAACGGCACCCTCGCCGGTTCCGCGCTCTGCATGATCGATGCCGTCCGCAACGCCGTCGCGATGCTCGGCGTGCCCCTGGAGGAAGCCGTCCGGATGGCGTCCGCGTATCCCGCGGACTTCCTCGGACTCGCCGGCACCCATGGACGGATCGCACCCGGGCTGCGCGCCGACTTCACGGCAGTCGACGCCGGCCTGCGGGTGACGGAAACCTGGATCGGCGGCGTTTCATCGCGGACATGACCGCGCCGTCCACCGACACCGCATTGCTCCCGGGCGTTTCGAAGAGTCAGGCCAGGGAAGGCCGTTCTGGACTTCGTGAACGTCGAATGGTCGTATTGCGCGTCTGACCCATCGATGCAGCGATCAGGGCCGATCGCACCTCACTCACAGGCATGGATGGCCGTTCGGGACTTCATGAGCCTGCAGCGGATCCGCGTGGCATGCGCCTCGCCGTCCCGGATCGCACGAGCCTGAAGCGGATCCGCGTGGCATGCGACTGATCGAAGCTGCGATACGGGCGCTCGCACAAAAAAAGAAGCCCGGCTCGCGCCGGGCTTCCGAAACATCCGGGTTTGCTGGCGTTGCAGCCGCCAGCGCAAGCCGGTCTTACTGCTGTTGTTGTTCCTGGCTCTGGTCCATGCCCTGACCTTCGACCTTGAACTCGACGCGACGGTTGCGCTGACGGCCAGCCGCGGTCTTGTTGGTGTCGATCGGGTCGCTCTCGCCGAAGCCCTTGACCTCGGTGATCCGGCTCGAATCGATGCCGTGCGAGGTCAGGTACTGGTCGACGATGTTGGCACGCCGTTCGGACAGGCCCTGGTTGTACTTGTCGGTACCGATGGAGTCGGTGTACCCGTCGATCTCGATCTTGACCTGCGGATAGCGATTCAGGGTATCGACGGCCTGGTCGAGGATCGCCACCGAATCGGATGCCGGCGGCTTCAGCGTCGGGCCGATGTTGGTTTCGCCCTTCTTCGGGCGGTCAAACTTGAAGTTCACGCCACGCAGGTCGATCACCACGTTCTGCTGGGGCGGCGGCGGCGGCGGTGCAGCCGGCGGAGGCGGCGGTGGTGCAGCCGGCGGAGGCGGCGGTGCCGGGTGGCTCATGTTGAATACCAGCCCGACGGTCGCCATCGAATCCAGCCATTGCTTCGGACCATAGGTGTGCGGAAGTCCCGGTCCGGCAAGGCCCGCGAGCTGCGCGGAAGTGGTGTCGCGGTAGTAACGCGCCGCGATTTCACCGCGCACCGCGATGCGGTCGCTGACGTTGTAGAGCACGCCCACGCCGACCGTCGCACCCGGACCCCAGCCGGAACCCCGGTGCGGGGCGAGGCAGCCGCATTCGCCACCCGCCTGCGCGAGCTGTTCGGAGACCGCGGAATGGCGCCACGCGCCGATGCCCGCCATGACGTACGGACGCCACTGCGACGCCGGGTCCATGAAATACCAGCGACCGGCAACGTCGACGCCGAGGGTTTCCCATTGCTTGCCGGCGCGGACGGAAGAATTCTTGAAGTCCGCGTTGTCCCCGGTGGCTTCCACGTCCAGGGTCAGGTGCGGGTTCACCCAGAAACCGACACCGAGACCACCGACCGGATCCGTTTGCACCTGACGGCTGCTGTCTGGCACCACCACGCCGATGCGCGGAACGATATACCAGTTGCTGTAATTGGGATTGGTGAAGCTACCCGTTGATTCCGCCGCTGTGCCCGTGTCCTGCGCGTGTGCGACCGACACCACGCCCGCAGTACCCAAGGCCAGCGCGATGACCGCGAACAAGCCGTTACGTTTCATCGGAAAGTCTCCTAGTTGTTGATTCTTCGACGTCAGTCGTTCCGGCGGACGTCGTGCTTCCAAACCGCAAGACTACTGCGCGGAAAACCGCCCATCCAAGTCCCGGCGCCTTTCCGCTACGGCTGCGCCAGTTTAGCAAAAAACAAACAAATTGCGCGGCGAGTGGTATGCCTCCGTTCATTTAGAACTCAGGACTGCTGGTGCACCGCGAAGCAGTCCATGAAAGCGGGCAGCGGGGTCGCGAGCATCTTCGCGGAATCTTCACAAATGCGCGCAATTTCACCGGCTTGCGGGCCGGGGAGCGACCCCGCCAGGGCGCCATGGAACTTGTCCAGGAGCACCGGAATGCCTTCGGCACGGCGACGGCGGTGGCCGATCGGATAATCGATCGATACCTTCGTGGTTTTCGAACCGTCCTCGAAAAACACCTGCAGCGAATTGCCGATATAACGTTTCCCGGGGTCGAAATAATCCTTCGTGAATTGCGGATTTTCACGCACCGTCATCTTCGCGCGCAGCACATCGATGCGCGGATCAGCGGCGACCTCATCGCCATAGTCGCGGGCGTCAAGCCGTCCGAAGATCAGTGGCACCGCCACCATGTACTGGATGCAGTGGTCGCGATCGGCGTAATTGGCCAGGGGCCCGGTCTTGTCGATGATGCGCGCGCCGGCCTCCTGGGTCTCGATCTCGATACGCTCGATCTCGTCGATGCGATCCTTGACCTCAGGGTGCAGTTGCATCGCGCACTCGACCGCGGTCTGGGCGTGGAACTCCGCGGGCCAGGAAATCTTGAAGAGGACATTTTCCATCACGTACGAGCCGAACGGCCGCTCGAACTCGAAGGCCTTTCCGCCGAACGCCACGTCGTAGAAACCCCAGGTCTTCGCGCTGAGGGCAGAGGGATAGCTCGGTTCGTCGGTGGTGAGCGCGTTCAGCGCATGGATCACCGCCCGCCGGCACGCGTCGCCCGCCGCCCAGCTCTTGCGTGGGCCGGTGTTGGGCGCGTGGCGATAGGTACGGAGGGAACCGTTGTCGATCCAGCTGTTCGACACCGCGGTGATGACCTGCTCGCGATTGCCGCCCAGCATCGCGGTCGCAACCGCGGTCGAGGCCAGCCGCACCAGGATCACGTGGTCCATCCCGGCCCGGTTGAACGAGTTTTTCAGCGCGTAGCAACCCTGGATCTCGTGCGCCTTGATCGCCCAGCCGAGCACGTCCCGGATCGTGAAGGGTTTGCCGCCGGTTCGCAGGTTGCTGCGCGAAAGCCAGTCCGCAACCGCCAGTACCGTGCCCAGGTTGTCGGACGGATGGCCCCATTCGGCCGCCAGCCAGGTGTCGTTGAAATCCAGCCAGCGGATCTGCGTCCCGATGCAGAACGCAGCCTGTGCGGGGTCGAGCTCGAGGGCCGTGCCGGGGACCCTGGCACCGCCGGCGAGGGTTGCACCGGGCACGATCGGCGCGACGTGCCGCGCGCACTGCGGGAACTTCATCGCCAGCATCGCGCAGGCAAGTGCATCCATCAGCATGTAGCGCGCCGTGTCCCACGCCTCCTGCGATTCGATCCTGTAATCGATCACGTAGTCGGCGATGTCGACCAGCGGCTGGTCGGGTGCCGGGCGGGCCGCGGAACGGATGTCGGCGTGGTTCATGGATCGATTCCGGTGGAAAAGCCCGTCATTGTGCCAGAGCAGGTGCGGCTTGACCGGCCGCCCGCGCCCCGCGCACAATGGCGCCGCCTGCCGAAAGGGAGTAGCACCGGACCCGCGCCGAAGCGGGTTCGCGTGGCGGTCGTCAACACGGGCGGAAGCGCCCCGGTCGCCACGGCGGATTGCGACCGCGCGCGAGACTTTCGAGATTCCGCACCGTTTCGGCGGCGCGGGGTTCCGATCGTCCACGTGCCGGGAGCACCGCATGCCGCCCATCGAAGCTGTACTCCACCATCCGCTAGACAGCGCGTTCTGGAGCGGACTCGCTTCGATCATCGTGATCGATCTCGTGCTGGCCGGCGACAACGCGATAGTGATCGCGCTCGCGGCGCGCCGTCTGCCGAAGAACCACCAGTTCCGCGCGATCTTCTGGGGGACGCTGGGCGCGATCGTGATGCGGGTCGCGATGACCGCCGGCGTGATCTGGCTGCTGCGGATCCCGGCCCTGATGCTGCTCGGCGGTCTGGTGTTGATTCCGATCGCCTGGCGACTCCTGAAGCAGGATGAGCGCGACGATCCGCACCTGCGCCACGAGGTCACCGGATTCTGGAGCGCGATGGGCACGATCATCGTCGCCGACGCGCTGATGGGCATCGACAACGTGCTGGCGATCGCGGGCGCGTCCAACGGCCATCTCGGGCTGGTGGCGCTCGGCCTGCTGATCAGCGTCCCGCTGGTAGTGTGGGGTTCCACGTTGCTGCTGAAGCTGATCGAGCGCTACCCGGTGATCATCTACATCGGCGCCGCGGCGATTGCATGGACTTCGGCGCGGATGATCACCCACGACGATCTGGTCGAGAAATGGTTCGACGCCCACGATCCGCTGCGTTACCTGGTGGACGCGGGGCTGGTCGCGGGGGTCGTGGGGATCGGCTGGTGGTTGCGGCGGCGCGCGCGCACCGCGAACAATTGAGCGGCCGCCGCTTCAGAACGACGAACCAGGCTGCTCCAGGAACGCCAGCTCCTCGGCACTGGACGTGCGCCCGAGGATCGCGTTGCGGTGGGGGTAACGGCCGAAGCGCTCGATGATCGCCTGGTGCTTCCGCTCGAACCCGTAGTTGCGCTCCAGGCCGGATTGGCGGAACAACCGCTCCGCCTCGACGTGGATCACCCGTGACTCGGAGTGCATGAACGGCATGTACAGGAACGCGCGGCGCGGCGCCGGAAGTTCGCGGTCGGCGCCCGCGCGGATCGCCTCCTGGGCGAGCACGAGGGCCACGGTGTCACAGGCGAAGGCACGCGGATCGGAGCGGAACAGGTTCCGCGAAAACTGGTCCAGCACGATGACTTCGGCGAGCCGGCCGTCCGAAGTCTCGCGCCAGTCCGCGAGTTCGCAACGCGCGGCCGCGGCATGGATGTCGGCGAAGCGCCGGCCGATCACGCGATCGAACGCGTCGTCCCGCTTGAAATGGAGTTCCGGGCTCGTCTCATCGAACCAGAACCGCAGGATTTCCCCGGCCGTCGTCATCTCGCCCCACTCCCTCGCTCGTCTGGTTCCCGGGAAGCGTTGGCTCCGCCGCTATTGCAGGTACTTCTTCATCCAGCCGACCCAGCGGCGATAGACGTCGGTCTGCTGCACGATGTCGCCCGGGAAGTGGGTATCGGCGGGATAGGCCCAGAACTCCACGGTGACGCCGTTGTCGCGCAGCGCGTGGTACCACTCGTAGCTGTTCACCAGCGGCACGTTGGGATCGCCGACGTCGCCCATGATCAACGTGGGTGCCTTGACTTGGTGCGCGTAGGTGATCGGCGACTGGCTCCGCCAGATGTCGCGGTACTTGGCGGACCACGGCGAACCGCCGAAGAAGTACAGGTCGCCCATCTGGTAGTAGGCGATCGTGTAATCCATCACCCAGTCGGTCAGCGCCGCACCCGACACCGCGGCTTTCCAGACGTCGTAGTGACCGCTGAGCCAGGTCGTCATGTAGCCTCCGTACGACCAGCCGGACACGCCGATTCGATCCGCAGCGACGATGCCGCGCTTCTCGACCGCGGCGAGTCCGGCCATTACGTCCTCGCCGGGGCCCTCCCCGGTGTCGCGGAAGATCGCGTGCTGGTATGCGTCGCCGAGGTTGGTGCTGCCGCGGTAGTTGGGCTGGAAGACCAGGAATCCGGCGGCCGCGAGGAGCTGTGGCAGCGGCGAGAAACGCACGGTGGAGGCGCCCTCCGGGCCTCCGTGGATCGCCAGCACCAGCGGATACTTGCGGCCTGCGCGGTAGCCGACGGGCCGGGTCAGGACGCCATCTTCATGGAAGCCGTCCGGGCCTGCCCATTCGATCGTCTCGCTGCGCCCCAGCGCGAGTCCGTCCACGAATGCGTTGACGTCGGTGAGCCGCCGTGGCTTCGCGTGGATCGAAGCCATCACGTATAACTCGTCCGGGTGCGCCGCGGTGCTGCCGATGAACGCGATTTCGCCGTTTTTCGCCACGCTCAGGTCGTTGCCGGGTTCGACCTCGCCGAGTTCGAGCGCCCGCGCCGGGCCGGCCAGCGGCTGCTCCCACAGCACCGAATGCGTACCGAGTTCGCCCTGCAGCAGCAGCGCCTTGCCACCGGGCAGCCAGGCAAAGGCATTGATGTTGCGTGCCAGTGCGGCGGTCACATCGCGCGTCGCGCCGTCGCCGCCGACGTACACGGCGTTGCCGTTGTTCTGGTCGCCACCGCGCGGGCGCAGGAATGCGAACGCCCGGCCGGTGGGCGCATAGGCGAAATTGCTGGCGCCGTGGTCCCCGACGAGGGTCGCCGGCTTGCCGCGGCCCTGCGCCGGCACCGAGGCGATCACCGAGCGGAAGGATGGCCCCCAATACGGTCCCGGGAACTTCGTGAACACGATGGCTTGGCCGTCGCGGCTCCACGCCAGCGGCGTCGCACCTTCCTGCTCGGTCTGCAGCGAGTAGCTGCCCTCGGTCAGCCGCAGCGGCGTGCCGCCGTCGGCGGACACGACCCACAGGTGCCAGGGCGCGATCGCCTTGCGCAGCAGGAAGTTGCCGTCGGTCACCTGGAACACCTTGTCGTGGGCCTTGATCACCTTCTCGTTGACCGGCGGATCCTGCGTGATGTAGGCCAGCCGGCGACCGTCGGGGCTCCAGGTGAATTCGACGACGTCCTGCTTGCCCGCGGTGATCCGGCGCGCATCGCCGCCCGCGAGCGGCATCACGTAGACTTGGACCTGCTTGGTCTTCGGATCCTTGGCGAGGAACGCGAGGCGCGTCGCATCGGGCGACCACCGCGGCGAGGACACCTCTTCTCGATCCTGCGTCCATGCGCGCTTCGCTCCGCTCGCGACATCCACGACCTCGAGCGTGGTGTGGTGCTTGTCGGTCTTCCAGTCGGGGGTGATCTCGACCACCGCGACCGAGCTGCCGTCGGGCGAGAGCTGCGGATCGGACAGCCGCACCAGCTTCTGCAGGTCATCAAGCTGGAACGGCGGAGCCGCAGCCGCGAGCCCCGGCAAGCCGGACCACACCACCCACGCAAGCAACCACCACCTGTGCGCGCGAATCACGGCAGTCCCCCGAGCTTGCGCCACGCCGGCGCGCGGCAAGCATAGCGCAGGGGCCGCCCGGCTTGCCGCGGCCGCGCTGCCGCGCCATGCTCGCCGCAATGACCTCCATCGACGCCGCCGCACGTTACCCGCACCTGTTCGCGCCGCTCGATCTCGGCTGCTGCACGCTGCCCAATCGCGTGCTGATGGGATCGATGCACACGGGCCTCGAAGACCGCGCGCGTGACTTCGGAAAACCCGCGGAATACTTCGCCGCGCGCGCCCGCGGCGGCGTCGGCTTGATGGTGACCGGCGGTTTCTCGCCGAACCTCGCGGGCTGGCTGAAACCATTTTCCAGCCGCCTGTCGTCGCGTTGGCAGGTGACGCCGCATCGCCGCATCACCGATGCCGTGCACGCGGCGGGCGGCAGGATCTGCCTGCAGGTCCTGCACGCGGGCCGCTACGGCGTCCATCCGTTGATCGTCGCGCCCTCGGCGATCAAGTCGCCGATCACGCCCTTCACGCCGCGGGCGCTGTCCGGCCACGGCATCGAGAGGACGATCCGCGCCTTCGCGCGCTGTGCGGCGCTCGCGCAGGACGCCGGCTACGACGGCGTCGAGATCATGGGCAGCGAGGGTTACCTGATCAACCAGTTCCTCGCCGAGCGCAGCAACCGGCGCCGCGATGCCTTCGGCGGTTCGGCGGAAAACCGGATGCGTTTCGCGATCGAGATCGTGCGGCGGACGCGCGCGGCGGTCGGACGCGATTTCATCCTCATCTACCGGCTGTCGATGCTCGACCTCGTCGAGCGTGCGCAGGCGTGGGACGAAATCGTCGCGCTGGCGAAACAGGTCGAAGCCGCCGGCGCGACGCTGATCAACACCGGCATCGGCTGGCACGAAGCGCGCGTCCCGACCATCGTCACCAGCGTGCCGCGCGCCGCATTCACCTGGGTGACGCGCGAAATGAAGGAGCACGTGACCATTCCGCTGGTCACCACCAACCGCATCAATCTGCCTGAGGTGGCGGAAGACGTGCTGGCGCGCGGCGACGCCGACATGGTGTCGATGGCGCGCCCGCTGCTGGCGGACCCGGACTGGGTGGCGAAGGCGCGCAGCGGACGCGCATCGCTGATCAATCCCTGCATCGCCTGCAACCAGGCGTGCCTCGACCATGTATTCGAGAACAAGCGCGCTTCCTGCCTGATGAACCCGCGCGCCTGTTACGAAACCGAACTGGTGGATGCTCCGGTCGCACACGCAAGGCGCTTCGCCGTGATCGGCGCCGGGCCGGCGGGCCTCGCGTGCGCGACGACACTCGCGCAACGCGGCCATGCCGTCACGCTGTTCGAGCAATCAGGCGAAATCGGCGGCCAGTTCAACCTCGCCAGGCGCATCCCAGGCAAAGAGGAATTCGCCGAACCGCTGCGTTACTGGGGCAACCTGCTCGCCGAGCTCCGCGTCGACGTGCGCCTCCGGTCGCGCGCGGACGCCGCGACGCTGCAGGCGCAAGCGTTCGATGCAATCGTCGTGGCGACCGGCGTCACGCCGCGCGATCCGCGGATTCCGGGTCAGGATCACCCGATGGTAATGGGCTACCACGACGCGGTCATGGGGACGCGCGAGATCGGCAAACGCGTCGCGATCATCGGCGCGGGCGGCATCGGTTTCGATGTCGCGGAGTTCCTGACGCAAGTGCCGCCCTCGCCCGCCACCGACGTCGCGCGCTGGACCCGTGAATGGGGCGTCGATACCAGTCGCGAACACCGCGGCGGGCTGGTCAAACCGTCGCCCGAACCTTCGCCACGCGAAGTCTGGTTGCTGCAAAGGACGGCCGGACGTCCCGGCAGGCGGCTGAACAAGACCACCGGCTGGGTGCATCGTGCCGCGCTGAAAGCAAAGGGCGTAAAGATGGTGGGTGGCGTGACCTACGAGAAGATCGACGATGCCGGACTGCACGTGACGATCGGTGGCAATCCGCAAACATTGTCCGTCGACAACGTCATCGTCTGCGCGGGCCAGGAATCCAATCGATCGCTGGCCGACGAATGGACGGCGCCCGGGATCGCCGTGCACGTGATCGGCGGCGCCGACGTCGCTGCCGAACTGGACGCCAAGCGCGCGATTGCGCAGGCCACGAGGCTGGCCGCGCGCCTGTGACGCACACCGCAGGTGCGATCCGGCTTCCGAAGCAAGCGCTCCGGGCCGACCATTCGAGCGCCGCTGGTGGCGCGCCTTGATCCGTGCGCCGGGCGCGCACACATACCTGGGAGTGCCCGAACAAGGGGAGCGCTGCGATGGGAACCGGCTTTCGTAGGTTGGGCTGATCCCTGACTTGCTTCGGGAGAAGCCCAACGATGGCGAACACGTTGGGCTTCGCGCTCAGCGCCAACCCGGCCGGACGAAAACGTTGGGCTTCGCTGCGCTCAGCGCCAACCTACAAGAGCGGCTTCATTCGGTGGGGATGGGTTGTCCCCCAGATACGCAACACCATCCCCCCTCCCGTCCTTCCCTTGAAGGAAGGAGAAGAGCCATGCGCACGATTGTTCTCAGCGTTTTTCCATGGGCACGTACGTCTGATCCTCGGGACCCGTGTAATTCGCGCTCGGCCGGATGATCTTGCCGTCCTGGCGCTGCTCGATCACGTGCGCGCTCCAGCCCGAAGTGCGCGCGATCACGAACAGCGGCGTGAACATCACGGTCGGCACGCCCAGCATGTGGTACGCGCTCGCCGAGTACCAGTCGAGGTTCGGGAACATCTTCTTGACCTCGCCCATCACCCGTTCGATGCGTTCGGACACCTCGAACAGCCGCGGATTGCCGCCTTCGGTGCAGAGCTTGCGCGAGATCTCCTTGATGATCTCGTTGCGCGGATCCGAAACGGTGTAGACGGGGTGCCCGAAGCCGATGATGATTTCGCGGCGCTCGACCCGCGCGCGCACGTCGGCATCGGCCTCGTCGGCCGTCCGGTAGCGCGAAATGATGTCCATCGCGACCTCATTGGCGCCGCCATGCTTGGGCCCGCGCAACGCGCCGATCGCGCCGGTGATCGCCGAGTAGAGGTCCGAACCGGTTCCCGCGATCACGCGCGCGGTGAAAGTCGAGGCATTGAATTCGTGCTCGGCGTACAGGATCAGCGACTTGTCCAGCGCATTGGCGTGCAGATCGCCGGGCGGCTTGCCGTGCAGCAGGTGCAGGAAATGGGCGGCGATCGTCGCGTCATCGGTCTCCACTTCGATGCGGCGGCCGTTGTGCGAGTAGTGGTACCAGTACAAGAGCATCGAACCGAAGCTCGCCATCAACCGGTCGGCGATGTCGCGGGCGCCGGTCACGGGGTGGTCGTGCGCTTCAGGCAGTACCGTGCCGAGCACCGAACAGCCGGTGCGCATCACGTCCATCGGATGGATGGAAGCCGGCAGCAGTTCCAGCGCCGCCTTGACGGGCTGCGGCAGCCCGCGCAGCCGTTTCAGCTTCGCGCGATAGGCGTTCAACTCCGCCCAGGTCGGCAGATCGCCGTGCACCAACAGGTAGGCGACTTCTTCGAAGGTGGCCCGCGTTGCCAGATCCTTGATGTCGTACCCGCGGTAATGCAGGTCGTTGCCGCTGCGGCCCACGGTGCACAACGCGGTGTTGCCGGCAGCGACGCCGGACAGCGCCACCGACTTCTTGGCCTTGGGAAGAACCTGTTGCGCGTTGTCGTTCATGCTTGACTCCTGGAGAAATTTGCCTGTCGTGCCCCGGCGGTCTCGCGTGCTCGCGGAACCGGCGCGACCCCTGCCCGCCATTCAATCCTTCCTGCCGCCCGCAAACAATTCGTCGAGCTTTGCTTCATAGGCGTGGTAGCCGAGGAAGTCGTACAGCTCCTCGCGGGTCTGCATCGCCGGCACCACGGATTTCTGCGTTCCTTCGCGGCGCACGGTTTCATAGAAGCCCAGCGCGGCCTTGTTCATCGCGCGGTAGGCGCCACAGCAGTAAAGGGCGATGTCCACGTTCGCGCTGCGCAATTCGTCCACGGTGAAGAACGGCGTCGCCCCGAACTCGGTGAGGTTGGCGAGGATCGGCACCTTCACGGCTTGCTTGAACTTGCGGTAATCGTCGAGCGTCTTCATGGCTTCGGGAAAAATCATGTCCGCACCGGCTTCGACGTAGGCCACCCCGCGTTCGATCGCGGCATCGATGCCTTCGGCTGCCGCGGCATCGGTGCGCGCCATCAGCACGAAATCCCGATCGGTCTTCGCATCGACAGCAGCTTTCACGCGGTCGACCATTTCTTCTTTCGGCACCACTTCCTTGCCGGGGCGGTGTCCACAGCGCTTCTGGCCAACCTGGTCCTCCATGTGCACCGCGGCGACGCCGACGCGCTCGAACGAGCGGATCGTGCGTGCGATGTTGAAGGCGCCGCCCCAACCGGTGTCGATGTCGACCAGCAGCGGCAACTGTGTGGCATCCACGATCCGGCGCGCGTCGGTCAGCACGTCTTCCATCGTCGAGATGCCGAGGTCCGGCATGCCGAGCGAATTCGCCGCGACCCCGCCGCCCGAGAGATACAGCGCCTGGTAGCCGACGCGTTTTGCCATCAGTCCCGCGTAGGCGGTAATCGCGCCGACGACCTGCAGCGGCGACTCGGCGGCAAGCGCGGCGCGGAAACGCGCACCCGCGGAGGAGGAAGACTGGCTCATGCGGCCTCCGGCAAAGCCGCCATTTTAGCCCATCCACGTGTTCCGGACCCGCACGGCGCAATGCGGGTTGCAGATCAACCCGGTGGATTGGCCCATGATTCGTGGCCGTATACGATCCGCCAACCTTCAGGCAGACGTCTCCACACCGGAGCGACCGCAAACGTGCCAATACCGGGTTTGCCGCGGCGCCAGCGCGATGCGAAGACATTGGCTCCGTGACCAGCACGATAGCGCGCGCGAGCGTGTCGAATACGGGCGCGGCGGTCACCGTGTACACCCACATCGCTCTTGCCGTCCTTCCACCATATCAACTGCTGCGCGTGCAAGGCACCCCAGCCGCGAATGATCCGCCTGCTGATGGCGAATAGCAGGTCCGGCGATTTTCGGAAAAACGCCATGTAAGCGTGCGTATCGTGCGCGTTCGCCGCGCGTTCGGATGCGTCAACAAGGGGTTGGACTTGCTGTTGCGGCGACGGCGATGCCTCCGGCGAACGCGACTCGGGCACTGCGCGAGGCAGCATCCGCCGCTGCATCATTCACGTTCTTGAGCGTCAGGTGCGAGGCTTCCTGCCGCATCGGTGCAGCGGCGGGATTGGAGCGACCGTCGAGGCGCAACAGGACCAACTGGCGCACGATGTAGCCCGGCGGGCGGTATCGCGCACGCGGAGGGATGGACTGCCGGTCACGGCGCAGACCCGGTCACCGCGGAAGCCGGCACCGGCGCTTCTGCAGGCCGGTACGGGAGGCCCATCCTCTTCAGCGCCGCGGCGTAACGCGGATCGTCGCGGGCCGGATCGAACGCAGGTTGCCACACATCGTTCAGCCCGAACATCAGTTCCTTGTCCATGTGCTGCAGCTTCGCGAGGGCGCCGTTGCGGTCGCCGAGCAGCAACAGCCACTTGATGCGCGCCGGGGTATTCAGCCACTCGTTGCCGCCGCCCGCGGTTCGCAGCGCCGAACGCGCGGCGGCCCGGCGCGCGGGCATTTCGATTCCATCCACCAGCCGCAGGTAGGTCGCGGGTTCCTCCCCGACCAACCGGGCACCGAGCGACAACTGCGCGCGCGCCGTCCGGTAATCGTGGCGGTAGATCGCAACGTCGGCGGCGACGAAGTGGCCGAGGGCGAGGCCGGGATGGGTCGCGGTCACGCGGCCGGCCTCCCGGGCCGCTCCATCGAACCGATGCAGCGAGGTGAGTGTGATCGCCCGCACGACGCCGATCACGCCGGACAGGGGGTCGAGGCCTTGCGCGCGATCGATCTCGGCGAGCGCGGCCTGCGATTGGCCGACGTCGTGCAGGAACTGGGCATGTTGATCGGCCACCTCGGCGTCGCCGGGTGCGACTCTCAGCGCGCGCCGCAACGCTTCGTCGGCCTCGCGCCAGCGCCACTGCACCCGGTACATCATCGCCAGGGCGACCTCCGCCTGGGCCGAATCGGGGTCGATCGCGAGCGCCTGCCGCGCCGCCGCTTCACCCTTCGGAAACGCTTTGTTGGTCGGTTCCAGGAAGTAGTACGGAAGCAGCATTTCGGCCTCGGCGAGCGCGCCCCAAGCCGGCGAAAAGCGCGGATCGATCGCCACCGCCTGCCGGAAGTCCGCGACGGCCTCCAGCAGTCCGGCTCCGCGCGCCGCCACCAGTGCCATTCCGCGCAGGTAGAAATCGTGGGCGCGGGGATCGCGGGCACCGTGCGCGACCTGTCGCCGCGCATCGTTCCACTGCACCCGCAGCCGCGCCGCGATGGCACCTGAAATTTCATCCTCGATCGCGAAAATGCCAAGCAGGCGGCGGTCGCATTTCTCCGACCAGAGCTGGTAACCGCTGCGCGTGTCCACGAGCCGCACGGTGATCCGCACCTCGCCGCCGGAGGTCTGGACGCTGCCTTCCAGCGCAGTGGCCACGCCGAGCATCTTGCCGACCTCGCGAACGTCGCTGCGACCGCTCTTGAAACGAAAGGCGGAGGTGCGGGCGGCCACTTTGAGGCCGGGCACCTGCGCCAGGGCATCCAGGATTTCCTCGGTGATGCCGTCGCTGAAATATGCGTTGTTCGGATCGCTGCTCAGGTGGGCGAATGGCAGCACCGCGATCGACTTGGCGGGGATGTAACCGGCACGCACCGCTGACGGCGCCCGCTGCGCAAGGGTCGGCGAGCTGCGCGCCGCCACCGGGCGGTTCGCCGGCGGGGCCCCCCGCCTCCCGAACTGCCACCACGCGCCGCCCGCGATCAGCGCAATCGCAACCCCGATCAGGCCGAGCGCGGCACCTGCGCGGCGCATCCGCCAGCGCAGGCCGGGTGCGGCGCCGACATCGGCGCGCACGATGCCGCTCGGCACGACGTCGAAGGCCCAGGCGAGGATCAGGGCGATCGGAAATCCGGCCAGGATCAGCAGCACGACCGCCTGCTCGCTCCAGTCCGGCAGGTGGAACACCGGGAACACCTGGGTTGATATCTGGACCAGCAGCCAGCCTGTCACCGCGTACGCGGCGGCCACGCGGTACACGTGGCGACGCTTCAGTTCCCGCCAGAAAACCTTCTCGCCCATGGCCGGCCCCGAACGAAACCGCCTTTGGTCGTGCGTTGGATGCCATTCTGGCACGAGGGCGTGTACCTGGGGATCGCGGCTTCAACGGTCGCCAAACCGAACCGCCGCCAAACGCGCCACACGCTTCCGCCGAAACCGGGCCCGGTCGCTGGCATGCTATCGACTGGCCCCACCGCGAGGCATGGCGCGCCATGGACGACGGCACCCGATTGCACTCCGCCTGGACGACCGCGAAGTCGGTCGTGACCGAATTCCTCGCCGACAAGCCGTTCCAGCTGGCCGCGGCGCTGAGCTATTTCACGCTGTTGTCCATGGTGCCGCTGTTCCTGCTGCTGACCGGCGTGGCCGGCCTCTTCTTGGACGAACAGGCGGCGCGCGAGCAACTGCTCTCCCGCATCGGCGCCATGGTCGGACAGCAGCAGGCGGACGTCGTGCGCGCGCTGCTCGCGCAGACCGGCGACCATCATGCGAGCGTGCTTTCCACGATCATCGCGATCGTGATCCTGGTGCTCGGCGCAACCGCCGTGTTCGGCCACCTGCAAACCGCACTCAACCAGATCTGGGACGTCAAGGCGGTGCCCAGCCGCAACGTGATCTGGCGCCTGCTCGGTTCGCGCCTGCTGGCGCTCGCCATCGTGTTCGGGATGGCCTTCATCCTGCTGGTGTCGATGGTCGCGAGCGCCGCGCTCGCAGGCGCGCACGGGTATGTCTCCAGCCTCTTCCCGGGCGCGGGGACGATGCTGAGGGTGGTCTATGCGCTGGTGTCGCTCGCGATCATTTCAGCGGTGATCGCATTGCTGTTCAAATACGTGCCGGACGCCGTCATCGGCTGGCGCGACGTCCTGGTCGGCGCGCTGATCACCGGGGTGCTGTTCACGATCGGCAAATATGCGCTCGGCGTATACCTTGCGCATCTTCGCTACAGCTCGGCCGGGGCCGCCGGTTCGCTGATCCTGCTGGTGGTGTGGGTCTATTACAGCGCATTAATCCTGTTCCTGGGTGCGGAGACCACCCAGGTCTACTCATGCCGCTACGGCAACGGGATCATTCCGCGGGCACACGCGCGCCGCGTCGAGCGACACACGTGAGGAGCGGGCCGGCACCGAGTGTGCTGCCGGATTGCGGCATCGAATGCCTGTCCTCGAATCCGAACAGACGCCGGGGTACCGGGCATCAGCCCAGCCTGGTGGCGTCATACTGCATCCGGATCCTCAGGGCTTGCGGGATGCTGCATACGCGGCAACCGCGATCATGTCCTTGAGGGTCAGGTGCGAGGCTTCCTGCCGCATCGGTTCTGCGGCGGCATTGGCGCGGCCACCCGTGCGGAACAGGATCAGCTCGCGCACGATGTAGGTGGGCGAACGGCCGGCGAGCGGCGGAATGGTTCCCGTCCCGCGCAGGTCGGCGCCGTGGCAGGATTCGCACGCCGCCGCGGCACCCGTTCCCTGCGACGCGATCGCCGCGCCGCGCGCGATGCTTCCGGGCGGCACGTACGCCACGAACCCGAAGCGCGTATCGCGCAATTCGGTGCGGGCCATGTCCGTGGAAGTCTCGATGATGCGATTGCCGATCGGTTCGCGCGCGCCATCCGCATTCGGCACCAGCATCCAGTGCGCGACGTGCGTCTTCGGCACCGTCGCGGCCTCGATCACGCGTGTCCACGGCTTGTAATGCAGGCCCGAAAAATATCCGGCGGCGAGTTTGAGGTCGCCATCGGTGACGTTGCGTGCCTCGGCGGGCATCCCCTTCGCCGTCTCCGGTCGTCCGCTGACGCGCTCGCCACTGCGGAACGCATTCACCTGCTCGATGATGTATGAGGCCGGCAGGCCGGCGAGCGGCGCGTTCTCCGGCCTGCCCTGCCCCGTCGGCAGATGGCAGTACGCACACGCCCACGCCGGCTTGCGCCCGTGCGCCACGATGTGCGGCATCGGCGGATGATCCCGCGGAAACCAGTCCGGTGCGCCGAACATGTCGTCGTAGTCGGCCAGCGTGTAGGTGCGCGTACTGCCCGGCACGTGCAACGGCTTGTGCATGTCGGGCTTCGACGCATGCTGATCCGGTGGCGGATTCAGCGGAAACGCCCACGCCATCGCGGCACGGATCTCGGGATCGGGATGGATCGGCAGGCTCTGCCCGAATGCCAGCGCGCACACGATGACAAACGGGATCCCCACAAAAAACAATGCTGGTGCTGCAGGTTTGTGCATGGGTGTGTCCTGTTTCAGGTTCAGGGCTCGCGGGACGCGGCATAGGCCGCAACGTCGATCATGTCTTTCAGAGTCAGTCGCAAGGCTTCCAGCCGCATCGGGGCAGCGCCGGAGTTGGTGCGCTGGCCCAGCCGAAACCGAATCAGCTCGCGTACGATGTAGGTCGGCGACCGACCTGCAAGCGGTGGAGTGTCTCCGACGCCCCGCAATGCCGGCCCGTGGCAGGACTCGCACGGCAATGCCTTGGCGGTGCCTTTTGACGCGATCACCGCTCCGTGCGCGATGCTGCCCGGCGGCACCCAGGCGACATTCTCGACGTGATAGTCGCCAACAATGTGAGACACGATGTCGGTCGATGTTTCGATGATGCGCTCGCCGATGGGTTCGCGCGCGCCGTCCCGGTTCGGGACCAGAACGAAGTCGACCCAATGGGTTCTCGGCACCGTCGCGGTTTCGATCACACGCGTGCGCGGCTCGTAAGCCAGCTTCGAGAAGTAGCTCGACGCAAGGTCCAGATCCGCGTCATTGATTGACTGCGCCTCCCTCGTCATCACCAATGGCGTGCTGCGCGTGCCCTGCCGGAATGCCATGAGCTGTTCGACGATGTACTCCCTGGGCAACCCCGCGAGTGCGGGTGAAGTGATGTCGCCCTGGCCGTTCGGCATATGACAATCCGCGCACGGCAACGGGAATCCCGGCTTGCGGTGCACCATCACGATTCGCGGCGGAGATGGATGGTCATGAGGAAACCAGTCTGCAATGGAATCATCGGCGTCCAGCTGGGCCCGTGTGTAACTTTGCGTACTGCCGGGCACGCGCACGACCTCGTTCGGTTCCGGCTTTGGCTTCCGCGCCAGCCGTGGCGCGCTCGGGTCCGGCGAATGCGCTTTCGGGAACACCCATGCCATTGCCGCACGGATTTCCGCATCCGGCGGCTGCGGAGCGGTTTGCGCATCCGCAAATTCGCACGAGGCGAAGATCAGGATCGCCGCGCCGAGCAACATCGCCGGCAGCTTCGATCTACCCACGCGCATCGTTTCGCCCCTGCAATGCATGTCTGAAAATCCGGTCGGCGGCAGCGGGCACCGCTTCGACTTCCCGACGCTCATCTCGTTGCCGCCGTGTCCGGCCGATACGGCAGGCCCAGCTTCGCCAGGACCGCCTTGAAGCGCGGATCATCGCGGATCGGATCGAACGTGGGCACACGCAACCAGCGCACGCCGTTGAAGCGCTGCCCGAGCGGCGCATCGACAACCCAGCGTTGCAGACTGGCGAGTGCGGGCCCGCGCGCGCCCAATTGGCTGTACCAGAAAGCCTTGGCCAGGTCGTCCTGCTTGGCGATCTCGATGCGGTCGATGCCGACGACGCGCTTCAGTGCTTCGGGCCGCAGCGCCGGATTCGTGCAGGCGCGCAGCAATATCTCGATCGTTGCCGGGTCCTGCCCGGCCTGCAGCGCGGCGGCACGCGCGATCTCCAGGGCCGCGTCACCGTGGCCTTCGTACAAGTCTGTCAGGGCCAGGTGAAAGCGCGCATAGGCATAGTCCGGCGTCTGCGCCAGCACCTTCTCGAACTCGGCCGCGGCCTCGGGATAGCGGTGTTGGATGACCAGTTCGAAGCCCAGCATGTAGCTCGGATTGGGCGCAAGCGGATCCAGCGAGATGGCGATGCGCTCCTGCCGCAGCATCGCGTCGGAAGCGCCGACCGCATTCAGCAGTTGCGCATACTGGTTGCGGATTTCCGATGACCCGGGGCTCAATGCCAACGCCTTGCGGTATTCGCGATCGGCATCTGCAAAGTCCAGCCGGTCGCGCAGCACATTGGCGAGTGCCGCGTGCGCCTCGCCCGATTGCGGATCGAGCCCCAGCGCGCGTCTGGCCGACTGTTCCGCCGATGCCAGCGAACCGGGCCAGTCCGCCAACTGGTACCACGGCAGCAGTTCCTCGGCTTGCGACAATCTGGCCCAGGCATCGGCATAGCCGGGATCGCGCGCGGTCGCCTGCTGCAGCAGCGTCGCCGCATTCCTGAGCGCTGGGCCACGCTTGGCGATTTCGGCGATGCCCTGCAGATACAACGCGTGCGCCATCGGATCTTCGGTTGCATGGCGAATCAGTGGCTGACCGCTCCCGCCAACGAGCTGCACCCGCAGCTTGTCCGCGATGGCTTTCGAGATTTCATCCTCCACCGCGAAGATGCTGGTCAGCTTGCGGTCGTATTTTTCACTCCACTGGTGGTAACCGCTGGGGGTGTCGATCAACTGCGGGGTTTTCCGCACCTCGTCGCCGGATTTCTGCACGCTGCCTTCCAGC
>JAICJG010000142.1 GCA_025928585.1 Rhodanobacteraceae bacterium
CACACCCTGCTTGCGCATCACGCTGAAGATGTCATAGAGGAGCGAGAGCAGGTCGACGTAGTCTTGCTTGCGGTAGTTGGGCCCCTTGGCCAGCGCCGCGATCTCGCGCAGCGCGGCCTTGACCACCTTGGGCGGATTGGAGGTCAGGAAGGCGCCCGCCGCGCCGCCGAAGATGATCATCACTTCGTACGGCTGCCACAACGCCAGCAGTTGCCCGTGCGACATGAGGAAGCCGCCCAGCACGCAGCAGACCACGATCAGGCTTCCAACCAAAACCAACATGCAAGACTCCGGACCGGGGGGCGTGACGCACTGCGTACCCGAGTTATCGGCAGTGGACGCAAGATATTGAGGGGCCGGGCAAAGGCCCCGCACGAGGGTGCGGAGCGAAAGAAGGGGGGCTTGGCGGCCAGGGCGATTCCTTTGAACCTGAATCGTGGCCGGGGTCCCTCCACAAGGGTACCGGTCCATCGCCTATAGTTGGGTACTTGTCACAAACCTCTGGAGCGGAGGGGGCCGGGGCCTGTGGAAGCTTGCCGCGCGAATTGCGCGGCCTGGCGCCCGTGCGACCCCTGCCGGCGAAGGGAAAATGCTGCGCCTCGACCACTTCATGAACTTCATCCCGTTCGGCCCCAGCTGGCTCGACCTCCTGGTGGTACTGGCCTGTGCCGCGATCGTCGGCTGGATCGTCTACTGGATCCTGTTCGCGATCACCTGCCGGTTCACCGGCGGACGCTTCGCGTCGATCGCCGGCGCCATCGTGCACAACTTCCGTGCGCCATCCCGGTGGCTGTTCCCGCTGCTCGGCGTGCTGCTCACACTCAGCGTGTTGCCGATCCCGCCCAGGATCGGCGGCCCGCTCGGCCACGCGATCGCAATCGTGATGATCGGGATCGCGGCATGGCTCGTGGTGCGGCTGATCGACGCCATGCGCGACGTGATCTCGGCGCGTTACGACGTGAACCTGCCGGACAACCTGGAAGCCCGCAAGGTCCGCACGCAGTTCCAGGTGCTGCGCCGGATCGGCGCCGTGGTGATGGGGATCTTCGCCGCGGGCGCGATGCTGATGACGTTTCCCGCCATCCGCGCACTCGGCGCCACGTTGTTCGCATCGGCGGGCGCGGCCGGCCTGGTCGTGGGCCTTGCGGCGCGGCCGGTGCTGACGAACTGGCTGGCCGGCATCCAGATCGCGCTGACCCAGCCGATCCGACTCGAGGATTCGGTGGTGGTCGAGGGCGAATGGGGCTGGATCGAGGAGATCACGACGACCTATGTCGTGGTGCGGACCTGGGACCTGCGCCGCCTGATCCTGCCGCTGTCGTATTTCATCGAGAAGCCATTCCAGAACTGGACCCGCACTACCGCCAACCTCCTCGGCACCGCGTACATCTATGCCGACTACACGGTGCCGGTGCAGGCGGTGCGGGACGAACTGGAGCGGATCCTCAAGGAGGACCCGCTGTTCGACGGCTTTGCATGGTCGCTGGATCTCACCAACCTCACCGAGCACGTGGTCGAGATGCGCGCGACGGTCAGTGCGCGAAATGCCGGTGACACGACGAACCTGCGCCGCCACGTGCGCGAGAAGCTGGTCACGTTCCTGCAAAAGAACTATCCGGAGTGCCTGCCGCGCACCCGTGTCGCCATCACGCGGGAAGACATTCGGCCCGCCGAGGGTATGGAAGCCCGGCCGCCGGACGTGACCTGAGGGCGACGCAGAAGCAGGGAACAGGGAAGCAAGCCAAGCGATGCGTTGAGTCCGTTCCTTTGAGGGCAGCGCAAGCTCTGACCCGGCGAACGACCGCCCGATGGTCGGCGAAGCTCCAATTGACACCTCAATGGCGCCGGAGTATATCGGCGCAATCCGGTCGCTCGCGTGTCGCAAGCCTTCGACCGGCCGATGATCGGTGTATCTGCTGGGCGATTCCTCGAGGGGACAGCACGCCTGCAACCGGCGCGGCCTGTCCGGTTTCTTCAGCCATTACCACGCGTTTCCTGCAACAGGAAATGGGGGACCCGATGAAGACCCGTGTGCTTGGTACCAACCGCTGGTCCGGCTTGCTGGTGCTCGCCGGTGGCATGCTGTTCGCGTCGGCAAGTTGGGCCGGGTCCGACGCTCCACCGCAGATGCCCCACTGCAACAGCCGGATCGGCACCCTTGCGGTGCAAGAACCGCAGACGGGCAACCAGTGGTGGACGCAGATGAATCTCGAATCGCCGGCCGCGCTGATCAAGGTGTATGTCTCGCAGTCGGGCTGCTTCACCCTGGTCGATCGCGGCAAGGGCCTGCAGGCCGCCCAAGCGGAACGCGAGCTCGCGGGCGAGGGCGAGATGCGCCAGGGCTCGAACGTCGGCAAGGGCCAGATGAAGGCGGCCGATTACGTGCTGGTGCCGGATATCGCCAACAGCAATTCGAACGCCGGTGGCAATCGCATCGGCGGCATCCTCGGCGGATTCCTGCCGCACGGCGTCGGTGCGGTGGTCGGCGGAATCAGCATTTCCAAGAAGACTGCGGACGTGGTGCTCACCCTCACCGACATCCGTTCCACCGAGCAGGTCGCGCTCGAGCAGGGGCATGCGGACAAGACCGATGTCGGCTGGGCCGGCGGTGGTGGCGGCGGCTTCTGGGGCGGGTTCGCGGCCGGTGGCGCCAGCGGCTACGCCAATACCGAGATCGGTCAGGTGATCGCGATGGCGTATCTCGACGCCTACACCAAGATGGTCGGCGAGCTCCAGCACAATGCGCCCAGCGCGCAAGCCGACAATGTGCAGCAGGCGGTGCGGCTTACCGACTCGACCAAGCTCTATTCGGATGCGAACCTGCATTCGGCGGTCGTTCGCAGCCTGAGGCCCGGGATGATGCTGTATCCGACCGGCGACAAGGTCGGGATCTGGTGGAAGGTGACCGACGAACTCGGCAACGTCGGCTGGGTCCTGTCGAGCAAGCTCGAGCTGGCGCACTGACGGCGGCACTGCGCAGGGCGGACACCGTCCGCCGAGGGACCGAGTGAGCGTGCGGGGCGTCAATGCCCGCCCTGCGAAGACGGCAGCAAACGCGCAGGGCGGACACCGCCCGCCGATGGCTGGAGCGAACCGGCTACGCCGGCCCGGATCCGGTCTGGGGCTTGGCCGCGATCTCGCGCAACGCGCCTTCGAACGTCTCCGGCGGCTGTCCCCCCGGAATCAGCCATTTGCCATTGACGATCGTGGCTGGCACGGAATGGATGCCTGCCTGCTGGTAGCGTTGTTCCTGCGCCCGGACCTCATCCGCGTACGCGTCCGTTTCCAGCACGTGGCGGACCTGCGCCGGATCGAGGCCGGCTTCCATCGCGATGCGCATCAGGACCTCGCGGTCGGCGACGTTTTCCTGGTCAGTGAAATATGCGCGGAACAACGCCTGCTTCAAAGCGAGCGCGCGTTCCGGGTCCTCGAGCCCGGCCCAATGCAGCAGCCGGTGCGCATCGAAGGTGTTCCAGACGCGGCTGCCATGCCCGGTGTTGATCACGATGCCGAGCGGCGCGGCGCGCTCGCGGATCGCCTTGCGGTTCGCCTCGAGCTGCGCTTCGCCGATGCCGTACTTGTGCATCAGGTGCAGGTTGGCGTCTTCACCCTCTCGCGACAGGTGGGGGTTGAGTTCGAACGGCTGCAGGTGGATGTCAGCCGCGATGCTGCCATCCAGCCTCGAGAGCGCCTTCTCGAGGCTGGCGAGGCCGATCGCGCACCAGGGGCAGGCGACATCGGAAACGAAATCGATGCGCAGACGGGAAGGCGAAGTCATGCAGGTCATGGATGTTCGGCGTTGCCCCTCGATCTGGAGGCGATCGGGGCGATGTCAATCGCGAACGGCGCCCCTGACTGGCGTCCTAATGGCGGCGCCGATGGGCCGGCCGCGAACAGGCGGCGGGACTACACTCAAAACGTCATGGCGAACGACCCGCGAAAGGATTCCGGATTCGAAGACAGGCCGGCCGGCGGTGACGAGCCGGAGGGCTCCTTCCGACTGACCGAACGCGAGCGCGACGAAGTCGAGGAAAATCTCCCGCCGCGTGTCCAGGTCCTGCACGAGGCCATCCGCGTCGAAGGCAAGACCGAGCTCGGACGCAGCGTCGCGGCGCTGAGCTGGTCGTCGCTTGCCGCGGGCTTGTCGATGGGTTTCTCGATGCTGATCCCCGCGTTGCTGTCCGTGCACCTGGCCGGCGTGGCGGGTGGCTTCCTGATCGTCAAGCTCGGCTACACGGTCGGCTTCCTGATCGTGGTGTCGGCTCGCCAGCAACTCTTCACCGAAAACACCTTGACCGCGGTGCTGCCGTTCATGACCCATCCGAACTGGGCGGAATTCGGGCGGCTGATGCGGCTGTGGGGCATCGTGCTGGTCGGCAATCTCGTCGGCGTCACGCTGTTCGCCTGCGGGATGGTGTACATGCACGTGCTGGACGCCGCGACCCACGCCGCGCTGATGTCGCAGGCCGAAGAGATGATGCGCAACTCCATCCTGCAGATGTTCACCAAGGGCATCATCGCCGGCTGGCTGCTCGGGACCATGGTGTGGCTGATTCCGGCGTTGCCGCAGGCCAAGGTGATCGTGATCGTGCTGATGACCTGGCTGATCGGTCTCGGCAACTTCACCCACGTGATCGCGGGTTCGACCGACGTGCTGTATCTCGTGTGGCGCGACGCGTTGCCCGCAGCGGACTACATCGTGCGCTTCATGTTGCCGACGCTCGCCGGCAACATCGTCGGTGGCAGCCTGATCTTCGGCCTGATCAGCCACGCGCAGGTGCGCAGCGACGACGCCTAGCGGGCGGCGGGCGGACGGGCCCGCTGCTTCCTGTTTTTTCCGGGTGCGTGGTGTTCCGAAGCGATCGCGGTGGCGACGTCGCGCGGATAGGTTTGCATCGCGCGCAGCATCACGAAGCCCGCCGCCGCCAGCGCTACCAGCATCAGCAGGAATGCCACGTCGAGCCCGTGCCCTGAACCGGCGCCCGTGGGTGACCAGCCCGCGCCGGTGCTCCCACCCCCGAACACGCCGGAGACCCAGCCGAACAACGGCGGGGCGGCCGCCTGGAACGCGTACAGCAGGGTGGAACGCACGCCCTCGGCACGCCCCCACA
>JAICJG010000110.1 GCA_025928585.1 Rhodanobacteraceae bacterium
AGCTCCGGCGGAACGTCGAATTCGATCGCCTTCGGCATCCGCAGCACCGGCTTTTCGGTGCATGCGGCGATTGCGTCGCGCACGAATGCGGTGGGAACCCAGACTTCATCCACGAGATCGAACGCCCGGTGCCAGGCGCGCGGGAACTTCTCCAGTTCCCAGACCCAGAAGCCGATGTTGTAGCGGCGGGCAAATGCATCCCGGCCCAGCGCCTCCCGGGCGATCTGCATCTGGTCGGCGTTGATGAAGAACACGTTGTTCGCATATCGCAGCGTTTCCGACAGGTGCTGCTCCATGGAGCAGTCCTGCTGGCGGCTGGCTGCGCCCACCCCGAAGTTGAAGATGAGGACTGGATGACCGGCCTGCTCCAGGGCGCGGGCGTACGAACGGACGTTCTCGGCGATCCCGAATTCGCCGCGCGCGTAGCCCAGCAGGTTGACGCCCGGGCTGATCGGTGGTGTTGCGGCACGCCGGATCCGGCGCGCCTTGGACGTGGCGCTGGGAAAGGGCAGCGACGGCATCGGCATGCCCGCCGCGGAGTGCACGCGACGCCGGAGCGCCAGCCGCCAGGACAACGGAATGCGCGCATATATTCGCGCAAGTCCGACGTGGCGCCTGCCCCAACCGAACCCGCGCAACACCGCGCCCCCTGCGCGGGCACGGAACCCACGCCCATCACGCGACCCGCCCCCGATCACCTTGTAGCGAGACCGGATGGGTTCGAGATATCGCCGGCCGAGGCCCATCTCGTGTTCCGCATTCGCAAGATACCAACATATGTAGTTGGCGCGGCCCTCGTGCGTACGCAAGTCATAGCCCGTGCGCAGATCCTCGCGCATGCGCCACGTTTCGTACATCACCCGGCTGATCGGCAAGCCCGGCAGGTCGGGAAGCTCGGGGCATGGCTCGTTGAAGCGCTCGCGGTCCATCTGCAACGGATGCGGCTCGGGTCGCCCGCAACACACGTCAAAATGGCGATGATAGGCGCGCCGCAGCGCCGGCACGATCTTCTCGCCGTCGGGGAAGTGTCCGTAGGCGTACGGCTTGGACGCATGCTGCAGATGCCCGTTTGCGCTCAGCCTTTGGAGGTAAAGGTCGTAAAGCGGCCGCAGGCCAGCGATGGCCTCGGCATCGAAGCGATTCTGGTGCTTGGAGTAAATTCCGGGCTTGCCGAGGTCCACCCCCGAGAAGTGCGCGAACACCAGTGGCACGTCGTTGGCGCGGTAGGCACCGTCCTCGCCCTTCGAAATCGCACGGTTGGCCAGGTTCCAGTAAGCCACGTTGTAGCCGTCGTGGCGCAGGATGGCGACATCCGGAAACAAGGCCGGCGCCATGTCCATCCACTTCTGGTCGGTGAACAGCCCGGCCTCGAGGTCGACGAAACAGTCGAACTCCAGCTTGCGCGACCACCAGTCGATCAACGCGGCACTTCGCGGATGCCCGGCGTGGATCGCCACGAACCCGCAGTTGTACACGCCGGTCCGCATCAGCGAAAGCTCGGTCGGGAATTTCCCGTCGTCGGGGAGCGGCGCATTCAGGTGCGGCGTCAGCACCGCGAGCTTGCCGCCCGCGAAGGCTTCCGCAACTTCCTTGAGCGGACCCACCACGAAGATGTCCGGGTCCAGGTACACGAGACCTGCTTGCGGGTGCCGCAGCCGCAGCCACTCGAACATGTACGGCTTGACGGCCGTGTTCAGCTCCATGATGTCGTAGCGGAACACGAATGCCTCGAAGTCCGGCAGGTCGAGCTGGTCGATCGCGACCGTCTCGAACAGGTCCGTATCCAGCGCAGGGTCATCCGCCCGTTCGTCGGCAAGGCACAGGTAGCGTCTGGATTCCGGGTGCTGCGCCGCCACCGACTGCATCAGCGTCAGCGCGTAGGCCAGATAATTGCGCGAGACGATGGTGAAGAAGACCAGCGGCTTCATGCACGCGCTTCCGGCACGCTGCGACAGATTCGCGGCACTCCGCCACCCGACGCGCACACCGGGACCCCGCCGCTTCGCGCGCGCGATCCCACTCGGTCAGCCCAGCGCGTGTTGCAATTCACCACGCAAGTCACCGACGTCCTCGATCCCGACCGACAACCGGACCAAGCCATCGCTGATACCGAGACGCTTCCGGTTCGCGGGCGGCACGGATGCATGCGTCATGATGGCGGGATGTTCGATCAGGCTTTCGACGCCGCCCAGGGATTCGGCCAGCGCGAACAATTCGCAGCGCTCCAGCATCCTGCGCGCCTTCTTGAGCCCTCCCTTCACTTCGATCGTCACGATCCCGCCGAAGCCGTGCATCTGGCGGCGCGCGAGCGCATGCTGGGGATGCGACTTCAGTCCCGGGTAGATCACCCGTTCGATCGCGGGATGCTTCTCCAGCCACTTCGCGAGTTCCAGGGCGTTGGCGCAATGCGCCTGCATCCGCAACGCGAGCGTCTTGACGCCGCGGAGCGCGAGAAAGGCATCGAACGGACCTGCAATCGCACCCACCGAGTTCTGCAGGAACGCCAGGCGTTCGGCGAGCTCCGGCGTCGACACGATGGCAACGCCGCCGACCATGTCGGAATGGCCATTGAGGTACTTGGTCGCCGAGTGCACCACGATGTCGGCGCCGAACTCGAGCGGGCGCTGCACCATGGGCGAACAGAAGGTGTTGTCCACCACCAGCAGCAGCCCGTGTTTCTTCGCAAACCGTGCGACCTTGGCGAGGTCGACCAGCTTCAGCGTCGGATTGGTCGGCGTCTCGGCCCAGATCATCCGGGTATTCGGTTTCAGCGCGGCCTTCAACGCCGCCGCGTCGTTCAGGTCGATGAAACTGAAGTCGAGGCCCGCGCTGCGCCGGCGCACGCGCTCGAACAGCCGGTAGCTGCCACCATAAAGATCGTCCATCGCGATCACGTGGCTGCCGGAGTCGATCAGTTCCAGCACCGTCGCGGTGGTCGCCATGCCCGAGGCGAACGCGAAGCCGGCCACGCCGCCTTCCAGGTCCGCGACACATCGCTCCCACGCAAACCGCGTCGGGTTCTGGGTGCGCGAGTATTCGAACCCCTTGTGCTTGCCGGGACTGGCCTGGACGTAGGTCGAGGTCTGGTAGATCGGCGTCATGATGGCGCCGGTCGAGGGGTCCGGCGACTGGCCCGCGTGGATCGCGCGGGTGGCGAGGGAAAGCGGATGCTTGATTGACATGGCTCAACGAATACCAGGGTTACTTGAGGATGGGTCGCGCCAGGACGTCATCGACCTCGCGATGTCGCGGCACCGGCTGTTTCTGTCGAGTCTGCGGGTTCTGCCAGATGTCGTGGCGACCGCGATGACGCAGCAACGTGCAACCGGCCGCAGTGAGCCGGCCCGGAAGCTCATCACGCTTCAAAGCGCGATATCCCGGATCTGGGAAGCCGACGGCACGTCTTCGAACAACATTTCCCGCCCTGCCTCACGCAGGTTTTCTTCCAGATCTTCGAGCGTTTCGCCTCGGCTCATGATTTTCGGGTGATCGATCCGCTTCCCAGCCAGAAGTGCGCACCCCGCCAGTACACCATGTTCAGGGCCACCTTCATGTCTGCACCTCACAATCGGTTCATTCTATCCATTCACGCCACCCGCCGCCGCAGGTAGTTCAGAAGGTCGATGCGGGTGATCAGACCGAGGAACTTGTCGCCGTCCATGACGATCGCGACGCGGCCGTGTTCATAGAGCGGCAGCAGGTCCTTGATGGGCGATTTCACGTCGAGCGTCTGCAGGGTCGTGATCATCGCCGTGGATACCGGATCAAGGAATCGTTTTTCGTCGCCATAGACGTGCAGCAACAGGTCCGACTCATCGATGATTCCGACGATCTTCTCGCCCTGCATCACCGGCAGTTGCGAGACGTCGTAGAGCTTCATGCGGTTGTAGGCGGTCACCAGCAGGTCGGTCGGCGCCGCGACGACGGTGTCCCGCTGCGCGTACGGGCGCATGATCAGGTCGCGCAGGTCGCCGGTCGGCTGGCGATCCAGGAAGCCGTTGTCCAGCATCCAGTAATCGTTGTAGAGCTTGGACAGGTATTTGTTGCCGGTGTCGCAGACCAGGGTGACGACGCGCCTGGGCTCCTTCTGCTCGCGGCAATAGCGCAGTGCCGCCGCGAGCAGGGTGCCGGTCGAAGAACCGCCGAGGATGCCTTCCTGCTTCAGCAATTCGCGCGCGGTGAGGAAACTCTCCTTGTCGCTGATCGAATAGGCCTTCTTCACCCGCGAAAAGTCGCTGATCGTCGGCAGGAAGTCCTCGCCGATGCCCTCGACCATCCACGAAGTCGTCTTCTTCGAGAGCGTGCCCTCGTTGATGTACTCGGCGAGGATCGAGCCCACGGGATCCGCGAGGACCAGTTCGGTGCCCGGCGAATGCTTCTCGAAGTAGTGCGAGAGGCCGGTCATGGTGCCGGAGCTGCCGCAGCCGAACACGATCGCATCGACTCGCCCGTCCATCTGTTCGAGGATTTCCGGCGCGGTGGTCTGTTCGTGCGCCAGCGGGTTGTCGGGATTGCCGAACTGGTTGATGAAGTACGCGCCGGGGGTTTCCTCGGCGATCTTCGCGGCGAGGTCCTGGTAATACTCGGGATGGCCCTTGGCAACGTCGGAGCGCGTCAGCACGACCTCCGCGCCCATCGCCTTCAGGTTGAAGATCTTCTCGCGGCTCATCTTGTCGGGCACCACGAGGATCAACTTGTAGCCCTTCGCCTGCGCGACCAGCGCGAGGCCGAGACCGGTATTGCCCGCGGTGCCCTCGACGAGAGTCGCCCCGGGCTTGATCTTCCTGGTTCGCTCGGCGCCCTCGATCATCGACAAGCCGATCCGGTCCTTGATCGAGCCGCCCGGATTCGCCGATTCGAGCTTCAGGAACAATTCGCACGGGCCGGTATCGAGCCGGCGCACGCGCACCATCGGGGTGTGACCGATCAGTTCAAGGACGCTGTCGACGACCATGGGGAATCCGCAGTGCGACCGATGTTGTTTGGAGGAACCGGGCATGGAAAAGCCGCGGTCTTCGCCCAACGATGATAGCGGAAGCTCGCCGGACGACTTGGCGCCTATAGCCCGACTCAGGTTCCGGCACCGCGCAACAGGTCGCGCAGGGCCTCTTTCCAACCCGATGCGTAGCGCCGATAGCGCCCGCCCGCGACCTCGCGCAGCACCATGGCGACGCGATTCCATGGCCGCCCGCGCAGCGCCCGGCGCGCGCGCAAGTGGCGAAGTTTTTCCGCTGTGCGCTCGCGGCTCCATTGCGGTACCCGCGGGCCGAGGGTCGGGAGCCGCTCCTGCAGCGCCTCGTCCCGCGCGATGAGCGCGTCGATCAAGGCGGGACGCGGCTTCGCGAGATCCTGCCACTTTTCGGCGAAGCCGCGATCCTGCATGCCGAGCTGGTTGCCGGGGTGCTGGCGGTAGTCGATCAGCGGCCGCTCGATGCAGTCGAAGCCGCCCTGCGCGGCAGCGATGACCGCCAGCCACTCATCGTGCACCCACCCCGGGGGAAACGGCAGCGCATCGGCCAGCAATGCCCGCCGCAGCGCGATGGTCGCCCCGGTAGCCAGGCTGCGGCGCAGCAGCACCCCGAAGCCGTCGCCAGCATGGATCCGCCGCAATTCGTTGCGGGAAACCCGCAACACTTCGAACAAGGTTCGCGGGAGGCCGGCGCCAGCGGTGTCGATGCGCCGCGCGTCGCTGCACAGCAACAGCAATCCGGGACGTTGCCCGAACGGCGCGACCAGCGTGGCCACCTTGTCGGGATGCCAGACATCGTCCTGGTCGCACAGGAGCACGATCTCGCCCGACGCCTCCCGCAAGCCCGCTTCGAAATTCGCGACATAGCCGAGGTTTCGCCCGGAGCGGCCACGCCGCACCGAGATGCCGCGCGCCTCAGCGGCAGTGGCGAGCGAAATCAGCAGCTCCGGGGTTGCATCGCTCGAGGCATCGTCGCGCACCACGATTTCATCGGGAAGCCGCGATTGCGCGAGCAGGCTTTGCCACTGGGCGCCGAGGAAGCGGGCGCCGTTGTAGGTGCAGAGGACGACGGATACCGTGGGCGCCATGACCGCATGATTGTCGCTGGGTCGCCCCGGGCTTCAAAGCCCCTCGGGAGGGCGGCTGTCGGGATGGACCTGGCCGGGGGAAGGCCGCCCCGGTCTCCCACAACCCGCGGGAACGGATCTGGCGAGCGGCGGGCAACGGGGGCCATCGACATCCTTCGGAGTTTCATGCAAACCGGCCCGCGCGTGGCGGGCCGGCGGGAATTCTTCGTGTGACGGCGAACGTCAGGCGGTGCCGATTTCGCTCCACATTCGGGTGAGGCGGTCCTTGAGCTGCAGCTTTTCCTTCTTCATGCCGTGCAGACGGTTGTCATGGATGGGCAATACGCCGAGTTCCGCGTCGCGGACCTTGCTGTCCAGCTCCTGGTGGTACTGATAAAGGCGGCGGAACTCGGGGTTCGCCTTCATCACGGCGGCTATGTGATCCTTCTGCTGGTGTTCGAACATGGAGCAGCCTCCTCTTGCGTGGGCAACGCTTGATGGATTGCGGCGCGCGCACGAAACCACATCCACGCGCCGCGGTGGCGGAGCGTGGAAATCGAAAAATGGGGGATTCATGCGATGGCGCCTCGGGGCCGGCAAGCGGCCGGCCTTGGGCATGACCCTACTCCGTCCCAAGGGGGATCGCAACCCACCCGGCGGCACTCCGGGCCGTGTCCTGAAACACGTTCAGGATCAATCGGTTGAGGCGCATCGATCCGGGTGACAGCCGGCCGCGGAACGCGCTGCCACGGGTGCCGCTGCGAACCCGCGGCCGACCCTTCTTTCCGGGCTCATTCGGCGCGGATCTCGACCTCGGTACCCTTGCTCGCGTGCCCCACCGGACGGATCGAAACCTGCCCGGCGCCCGCAGCCTCGAGCGCGGCCTCGACCGCCACCGCGCGCCGGCCCGCCAGCACCCGTGCGCTGCTCGATCCGCGGGGTTCGATCACGATCTTCCGGCCCGCATGGGCGTGCGCGAAATCGGCGACCCGGCGCCGGCCAGCCGCGGTCAGCTCATCCGAACCGCTGGAAAACGATAGCGCCGACAGGCGCAGCGTCGCCGCGTGGCCGCCGCCGGACGCGGTACTGCCATCGGACTGCAGCGCCTTGGTGGCGGCCTCGGCGAGCTTGGCTTCCTTGCGCGCGAGTGCCGCCGCGCGGGTCTGCGCAGCGGCGAGCTTCCTCGCCTGCTCCGCTTCGGCCTGCGCCTGCTGGGCCTGCTGACTCGCCTGCGCGCCCTGCGCCTGGAGCATCTGGGCCTGCTGGACAGCTGCTTCGTACTGCAAGCGCTGGCGCGCGAGTTCCGCACGCGCGGCGGCAGCATCGGCCTGGCTGGCCTGCAGCATGATCTGGTCGTGCTCGCGCTGGAGCTGGTCGAGGCGGGCCTGGTCGGCGTCGGCCTTAGCGGAAGCTTCCGCCAGATCGACCCGTTGTTCGGCGATGAACAGCGCATGCTCGCGCTCGCTGCGGCCGGCGTTGGCGAGGTCCGTGATGGCGTTGCGCGCGAGGGTCCGCTGGGCGAAGGCATATTGGCCGAGCACCGGATCAGCGTCCAGCTTCTCGAGCCGCGCCGACAGTTGCGCGACATCGGCATTCCCGGTTGCCGCCCGCGCAGGGTGCGCCGCAGATACCGCCAACGACGCGACGAACGCGGCCACGAGCAGCATGCGCATCATGACTGGTCCCCCGAATCGTGGGTGCCGGCGCTGGCGGCGGACGCCGGCGGCGCGGCGCTCGCCGCCGGTGCAGGTGTCGCGGGCTGGCCGAGCTGGATGGACGGAAGGGTTACCGATCCGCTGCCGGACGAGGAACCCGATGCCGGTGGCGGCGCGGTGACGGCCTGCTGGGCCGCCGCCGCCGCGGCCTCGCGCCGTTCGAGGTCGGCCTGGAGGTTTGCGTTCACGGAAGTTTGCTGGTCGATCTGCCGGTCGAGCCGCGCGACCTCGGCACGCGCACGCGCGGTCGCGGCGGCGGCCTCCGCTTCCTCGGCCTTGTCGGTGGCGTTGCCATTGTCGCCGTCAGCGCTGAACTGCTGCGCCGCGGCCAGCCGGCGCTCGGCTTCCGCCAGTACTTCCGGCGCCGTGGACGCGGCGCCGGCGCTGCGCGCCGCGCGGATTTCCGACTGCGCGCGGTCCATGAGTTCGACTGGCGGAGGCAGGGTGGCACACGCCGTGGCCAGCACCGCCAGCACGACCCCCAGTCCGAGACCGGGGTGATGGATTTTTCGCCGCGCGCGTGTCATAAACAACACTCTGGAAGGCACCGCAGCATTGTCGGCGTACCCTTCCGGCTTTGCAACGCCGCGGGGAGCGGGGTGCAGACTTCATGACCGGGAACGACTGATGGACATCGGATATTTCCTCAAGCTGATGATGGATCGCGGCGCGTCGGACATGGTCCTCTCCACTGGCACGCCCGTGCACATCAAGATCGAAGGCAAGCTGGCGGCGCTCGGAACCTCGCCCCTGCCCTCGGGCATGGTCAAGAAGATC
>JAICJG010000115.1 GCA_025928585.1 Rhodanobacteraceae bacterium
TATGGACCTCGAGCTCTTTGGTGATTTTCGAAAGCAGCTCGGTGCGCTTTTTTTCCGCGCGTGGTGTCGTCTCGGCGAGGCTCTCCAGGAGTTCCTTCACCTTGTCGTGGTCTTCCTTCAACAACTTGATTGCGTCCATGTGCGCTTCTCTCCATGCGGAATACGGCGGGGGACTGTCCACGCCTCGCCCCGGCAACCGCGCCAGGTTGCACGGCGTCAACAGGGCCCTAGTTGGCGCTGCACCCGGTTAATACGGAATGAATGCGCGACCGCTCGGCTATTCGCATGCGCAAAAAAAGCGCGACCGTGATGCGGTCGCGCAAGCGTGATTGCCCGTGGTAATCAATGGGCCGGCGATGAAGCCGCGCAGCTACTTGGCCTTGTGGATGGTGAAGCCGGAGAGACCCGCCCCGATGTCCCAGCCTTCGCCATCGCCGCTCAATTTCATGGAAACCCGGCCCTTGGTCATCGCCGCCACGTGCCCCGAATGCACGACGCCCGCGTGGGCGCTGGCGGTCGCGTAGGTCCCCAGGATCTGGCTGATGTCGGTGACATGGCTGAACTCGGCGTGTCCATCGGTGAGTTTGTATTTGCCGACCGTCAAGCCGCCGCCTTTGGCGTCGAGGTGCACCTTCATCGACTGACCGTTGTCACAGGTGACGGTGCCGGCGCCGTGGGCGGTCTTGTAGATCACCGACCAGCCGGACAGCGTGAACGTCATCTGGCACTTGATGTTGTTCGGGGCCGCCGATGCGCCGGTTGCCATGAGCAAACCGAGCGCCGACAGCGCCATAGCAATTCCCAATCGCTTGCTCTTCACAGTACTCCTCCTTGGTCTGGATTCCATGTTCGAACTTCGGGTTCGATTGCGATCGTAGGCAGGGACGCGTGTTTGCGGTGTGAAGCGCGGACGGCAGCATCGTGACTCGGGCACCGGCGGGGGCCGGCGACAGCGCCCACCCTCCGATTCAGCCGAGGCGATCGACGAACTGGCGCAGCAGTCCCCAGGCGGGCCCGGTCGCCATGCGGACGCCGGTCCTGACCAGGCCGCTGCCGACCCGCATCTGCGCAAACACGAATCCGATGCCCGCGGCACCCGCCAGGATGGGCAAGGGGCGCGCCTCGTAGGAAGCCACGAGGTCTTCCACGGAACCGTGGAGTTCGCGGCGCGCCCGTTCGCATTCCTGCAACGCGCGGCGGCGCGCCCGCAAGGCCCTGAGGTAGTTCATGCCGTTCCCTCCTTGTCTGGCGGGGCGTCCGCCGGCGCGCCTCGCACCGCTTCCCGCTTGCCGGTGAAACGGCCGAGGTCATGGAGCGCCGTGCGCCCGAGCATCCGCAACTCGGCACGCGCCTGCGGAAAGGTCGCCTGCCGGATCGAGTACTTGATCACCGACCACACGCCGAACACCAGGATCGCGTGGATCACCACCAGCAAGCCGAGGGCGAGGCCGAGCGAATTCGTGCCGCGCATCAGCGCCCAGCCGATCAACGCCACCAGGCATACCCACAGCGACACCGAAACCGCGACCAGCGCGACCGCCGCCATGAAAAACAGCGGAATGCCGGCCCGCATCACCCGCGCTTCAGCGATGGCGAGATTCCGCAACGCGAGCAAGAGCTGCCGGAACGCCGACGCCAGCGCCATCAGGGCAGCGAGCGTCGAGGGCGATGGCTCGGCGCTCCCGGCAGCCGATTCGCCACCGGCCGGACCGCGTGGCGCTGGCGCCGGCGCGGCGGGACCCTGGCCGTCAGAGGGGCTCATGGAGGGACGCATCGCGGCATGCGGGCGATACTCAGCGACGTGAGCTCAACAGCCGGCCGACCAGCCAACCGGCGGCCAACGCGATGGCCACCGACTGCACCGGCTTCTCGCGCACGCACTCGCGCGCGTCCGCCATCAGGTCGTCCGCGCGATCACGCATGGTGTATGCGGCGGCGCTGCCACGCTGCCGCCAGTCCGCGGCCTTGTCGGCAAGCCGATGGGCGGCCCGTGCGCCGGCATCGGCCGCATGGTCCACGCGCTCCTCGGCGTGATCGGTCTTGCCCTTGGCGGCATGCGCCGCGGTGTTGGCTTCCTGCTTGACGCGCTCGGCGGCACGGTCGATGCGTTCGTGGGTCTTGCCGTTGGCATGTGCCTGGGTCTTGCTGGTGTCTTCGGCCATGATGTTCTCCTTCCGGTGGTGCCGCTTTGGTACGGCGTTCGAATGTTGGGGTGGTGTGCAGTCGCGGGCTGCGGCCGGGCGATCCTGCTTCAACTCGCCGACCACGCGATGGTGCTCAGCAGTCCAAGCGCCTCCTTGCGCGAATCCAGACGCGTGTGTTGGACCACGATCGGCACGTCCGACTCGATCACGCTCGAGTAGGGAGTATCGCGCGGGACGCGCTCGGGGTCTTCGAGGTCGTTGAAGCGCAGGTGCAGGGTCCGCCGCGCGGGGAGCCGCACCCGGTACGGCCCGACCGGCTCCCTTTCGACGAAGTACAAGGTGATCGCCACCTGCGCATCCCGGTCGTTGGCGTTCAGCAGGCAGGCCGCTTCATGGCTGACGAAACGCGAGCCCTTCCGCTCCTCCGAATCGGGCGGGATGTAGCCTTCCGGAATCACCCACAGGGTTTTGCCGATGGTCATGGCTGGCGGTTCCGCAGGTTGCGTGACGCCTGGCGGATGCGATGGCGCACCACGCGCGCGGGCGCCGAGCGCGAACGCGCGCCGTACCACCCGAGCGCCGCGAGCGCACCCAGCAGCGCCGCGCCGCCGAGCACGGAGCCGCGGTGTTCCTCGACCCACAGCGCTGGGCTGGCGGGCTTGGCCTGCGCATCGAAGCGCCCATGGCTGCCGGGATCACTGGACACCGGTGAGAACAGGTTGTCCGGACGGTCGTGCGCGTCGGCCTCGCCGCTCTGCTGGCCCTGGTACGCCACCCGACCGAGATAGCGGTCGAGCAGGCCCGGGAAGAATTTTTGACCCCACTGCGCCTTCCAGGTCGAGGATCCGACGGGCACGTTGCGGCGGTTGTGGCTGGCCGCAAACAGGATCGCGTCGGCAGCGACTTCGGGCTGGAAGATCGGCGGCACCGGTTGCGGGAGCTGGGGCATCTTGTTGCGCGCCCACCCGAACTGCGGGGTGTTCAGCGCCGGCATCTGCACGCTGGTGACCCGGATCGCGCTGCCGTCGTGGATCAACTCCGAGCGCAGCGAGTCGAGGAATCCGACCAGCGCGTGCTTCGCGCCGCAATAGGCCGACTGCAACGGAATGCTGCGGTACGCGAGCGCCGAACTGACCTGCACGATCGTACCGCGATCGCGCCGCCGCATGCGCTTGAGCGCCGCCATGGTGCCGTACACGCCGCCGAGATACGTCACCTCGGTCACACGCTTGAATTCCTCCGGAGCGATCTCGCTGACCGGCGCGAAGATCGTCACCATCGCGTTGTTGACCCAGATGTCGATCGGGCCGAGTTCTGCCTCGACTTTATCGGCAGCCGCTTCCACCGCCTGCGCATCGGCAACGTCGGCGGGTATCGCGAGCGCCCTGCCGCCCGCAAGTTCGATCTCGCGGCGTGCCGATTCGAGCGCTTCCTCGCCGCGGGCGACGAGCGCGACGAGCGCGCCGGCCTTCGCGAAGGCGACCGCCGCCGCCCGGCCCACGCCTGCGGAGGCGCCGGTCACTACCACGACCCTGTCCTTGAAACGGTCGTTCATGGGTACTCCTTGCCATCTCGAAATAACAGGCCACGAATGAACGGCAATGAACGCAAATCCGCTTGCGCTGCCGTCGCCCGCGTCGATTGGCATTGGTTCGCGTTCATTTGCGCACCGATGCCGTTGGGCTCGCGCACTGATGTCATGGCGGGTGCGCGCCTCCCGCCGCCCCGCCGGCGTTGCAGTCCGGGTGGCCGCAGCCGCACGCGCCACGGCCTTCGTGCGCGGCGCCCTTGGCTTCGGCGTTGCGGCAATGTTCGCTGCAGAATTCCTCGCCCGAAGGCACGCTGCAATGGCACCCCTGGTGTTTGCACTCGGGCTTGCTGTCAAGATGGTCGACTTGCATGGCTTCGCTCCTCCTGAGTTGCCCTCTTTCCGTTCGCGGAAATCAGATCGCGTAGCGCTCGGCGTCAGCGCGCTTGAATTCGAGACCGAAGCCCGGCCGCGAAAGATCCGGGTGCAGCGCCCCGTCCCTTGCGGTCAGCGCGCCGTCGAAAAGCATGCTTTCGATGCGTACGTGGTCATGGAAATATTCGATGTGCCGCAGCGGCGGCGCGGCGCAGGCCGGATGGGCGTGGATCGAAGGCGCGCAATGCCCGGACAACGGCACCTGGAACGCCTGGCACAATGCCGAAGCCTGCATGAACCCGGTGATACCGGCGCAGCGGGTGGCGTCGGCCTGCAGCACGTCCACGGCACCGGCTTCCAGCATTCGCCGGAAGTACCACGAATCGTAGCCGTATTCTCCCGCGGCGATGTCCATCCCGGCGGGCCCACGGTCGCGCAGCAGCCGCAGGCCTTCGCGATCGTCGGAGGAAACCGGCTCCTCGAACCAGGCGACTTCGTATTCCGCGAAGGCTTGCGCCATGCGCAACGCCTGCTTGCGCGAATAGGCGCCGTTGGCATCGACGAAGAGTCGCGCGCGGTCGCCGATCGCCTTGCGTGCCGTCGCCACCCGCGCGGGATCGTCCTGCGGCTCACGACCCACCTTCATCTTGACCATGCCGAAGCCCTGCTCCGCCCAGCCTCCGAGCTGCCCCTGCAATTGCCGGTCGTCGTAGGACGTGAACCCGCCGCTGCCGTAGACCGGTGCGCATTCGCGCGCCATGCCGAGCAGCCTGCAGAGCGGCAGATCGAGCAGGCGCGCCTTCAAGTCCCACAACGCGTTGTCGACCGCGCTGATCGCCATCGAGGCGATGCCCGGACGGCCGAGGTTGCGGATCGCCTGGACCATCGCCGCCCAGGTGCCGGGAATGTCCAGCGCATCCCGGTGTTCGACGACGGGCGCCAGCTTGTCGCGGATCAGCGCGGCGGTTGCCGTGTCCGCATAACTGTAGCCGAGCCCGCTCTTGCCGCCCGCCTCGATTTCGACCAGCACCAGCATCGTGCTGTCCCACTCCAGCGTGCCGTCGGACTCCGGCGCATCGGTCGGCACCTTGTAGACCGAAACCCGCGGAGTCGACAACGTCACGGCGTCCACGTTCAGCCGCCCTTGCCGCCCGGGAAGATGCTGGCCATCATTTCGCGCGCGGATTCCCGGATCATCGCGGGCGTCTTGGAATCGCCCTTCAACATCGACTCGGCGAACGCCCTGGCCTGCTTGAAGGTGATGTGCGGCGGCAGCGGCGGCACCTCCGGGTCGGTGATCGCCTCGATCACGCATGGGCGGTCGGCCGCAAAAGCGGCGTCGAACGCCGGGCCGATCTGCTCGGGGTTGTTCACGAGGATGCCCTTCAGCCCCACCATCTCCGCATAACGCGCGTACGGAAAATCGGGGACGTGCTGGGCGGCGTCGTACCGCGGATCGCCCTCCTGCACGCGCTCTTCCCACGTCACCTGGTTGAGGTCGCGGTTGTTGAGCACCACGATCACGAGCCGCGGGTCCGACCATTCCTTCCAGTAGTCCGCGATCGTGATCAGTTCGGCGTTGCCGTTCATCTGCATCGCGCCGTCGCCGACCAGCGCGATCGGCACGCGGTCGGGAAACGCGAACTTGGCGCCGATCGCGTACGGCACGCCCGGGCCCATCGTGGCGAGTCCGCCCGAAAGCGACGCCAGCATGCCGCGCCGGATCTTGATGTCGCGCGCGTACCAGTTGGCGGCGGAACCGGAGTCGCACGACAGGATGCAGTTGTCGGGCAACCGCTTCGAGGCTTCCCAGAACACCCGCATCGGATTGATCGGATCGGCCGCGTGCATCGCGCGCGCCTCGAGCACCTGCCACCATTCGGCGACGCCCTTCTCGATCTTCTCGCGCCAGGAACGGTCTTCCTTGCGCTTGAGCAGCGGGATCAGCTCGCGCAAGGTGGCGGCGGCATCCCCGACCAGGTTGATCTCCATCGGGTAACGAATCGACATCATCGCCGGATCGATGTCGATCTGGACGCTGCGCGCCTGTCCTTCCTTGGGCAGGAATTCCGAATACGGGAACCGCGAACCGATCATCAGGAAGGTGTCGCAACCGGTCATGAGGTCCCAGCTCGGCTTGGTGCCGAGTAGCCCGATCGCGCCGGTGACATACGGCAGTTCGTCCGGCAGCGCCGCCTTGCCGAGCAGCGCCTTGGCGACCCCCGCGCCCAGCAGGTCGGCGACCTGCATCACTTCGTCGGTGGCGCCGAGTGCGCCCGCACCGACCAGGATCGCGACCTTCTTGCCGCTGTTCAGCAGTTCGGCCGCCTGCTCGAGGTCCGCATGCTCCGGCACGATCCGCGGCGCGCGGTAGCCCATGCCGGAATGGATGGTTCCGTGTGCACGCGGCGGCGTCTCCACCGCCTCCATCGTCTGCAGGTCGTTAGGAACGATCAGGCAGGTAACCGTCTTCTTCGACATCGCGATCCGCATCGCGCGGTCGACCAGGTGCCGGACTTGCGCGGGAACCGTGGCCATTTCCACGTACTCGCTCGCCACGTCCTTGAACAGGTTCGTGAGATCGACTTCCTGCTGGTAATGTCCGCCCAATGCGGATCGTGCCTGTTGCCCGACGATCGCGAGCACCGGCTGGTGGTCGAGCTTGGCGTCGTAGAGGCCATTCAGGAGATGCACGGCACCCGGACCCGAGGTGGCCATGCACACGCCGACCTCGCCAGTGAACTTTGCGTGCGCGCAGGCCATGAACGCGCACATTTCCTCGTGGCGCGCGCGAACCAGTTGGATCTTGTCGCCAATCCGGTCGAGCGCGCCCATCAGGCCATTGATGCCGTCGCCCGGGTAGGCGTACATGCGCCGCACGCCCCACTCGTGCAGGCGATTGAGCAGGAAATCGCTGACCATGGGCGATGACATGAGGAACCTCCTTGTCGTGTTGCTGCGCCGAGAAACTGCCCGTGCGGTCCACCCTGGGCCCGGGGCCACCATCGACGTCCTATCGAACGATCACTGTGCGCGGTACCAGGTGAAACGGCCGTGAACCCGCAACCTTTGCACCCCTGTTCACCGGCTCCGTCGCTGCACCCCTCGGGCGTACATGCTGCGCTTCCGTTCTTTTGCCGACTCCGTCGCTGCGCCCGTTGAGCCCGCCTGCCCATCGGCGTGCGCAAGCGGGTTCAAGGCCGAAGGACAGAGCCGGCATTCCGATCCCGAAGCGCGCTCGATTCATAATTCTCCGCGGGACGCGAGCGCCTGGATGCGATCCGCGGTGCGGCAGGCGATCGCCTGGATGGTCAACGACGGGTTGACCCCGCCGACGGTCGGGAACACCGAGCCATCGCAAACCCAGAGGTTCGGAATGTCCCAGCTCCGGCAGTCGCCATCGACCACGCTGCTCTCTGGATCATCGCCCATCCGCGCGGTCCCGTTGAGGTGCGCGGTGTCGTCGGACTCCGCCCACACCTCGCGCGCACCGGCGGCCTCGAGGGTGCGTTTCATGAAGTCCACCGAATGCTCCACCAGCGCCTTGTCGTTGTCGCACAGCGAAAAGGTCACCCGCGCGA
>JAICJG010000181.1 GCA_025928585.1 Rhodanobacteraceae bacterium
AGCAGGCCCAGGATTTCGGCTGCCCGCCCCTGAGCCAGGGCCATGTGCAGCAGGCCGAGCAGGAGCACGATGCGCATCGGCGGCAGCCGGATGCCGCGCCACAGCGCAAGGCCCAGCCCGAGCAGCAGGCAGACTTCGAGCGCGCCGACGCTGCCGAAATTCGCAGGCTCCCATTCCAGGATCAGCGGCAGCGCGGCACCGAGCCCGAGAATCCGTTCCGAGGCAAGCAACGAATTCCAGCCATAGGGCGTGCAGCATGTCGCGGCCAGCGCGGCGAAACCAAACGCGGTCCAGCGCAGCGCCAGTTCACGGCGCGACGCCGGCTTCGCGCTCGCCACCGCATCGATCGCAATGGGAACGATGAGCGCCAGCCCGAGCACGAAGCCGCCATGCAGATTCGCCCACACGATCATCAAGGGCAAAAGCCGGAACGATGGCGCTGCGCGCCGGTCGGCGGCCGCGATCAGCCCGCCCGTCCACGCCACCATCACCGGCATTGCCAGCACATGCGGCCGCGCCAGCAGATGCGGCACCGTCAGTGCCAGTGCCGCGGCCACGAATACCAGGGTCTTGCTCTCGCCGAGATGGCGATCGAGAAACCGGGTGAGCAGAGAAAAGGTGAATGCAATCGCGCTCGCCGCCAGCACGACCGGGCCGCTCCACCCGGCCACCGAATAGGCCTCCGCATAGGCCACCTGCGCCAGCCACTGCGTCGAGATCCAGGGCTGGCCGCGCATGGTGAAGGAATAGACGTCGGTATGCGGCACCGCGTGGTGATCGATGATCCACTGGCCGATGGTGACCTGCCAGAGCGTGTCGGGATCGATCAGGAGCCGGTTCCCGGCGAGCAGGAACAACGCGTAGACGGCGATGCCGACCCAGAGCGGCAGCAGCCCGCGCAGTCTGGATGCATCCTGGATGGTCTCGGCGACGGACAGCGTCATGGCAAATGGGGCTCGGGCATTGCGCCGGTGGCACCCGAGCAGAACACGCCAAGGCATAATTCTTGGTAAATCGGCGTTTGTCCGCGGCGGGGCATGCCAAAGCCCGGTTTTCGCCACATATCCGCCCCGGTGATCGCACCAGTTTGGCACGTCCGTCACGCCGGAGCCCGAATCCATGAAACGCCTGCCTGCGCTCGCCTGGCTCGCCGTCATTGCAGCGCTGTGCTGTCCGGGCATCGTCCGGGCGCAGCATGCCGAATACGATGCGCTGGTCGCGACCCATGCCCGGGCCAACGGGATACCCGAAGCCCTAGTGCATCGGGTGATCGTCCGCGAAAGCGGCTATCGTCCGGCGCTGATGGGACGGGGCGGCGCCATCGGGCTGATGCAGATCAAGCTGGCGACGGCGCGCGCCCTCGGCTACACCGGCGATGCCGCGGGCCTGCGTGACCCCAACACCAACCTGACCTACGCCGTCAGATATCTCGCCGGTGCGTACCGCGCGGCAAACGGCGACCACAACCGCGCCGTCCACTATTACGCCGCCGGCTACTACCAGGTCGCGAAGCGGCAGAGGCTGCAACATGGTCGGCCGCCCGCCGCGCTGTTGGCAGCCGCGCCGCTTGGTGCCGAGGCCGGTTCCTCCGACCCCGATGCAGGGCAGGTTCCCAGGTGAGCGGTGCCGACCGGCGCGGCCTCGCGTTGACACCCCGAGCCATCGGCTTACATTAATCCCGTTCCGAGGGGAGCTCCGACGAGGAGCTGAGAGACCGCACGCTGCCATCCCGTTCAGGGGGTGAGAGACCGCGGTGACCCTTTGAACCTGATCCGGGTCATGCCGGCGAAGGGACAGGGATGTACCAGAGTTCGAAATCACAGCGCGGGCCGTGGTCC